>NZ_FOVS01000007.1:0-217366 GCF_900115235.1 Pseudomonas sp. NFACC24-1
GTTTACCGCAGTCACGACAGCCAACACGCCTGAGCAAAACGCGGAGGCGTACCGCACGACCGAGAATCGGCAAGTCACGAACGGTACGCTCGCAATACTCATGAGTGCTTGAACAGGTTTTCTGGCACCCGCCGCAGGATGGGAATCGGGTGGGATGGGGAATCAGGTCGATCTGAAGCGCGTCGCCATCAGGCTTGATCGTAACGACAGAAAAGCCCTCCCAAAAAGGAAGGAAAGTATTAATATCGCGCATAAGAACGCCGGTTTGTTAGATGTGTTTGCTCGCACGAACATCATCAATCAAATCGGCGTTCTTGTTTCTGTGTTTCCCGGGATTCCGTGAAGAACCTTTTTTTATGCTCAGTCAGTTGGACCGAGTCGCTGCCATCGCGAGCAAGCTCGCTCCCAGAGCTGGATTCAATCCAAATCCCCATGTGGGAGCGAGCTTGCTCGCGATGGCGATCTACCAGTCACCACAACAGCTTACTTCTCTACAAACGCCCGCTCGATCAGGTAGTCACCCGGCTCGCGCATACGCGGCGAAACGGTCAGGCCGAAGCTGTTGAGCACTTCACTGGTCTCGTCGAGCATGCTCGGGCTGCCGCACAGCATGGCGCGGTCGTCCTGGGGGTTGATCGGCGGCAGGCCGATGTCGCGGAACAGCTTGCCACTGCGCATCAGGTCGGTCAGGCGGCCTTCGTTCTCGAACGGCTCGCGCGTCACGGTCGGGTAGTAGATCAGCTTGTCACGCAGGGCTTCGCCAAAGAACTCGTTCTGCGGCAAGTGCTCGGTGATGAATTCGCGGTAAGCGACTTCATTGACGTAACGCACGCCGTGGCACAGGATCACTTTTTCGAAACGCTCGTAGGTTTCCGGATCCTGGATGACGCTCATGAACGGCGCCAGGCCGGTACCGGTGCTGAGCAGGTACAAATGCTTGCCAGGCTTGAGATCGTCCAGCACCAGGGTGCCGGTGGGTTTCTTGCTGATGATGATCTCGTCGCCTTCCTTCAGGTGCTGCAACTGGGAGGTCAGCGGACCATCGGGCACCTTGATGCTGAAGAATTCGAGATGCTCTTCCCAGTTCGGGCTGGCAATCGAGTAAGCGCGCATAAGCGGGCGGCCGTTGGGCTGTTGCAGGCCGATCATCACGAACTGACCGTTCTCGAAGCGCAGGCCCGGATCGCGGGTGCACTTGAAGCTGAACAGAGTGTCGTTCCAGTGATGAACACTGAGGACACGCTCGTGGTTCATGTTGCTCATGTACGGGGACTCCTGGGAATGATGCCTGCGCCGATAATCTGCGCAATTGCATCGCATTCTAATGGCGGCGACAATATCTGTTAAATGGATTATTAAGATAAGGGTTATCGGTTATATCGATATGCGATTTACTCTACGTCAACTTCAAGTCTTCGTCGCCGTCGCCCAGCAAGAAAGCGTGTCTCGCGCTGCGGGCCAGCTCAACCTGTCGCAGTCGGCGGCCAGCACCTCCATCACCGAACTGGAGCGGCAATCGAGCTGCCAGTTGTTCGACCGTGCCGGCAAACGCCTGAGCCTCAATGCCCTGGGCAAACAGCTGCTGCCCCAGGCAGTGGCGCTGCTGGACCAGGCCAAGGAGATCGAAGACCTGCTCAATGGCAAGTCCGGTTTCGGCTCACTGGCGGTCGGCGCAACGCTGACCATCGGCAATTACCTGGCGACCTTGTTGATCGGCGGCTTCATGCAGCGCCATCCGGAAAGCCAGGTGAAGCTGCACGTGCAGAACACTGCCAATATCGTGCACCAGGTTGCCCACTATGAAATTGATCTGGGTCTAATCGAAGGCGACTGCAGCCATCCGGACATCGAAGTGCAAAGCTGGGTCGAGGACGAACTGGTGGTGTTCTGCGCTCCTCAACACCCACTGGCCAAGCGCGGCCAGGCGACCATGGAGGAATTGACCCATGAAGCCTGGATTCTGCGGGAACAGGGTTCGGGCACACGACTGACTTTCGACCAGGCCATGCGCCACCACCGCAGCGCGTTGAACATCCGCCTGGAGCTGGAACACACCGAAGCGATCAAGCGCGCCGTTGAATCCGGCCTAGGTATTGGCTGCATCTCACGCCTGGCCCTGCGCGACGCCTTCCGCCGCGGCAGCCTCGTCGCGGTGGAAACACCGGACATGGACCTGGCGCGGCAGTTCTATTTCATCTGGCACAAACAGAAGTACCAGACCTCCGCCATGCGCGAATTTCTCGAATTGTGCCGGGCGTTCACCGCCGGGGCCCAGCGCAGCGACGAAATCGTGCTGCCGGTCATTGCCTGAGCAGTTATAGCAGGATCAGGCCCCACACCAACGCGATCATCGTCAGGGCGACGAACTGGGCAGCGCTGCCCATGTCCTTGGCGTTTTTCGATAACGGATGCAGCTCCAGGGAGATGCGGTCGATGGCCGCCTCCACCGCCGAGTTGAGCAATTCCACGATCAATGCCAGCAGGCACACGGCAATCAGCAGCGCCTGTTCGACACGGCTGACGTTCAGGAAGAACGACAACGGAATCAATACGACGTTGAGCAACACCAACTGACGGAAAGCCGCTTCACCGACAAAAGCCGCGCGCAGCCCGTCCAAGGAATAGCCGGAGGCGTTGAGGATGCGTTTCAGGCCGGTCTGGCCTTTAAAAGGTGACATAGAGTGAGCAACTGATCGAAAAGGAGTGGAGAAACTAATTCAAACCCGGTCAAAAAAGCGTGAACCCGAACACTAAGCCGGCGGCGAAATTGACTCAAGTTGTTGCAGCAGCAGGGCCGCCTGGGTCCGGGTGCGTACGTTCAGTTTACGGAAGATTGCCGTGACGTGGGCCTTGATAGTGGCCTCAGACACGTTCAGTTCATAGGCAATCTGTTTGTTCAGCAGGCCTTCGCAGACCATGGTCAACACTCGAAACTGCTGTGGCGTGAGGCTGGCCAGGCCCGCGCTGGCGGCCTTGGCTTCCTCGGACACGCTCACGGCTTCAAACGCCTGGGGCGGCCAGCTGACATCGCCGTCCAGGACCGCCTTCACGGCCTTTTGAATCATCTCAAGGGAGCTGGACTTGGGGATGAAGCCACTGGCACCGAACTCCCGGGCCTTGACCATCACTGACGCTTCTTCCTGGGCCGAGACCATGACCACGGGGATCTGCGGGTATTGGCCGCGCAACAGCACCAGTCCTGAAAAACCGTAGGCACCGGGCATGTTCAGATCCAGCAGCACCAGGTCCCAATCGGACTTCGCCGTCAACTGGACTTCCAGTTCCGCGATACTGGCCACCTCCGTCAATCGGACATCCGGGCCAAGGCCCAGGGTCACTGCCTGATGCAACGCGCTGCGAAAGAGCGGGTGGTCATCGGCAATCAGGATTTCGTATGTGGTCATTTTTCAAATGATCCTGTTTTTAATGGCAGGCCCGAAGCATTCGCACCTCGCCAAGCAACTCAAGACACCGCCCTGCGGCGGCATCCACAGGGGCACGTGCAACGCCAAACATGACGTTTCAACACGGGGCGGCGCCCTGGTCGGCGCCAAGCATGCCCAGCGAAGCCGGGGTGGTCAAGCAGCACGACCGCCCCTGAGTCCAGTATGGGCCACTATTGGGCCAATACTGTGTGCGGCGTACGAATGAAGGGTTGCAACTCGGCATGGGCCGGGGTCGACACATTGACCTCCTGCTGGCCCTTGGCGCCCAGGTAATGCTGGCTGAACACATCGAAATAGGCATCCAGGGCCGACGCGGCGTCGCTATCCCCCGCCAACTCCAGACACAACGCTGCCACTTCCGCAGTGCACAGGTGCTCGCTGCGGGTCGAACGACGCAAGCGGTAGCGCGACAGTTTGTCGGGCAGCAGGCTCAGGATCGGCAGCCGGTCGAAATACGGGCTCTTACGGAAAATCTTCCGCGCCTCCGTCCAGGTCGCGTCCAGCAGAATGAACAACGGGCGCTTGGACTGATCGAGGTCCACCGTGTGGGTGACCCGCGATGGCTCGACATATTCGCCCGGAAACACAAGGTACGGCTGCCATTGCGGATCGTTCAGCAACGCCAGCAGTTGCTCATCGACCTCGGTGCGCGACCAGATGAACGCATGGTTGTCACGCACCACATCGGCAATCAGCCAACCGGTGTTGCTCGGCTTGAACACTTCCTTGTTGGTCATGATCAGGCAGACCCCGGAACGGGTTTCGACGCTCGGACGCCAGGCGCACAGGCAATGGCTCTCGATCACCCGGCAGGCGCTGCAACGGGGGGCGCGCCAGCCTCGGGCCTGGATCGGCTTGATCCCTTCATCGATGCGCTGGTCGCGCAGGCGGGCTACGGCGTTAGGGGCGTGATTCATCGTGGGCGACGCCGACAGACAGGAAAACTCGACACGAACAACACTCGGCAGGGCAATAAAGGCCGGCAGTCTACCAGAGCGCACGAGCCTGTACCGTCCACCCGGGCTCCCCTATAATCCCCGACCACTGAACGCACAGTCATGTGATCGGTCGAACCACCAGTCACTGAACCAGGAGAGTTTCATGCTGCGCCTTATCGTCCCTACCGTTGCCGTTCTGCTGGCGACGTCCTTCAGCGCTCAGGCTGCCTCGCTGAAAGAACTCGAACTGAACAAGATGCTGCAGAACGTTGCCAAGGAAAGTAGCGTCGGTACGCCGCGGGCAATCAACGAAGACATTCTCGACCAGGGGTATACCGTCGAAGGCACCGAGCTGATCAACCACCTCAGCGTGCAAAGCAGCCATGCCCAGAAAATGCGCGCCGATCCGAAGGCCGTGTATTTCCAGTTGGGCTCCACGGTGTGCACCAATCCGGGCTTTCGCAAGTTGATGGCCAAGGGAGCGACAATGCGCTACGAATTCACCGAGGTTAAGACCAACCGCCCGGTCGCGACCGAGCGCTTCCAGGAATCGGATTGCCCGAAACCCGCCAAGACGAAGAAGTAATCAACCCGAGCTTGCGCGCCGCTGCTCATCGTCGGCGCGCAATTCCGCTACCAGCGCCTGCAGGTAGCGCGAGCGCCATGCCCGCCCTTCCAGTCGACGACAGCATTCCTCTTCAAGACTCACCCGATTGGCCTGTGCCGATTCCAACAGCATCAAGTACAACTGCCTGTCGAGCTCCAGAGTCACCCTGGTCATCTCTCCCGCCTCCATGCCCGTCCGCTTCAATCCATCACGTAGCACCAGCTCTGAGCGCCAAATTACATTGCCACGCTTGGTATCAGTAAATCAGAGCGGCACGCACCCGGCCGGCAATCTGACGAGCGGCGCGATATGGCGGTGCACTTATCCAGCGGTTGCCAACGGTCACTTTTGAGCGCCATGATCAGGACAGCAAAGATCGGCTAGATTCAAAAGTATTCTGAGTATTTGCATCGGGCAGAAAGAGGCTGCCCGGCCAACACCTTGGCGTGCTTGTTTTCATCAAAAGGGAAAAACAGAACCCGCTGGATGGCTTGGTCGCCCTGCTGCAGACCGCGTCAAGCCAGGTCAACCTCCAGGCCGCTGCCTGGGCTGACGACGACACACGACGTGTCGTGGCCCTGATGAATCTCTCATCCGGGCCAGGGTCCTGTTAAGAAGGAGAAGTTGAATGCCTTATAAACCGAATGACCTGCTCAGTCGTCATTTTGAGAACCACGGCCACGACCTTACCCACAAGGTCGAAGAACAACTCAACCTGGTGTCTCCCGACAGCCCCAACCTCCCCATTTACCGTGACATGATCCTGACTGTGCTGCGCATGGCCCAGGAAGATCACAACCGCTGGAATGCCAAGATCACGCTGCAGACCCTGAGGGAACTGGAACACGCCTTCCGTACGCTCGAACAATTCAAGGGCCGGCGCAAGGTCACGGTTTTCGGCTCGGCCCGAACGCCTATCGAACATCCGCTGTACGGCCTGGCCCGAGAATTGGGCGCTTCGCTGGCCCGCTCGGACATGATGGTCATCACCGGTGCCGGCGGTGGCATCATGGCCGCTGCCCATGAAGGCGCGGGACGTGACCATAGCCTGGGATTCAATATCACCCTGCCTTTCGAACAGCACGCCAACCCGACCGTCGAAGGTACGTCGAACCTGCTGCCGTTCCACTTCTTCTTCACCCGCAAGCTGTTTTTCGTCAAGGAGGCCGATGCACTGGTGCTCTGTCCTGGCGGTTTCGGCACGCTTGATGAGGCGCTGGAAGTCCTGACGCTGGTCCAGACCGGTAAAAGCCCACTGGTACCGGTGGTCCTGCTGGATGTTCCCGGGGGCAGGTTCTGGCAAAGCGCCCTGGACTTTATCCGCGAGCAGTTGGAAGAAAATCGCTACATCCTGCCCACCGACATGAAGCTCATGCGCCTGGTCTACAACGCCGAAGAGGCCGTGGAAGAGATCAATCAGTTCTACCGCAACTTCCACTCCAGTCGCTGGCTCAAGCATCAGTTCGTGATCCGCATGAATCACAAACTAAGCGAACAGGCACTGCAGCAGATGCAGGTAGATTTCGCCGACCTGTGCCTGAACGATTGTTTTCATCAACATGACTACAGCGGTGAAGAGCACGACGAGGCCCGGTTCAGTCATCTGACACGTCTGACGTTCACCTTCAACGCCCGTAATCATGGTCGCTTGAGGGAATTGGTGGACTACATCAACCTGCCGGAAAACTGGACCCAACCTGCCCAAAAGACCCACCCCCTTACCTGGGAGCCGATCAAGGTAACCTGAGCCCATAAAAAAACGGCCCGCTATCGAAATAGCGGGCCGTTTTTTAATTAATCATCCATGCCGCGACCGCTGAACAAGCGGTTGATCATTTCCATGGAGTAGCCTCGGTACGCCAGGAAACGCCCTTGCTTGGCTCGCTCTCGTGCATCGATAGGCAAATGTCCGGAGAACTTGCGACGCCAGGTGTCCGTCAGTTGCGCCTGCCAATCGATACCGCTTTCGCGCAAGGCGAGTTCGATATCCGGGCGCTGCAAACCGCGCTGGCCCAGCTCCTCACGAATGCGCAAAGGACCGTAGCCGGAACGGGCGCGATAAGCGACGAAGCTTTCCAGGTAACGGGACTCCGACAGCAGGCCCTCTTCAGTCAAACGGTCGAGGGCCGTGTCGATCAACTCATCGGGCGCGCCACGCTGACGCAGTTTACGCGTCAGCTCGACCCGACCGTGCTCGCGCCTGGCGAGCAGGTCCATCGCGGTTCGCCGCACCGCGACGAGGGTATCGAGTACGGCGGTCATCGGATCGATCAGATGTCAGCGTCAGCCAGATCGTCAGCGGTCTCGCGATTAGCCACGGACTTGACGTCTGCAACCGGGCTCAACAGCTTGTCACGCAATTGTTTCTCGAGAGCAGCGGCGACTTCCGGGTTATCCGCCAGGAACTTGGCCGAGTTGGCCTTGCCCTGACCGATCTTGGTGCCGTTGTAGGCATACCAGGCGCCCGACTTCTCGACGAAACCGTGCAACACACCCAGGTCGATCATCTCGCCATTGAGGTAGATGCCCTTGCCGTAAAGAATCTGGAACTCGGCCTGACGGAACGGCGAAGCCACCTTGTTCTTCACGACCTTGACGCGGGTTTCGCTGCCGACCACTTCATCACCTTCTTTCACCGCGCCAGTACGGCGGATGTCGAGGCGAACCGAGGCGTAGAACTTCAGTGCGTTACCACCCGTGGTGGTTTCCGGGCTGCCGAACATCACGCCGATCTTCATACGGATCTGGTTGATGAAGATCACCAGGCAGTTGGCGTTCTTGATGTTACCGGTGATCTTGCGCAGGGCCTGGGACATCAGGCGAGCCTGGAGGCCCACGTGCATGTCGCCCATTTCACCTTCGATTTCAGCCTTTGGCACCAGTGCCGCCACGGAGTCGACGATGATCACGTCGACCGCGTTGGAACGCACCAGCATGTCGGTGATTTCCAGGGCCTGCTCGCCGGTGTCCGGTTGGGAAACCAGCAGGTCGTCAACGTTGACACCCAGTTTGCCAGCGTATTCCGGGTCCAGGGCGTGTTCGGCGTCGACGAAGGCGCAGGTCGCGCCGGCTTTTTGGGCCTGGGCGATCACGGACAGGGTCAGTGTGGTTTTACCGGAAGACTCAGGACCGTAGATTTCAACGATTCGGCCTTTTGGCAGACCGCCGATGCCAAGCGCAATGTCCAGGCCCAGGGAGCCGGTGGAGATGGAAGGAATAGCCTGACGGTCCTGATCGCCCATACGCATTACGGCACCCTTGCCGAATTGACGTTCGATCTGACCCAAGGCCGCAGCCAAGGCTTTCTTCTTGTTGTCGTCCATTAAAGTCCTCACGTAATCAATAAGGCCTGACGGCCAACACCTGTATAAGTAGCCAGTATTATTCCACAGCGATTGAGGATCGCCTACCCCTGATTTGAGATTTCTACAGCGGCATGTTGCAGCAGCCCCTCTAGCGCGGCCCTCACCGTTTGTCGGCGGACCTCGTCGCGGTTGCCTGGAAAGAAGCGCTGCTCGCTGATCAGCGTCTGGCCAACGGCCCAGGCGAGCCATACGGTGCCCACCGGTTTGCTCGGCGAACCCCCATCCGGCCCGGCCACCCCGCTGACCGCCACGGCAAAACGCGCCAGGCTTTTGCGCTGGGCGCCTTGTGCCATGGCCTCGACCACCTCGCGGCTGACCGCCCCGACCTTCTCGAACAACTGGGCCGGCACCTCCAGTTGCTGGCTTTTCTGGCGATTGGAATAGGTGACATAACCGGCCTCGAACCAGGCGGAACTCCCCGGAATCCGGGTAATCGCCTCGGCAATCCCGCCGCCCGTACAGGACTCGGCCGTGGTGACGTGGGCATTGAGCAACTGCAGGCGTCTGCCCAATTCAGCGGCCAGTTCGGTAATGTCGTCCATGGTGCTCTCCTGATTCCCCACGATTGAGGCCTACCGTACACGAGCAGTCGACGCTTGCAAGGCTCGCCGGATTACCGACCCAGCGCTCTGATATAGGCCTGACAGGCCTGCAAGGCAATCAGTGCGCGATCACCGGCGTCGGTGATGGCGATAATTCGTTGAGCATGCGCCGGGTCAAGTCGGGCGCGTGGGGCGCCATGATCCACGCCGCCGGCGCCGGTGGCGGCAGGCACTGCACAACCGACGGCAACATCGTTGGCGTCGAGGAGGACTGACAGCCGGACATCGGCAGTAGCAAGGCGATCGCGCAGGCGATCCTGGTCACGTTGGGCATCGCTCAAGGCTCGGTAATGGGTTTGTTCGCTGGTGGAGAGTTGTTGCTCAAGGGCGAGGCGTTTGTCCCGCTCGGCCTTTTGCTGCATCGCGGCCGCCTGGCTTATCTGACTCAGCGTCGCAGTCTGGGCTTGTGCCAGTTGCGCCAATTGTTGGCCATAACGCCAATCCTGGAGTCGCCACGCGAGCATTGCCGGCCCCCCCGCCAACACTGTCAGTAAAACGACAATGCCAAGGGTGCGAGCAGAAAAAGGCATCAGGCCGAAGACTGGCATAACACCGCCCTCGCCCGCGCCCAGAGTTGCAGGCGCTCCTCCAAGCCATTCAAACCACCGTTGATACGGCGGGTGATGGTGTTGAACTGATCGCGGTCGGCCAGTTCGTTCAAGCCGTTCTGCTCCCAGAACCACGCCGCGGATTCAGCGGCCCATTGCGGTTGCTCCAGCAACTGCGGCAACGTCAGCAGACGCGCGTCGCCAAACAGGCCCTGACTGCAACGAAGGTAATTGTCGCGGCCGGTAATCTGGATCAGTCCTCGGCCACGATACTTCTGGCCGTCACCGTCGGCCTGGGGTGAGTTGCCCAGGCGAACGGCCAGGGTTCCGGTATCGTACTTGCTCAGATATTGCTCACTGCCCAGCTCGCGGACATAACGCAATTGCCCCGACTCATGACCGACCTGGGCCAGGAACGCGGCCATGCGTTTGGGTGTGTCGATACGATAGCGGGACATAGCGGTGTTTAGCGCGGAAATAAAAACGCCCGCTTGGGCGCGGGCGTCGGGCATGATGTTGATGAGTTGCTGCTGCATAAGATCCATGTTCAGGTCATCGCAAGTGCATGATCAAAGATGTCCGGCCAGCCAGGACGGCGCCACCGGACGATGTTCAGTGGCTGGAAAGTGCTCATCCTGTGGCCAATCCCTCAAAGCCCGGCGATAAGCCTGAAGCTGCGTGTACTGTGTTTGGTCCAGCGTCGTACCGCCACCGTCATCCATTTCGTCGCGATCTCTCGCTATGAGGCGGTCGGTGGCTGTGAGCAATGCATCACGCCAATTCTTTTCACCGGCCATTCGTACCGTGAGCTCATTAACGGACATATCCGAGAGCACCGGGCGACCTTTGGCGTCCGACTCGATACATTTGTTCAGAAAGGGGGCGGCAAATAACGCTCTATATTCTTCATCGGTGACCTTGATCGCATCTTCAGGAAGATTGTTAGCGTGATCGATAGAGTTGTAAAACCCGCCCGTGGATTGAGCGTAATAAATCAACATATTCATCTCCCCCTCAATAACCTATCGCTCGCCATAATCCAGTCCAATTTGAATAGGCGCCATTGTAGTCCCGCCCATAAAGCCTGAATTGGCTCAGCGAGCCTGTGGAGACTCCAAAGGACGCACAAGTGGGGCCTCCATCGGTCACTACAATGTTTCTGACGGCATTAGGGAAGGACATTGGAAACGTTACGATAACGCCGTTGGCATCCGCTCCGCTGGAAGAAATGCCCCACTGCTCGATAACATATCCCGTCGGACTCGTTGCATCAGGCGTGCGCTTCCAGCCATTGGGTTGCAATGACGAAATGGACATGGCCGAATACTTCAAGGCAACAGTACCGCCAATAAGACGCCATTGGTTAGTGAGTTTAATGAACTCCGCCGTTTCGCCCAGACCAATAGTGATTGCCCCCTGCGCACCATTCGAAGCGCATAGCACATCAATAGCGGATGCCGTTGAAACGGTGACCATGCCGGTTCCCGCATTGACAATCGTCACTGTGGCGCCCTGTATGATTTCGGCGGTAGCCGGCAGTCTGGCGGTAACCGGTGTGTTACTGGCGAAACTGGCAACTCCGCCGACATCCGACACTGTCAATGTTACCCCAGTGCTGTAAACATCAAACCCGCCATACTGCATGCCCCTGCGAAGTACGTATTCTGTCGTTGCAACGGCCCTGCTGTTATCAAATAGCGGCGCGGTAAGAAACAGCCCGCTACTCCGTATGGCAGTGAGCAATTGGTTGTAGCTGGCTTCCGACGGCGCTATCCCAGCTGCCTGGATGACACTGAGTAATTCCTGCGTCACACCATTGCCCCAACTGGCGGGGATCAATGATCCCGGCGTACCTGCCAGTGGATCCTCATCCACGAACCGGCCATTCACCAGGCCCGCACTGGGCACACTTTTGGGATAATCCAAGTTCCTCTCCTTTAAATTTCAAACGGTCGAAAACGGCAATAGAAAGCCTCGCCTGTTGACTCGCGCCAACAGTGCCTGGGAAAAATGAACGTTTCTTAGCCGTCCAACCTGTATTGGGTTTAAACAGCGGACTCAGGCACGACCGGCCAGGTGATGTCGGTTGGAAAACCGGTTTGATGCTGGATGCGGTTCAATTCGACGCTGTAGAGCTTCCACTCCATCAACATCAGCTGTTCCTGGTCAGTGGCGTCGCCAATGTCTTCGGCGTACTGGAGGGGAGCGATTGTCTGAACCGTGTCCCGCAGCAGTTTGTCGCGCTTAGCTAACCCTTCGCGCTTGAGGTCGGCCAGTTTCAGCGTTTCATCAAAGACCCAGGCGTTATCACGCCAGACGTAATAGTTACCGGGCCAGGGCTCGGCGGTGTACATCTCCGGCAATTCGCCGAACTCGGTCCATTGCAAATGAGCGCCGTTGTCCTTGCGATAAACCGCCCCACGCCAGTCCACCATCTCTCGCGGAACGCCGTTCACCATGACCCATGAATGGTGCTCTTGGGCAGGGGGTAATTCGAAGGAAAGCTGGATGCCGTTACTTGGGATTTGAATGCCCATGCCGGGGGTTACGAAAAGTTCTATCGGGCCAGATAGAACACCTGAGCCGTCAAACAGATAAATATACATAATGGCCTCAGATCAGCTTGATTCGGGCGGAATAGGCAATGTTTCTAGGGCGAGTTTCAGTGCCGAAAGTGCCGATATTGCCTACAAGTTCCCCACTGGAAAAGAAAAGTGGATTGGGATACGTCGTACCAACTATCCCCGTTGCAGGAGCAGCATTAACGTCACGAGTCACGTCCCAAGAGCCATCAGCAATACCAGGCCCCGGACGATTAGCACTACCCGAACTGGTAGGCAAAAAGTGGTTGTGGCTTTCAAGGGCATACATTTGTCTGCTGCCCGCCGAACGATCAACATCTACGCCTCGGGCCTCATCCAACACGCGCAAGAACTCGCCACGAATATCGGGAAGTCGAAAGGTTGTCGCACCATCACCGCTGGTCCACGCACCTTCGTTCCCCGCTCTGGCAGCTTCGGCCACTAGCGCACCGGACGATTGCGCAAAGTCCCACAGCCACGGCCATTCGCTACGCACCAGCAAATTACCGTTAAGCACTGCATACCCGCCGGGGATAACCTGGCGTGTGCTCTCGAAGGAAATGCGTCCCAGCGCCGTCGAATCAAAGCGATTTACCGGCCACCAGACCCCAGCCTCGTCGCTGCGCAAATGCCACCAGTCACCGCTACCCATCAGCACCAAGAATGGATAACCACTGGCTGCCAAGTGAGTGTGGAACCTAACCCTATCAGTTCCTGCAGCGCGCACCGTCAGGCGGTTACCGCTGTTATCCACACGTCGCACAATCACATCGCGAACACCAAGCGCCGCATTGGCTGTCGGCAGGGTTACAGTGTTCGCACCAGCACTGGCATCGATCAGCACAAGCCCCAATTCCTCAGCGGTCAGCACTTTTGAAGCCGATAACCGTGTAATCACCGAACGCATCGGGCTGCTGCGTCCAAGGATGGTTTGCAACGCCTTGATCAACTGTCCGGTATCTGCTTCGGAGGGTGTCATGCCGGCCGCCGAGATCACGCTAAGGATTTCCTGGGTGACGCTGTTGCCCCAGACCGCTGGAATCAGCGATCCAGGCGTGCCCGCCAGCGGGTTTTCATCCACGAACCGACCGTTCACCAGCCCGACACTGGGAACACTTTTTGGATAATCCATGTTTTATTGCTCTCTATGAGATGGGGTTCAAGCACGAAGAGGTAGCGCTCGGATAATCGCAAGCACCTCATCAGCGGCTTGGCTCGCAAGATCCGCCTTGCCTTTGGCCATGTGTGCGCGAATCTGTGCCTTGGCCTTGAGGCGCAGTTCGCGAAGCGCCAGCAAGTTCGCTTCAAATTCAGCGGCTTTGGCGAGAATCTGATCCGCCGCCTGCCTGGCTGTACGGCCTTTGACGACCCACGCAGAAACGGCCAACGGGACGGCTTTTTTCGGATAACCCTGATCCTTGAAGGCCTGCGCTTCCAGGGCGGCTTGCTGGTATTCCAGAGCCCGCAACGGATCTCCGGCCATCATGCGACGGGCGCTGTCGGCAGCGGTATCGACCTTGGCGCACAGGCGTTGGACTTCCTGGCGCAACTGCTCGGCGGCATTCTCTTCGGTAAGTACCCAAGTACCGTCCTCCCAGATATGGGCGGACGAAGGTGCAGGCGGGCGAAGTCCATCTTCGTACTGGTGCAGTTCTTGAATGACTTTCATCGGATCAGCTCCCAGGACAGGTGAACATTGATTGCATTGGTAAAGTTGACGGCGATACCCACGCTGTAATCCGTCAATGCCTGGTGCCCCTTGATTCCCATGCTCAATAGCAATTCGTCGCTATCGGCATTGGTTGCGCCCAATGTGTGCTCGGCCTGGTACGACTGCCAAAGCGAGCGCGATTGGGCATGGTCAAAACTGGCCGTGACCGTGGCGACGCTTACGTCATTGACGACGTTATTGGAGAACAACACGCACATATACGGACTTGCGGTATTCGCCCAGCCCACGGCATTGTTACCGGGAGTGCTAGCGGCGGGTGACAGGTAGCTGTAATTGCCCCCTAGCCACCCAGCCTGAACAAACGCCAGCGAGGTCACGACGTTCGGCGCGGGTGTCGGATTCCCCGCCACAAGCCGCGCCGCACGCGCATGCGGATCCAGCGGCAGATACACCACTCCAGTGCCATTCACCGTTTGCGTCCAGGTCAATTGAGCACGGTTGTAAATCGTGCGAATCGTTGGCAAGGAACCTGGCGCCCCGGTCATGACCCAGGCCAGGCACATGTCCAGGGAGGTGGACGCAAAGCCGCCGCCGGACGCTCCGTTGACCGTACCCTTCAAGGACTCCGGCGAAAGGTCATACAGGCTTCCACGCTGCATATAGAAGGTCAGCACACCGCCGATGACCTGTGCGCGTAGAAAATAACTGGCGCTGGGCAATAAATCGGCGCTGCTCCAAGCCGCCGTCACGTAGGTACGTGATCGCCCCAACCGTCCACTCACCACCTCTTGTCCAATGCTGATGTACACACCCGCCGGAATCGAGACACGGCCGCCGCTGGTTGACAGTGCCGTTGGCGTTATCGCCAGGCGGGCGTCCGCTGTTGCAATCGTCGGCAGCGGCAAGGCAGTGATCGGAAGCGCGAGGTCCTGGTTCCAGCCCTTGGCGGTAACCAACTGAATCGCCTCGAGTAGCTGATCGTTCTGGGTTTCATCTGGCGTCAGATCACCCGCTTTGATGACATTCACGATTTCCTGTGTCACCCCGTTCCCCCAAGCCGCCGGAATCAACGACCCCGGCGTCCCGGTCAGCGGGTTTTCATCCACGAACTTCCCATTCACCAATCCGGCGCTGGGCACACTCTTCGGATAATCCATCTTCTATTCCCTAGTCATAATTGATGTGAACCTTGGTATGCGCCGGTGCACTGCGGTGGATCAGGCATTCCAGGGCCGAGCCCGGATTGACGCCAAAACGCTCCCCCCAATAGCTCGCACCAAAACGCCGCCCCAGCAGCAGCCGGCCACCGGTATTGAGGGTCCACATGAACTGCGCCTGCCAGGTGCCAAAATGCGCTTCGCCGAACCGTGCACGGCCCATGCGCGGCGCCTTCAGTTCGGTGATGGTGGCGTTGGGGTAACCCTGGCTCTTGGCGATTTCCACGTAATAGGCAATGGCTTGGCTGCCCACCGCCAACAACCGTCGACGCACCGCCAGACGGCGATCGTCATACAACGGCGTGGCCCCGAGGCACGGATCCGGCAGGTTCATCACCCGCTCCCAGTCCGGTACCAGCTCACTCACGCCTGCCGGGTCCATCTCGTTGAGCAGGTCGGCGGCACGGGCGTCGAGGCGGGCCAGTTCCTGGGCGATGCCTTGCAGCACATCGTCCAGTTCCGGTACGCGCTCCGGATCCCATGCCGGGCCGCTGGGCAGCAGGCTACGCAGTTGGGCCTGGTACTGTTCGGCGGTTCTTATTCCAGCCATGTGCAGCCTCCGAACGTCAGCAACTGGTTGCTGGCGGCGACGACATCGGCGACTGGCGCACTGAGTTTGTGGTCGGTTTCGCCGGTGGCGCTGCTGATGGCTTCAGCGATATGACTGAGCAACAGCGGTTCGCCGAGACCGGCTTCACGGTTATGCAAGTCGCGCAGTTGGGCCTCGATGGCGGCCCGCACGGCACTGGTGTCCGGCGTGATGCGCAGCCTGTAGTTCACCGGTACCTGCGTCGGCGCCAGCACGTGCAGCTCGGCGGTCACCGGGCGCAAGGGCTCGATGTAGGCCCGCACTTCTTCCAATTGCTCGGCGTTGGGGATCGGTTGCGGGTCATCGTCCCGCATCACGAACAGGCCGACGGTGCCTGGCCCCAGGTAGCTACCCCGGCACCAAGCACGGGTGATGCCGGGGCACTCCAGGGCCCAGGTTTCATAGTCCTGGGCCGAACCGCCGTGGGGAATCACGCGATAGGAACGGATCACCCTGGCGCGCAGGGACTCAAGGCTTTCCCTGGCAACACCGCCGGTCAGCCCCGGCGCCAGCACGGTGAAGCGATTGTCGATGCCCAGAAGCGGCTGCACCGGTGTCAGCACCAGGCCGGCGTCGGCATTGCCCAGGCTACCGGCTTCCAGCGCCGCGACGGTGGCGGTGTTCAGGCCATTGCTGGTGGTGCGGGCGGTGGTCACTTTATAAGTGCGGCCATCGGTGGATTGCAGCAGCGTATCGACATCCAACACGGCACCTGCCGTAGCGCTGAAGCTGACATTGCCGCTGGCCACTTGGGCCGCTTTGCGCGCCTGGTTCAGGCGCAGGGCGGCGATGCGTTCCAGGGTGGACTCATCGGCTTTGTCCGGCAGGATCTGCTCGGCGATCCAGTCCAGGTAGCCATACAGGCCGTAGGCGGCGCCGCCAAGAGTGCGGGCCAGCACTTGGGCATCGGACTGGCGCAGCGAATCGCTGGCCAGGTCGCTTTGGGCGCGTTTGATCAGCACCGGCAGCGAAGGGGTTTCAAACGGCATAGGTCACCTGCCAACTGTTATCGGGGTTGATGTCCAGGCGCTCGCCGTCGGCCAGGGTCAGGACCGTGCTCAGGTTCAAGCGCTGGGCGTCGAGGCGTTCGCTGATGATGTCGATGGCGCTGCAGTGGCCGTCATCGATCAGCCATTGCAAGGCTTCGCGGGCATAGAATTCGGCGTCGAGCTGGGTCTGGCGGGTCAGCTTGACCCGGCGCAACAGCCACAGCCGCGAGCCGATGCGGTCGTCGGCAACGGTGGGAAAGGTGTCGCCCCACCAGCCGAAACGTTCGTCATCATCGACGGCATCGTCGTCAGCGGCGCGGCGCCAGGTGAACAGGCTGATCAGCACCGAGCGGGTCAGCGCGGCGTGCAGGTTCTGGCTGATGAACATCATTGGCCTCCCGCCGGCGCGCCGGTCTGGCCGTTGCCGGCCTGTACGCCGCCATGCACATGTTTGATCTGGCTGATGCCGCCGGCGATCTGGTCGCCTTGGGAGACGATCTTGCCGGTGTGGTTGATGACCGGGCTGTCGATGTTCACCGCGCTACTGGCGCGGATGTTCAGGGTTGCAGTCTCGATGTCGATGACACGACCGCGCTTGAAGTGGAGCTTGTCGCCTTCGTCGGTGTAGAGCGCCACTTCGCCGGGGGCCAGGGCCTGGAGACGGAAGCGGCGATCGGCAACCACCAGGACCACGGCATGGGAGCGGTCGCCCCCCAGGAACGTGGCAATGCCCTCGGCACCGGCCAGCGGGTTGCTGGTGAAGCCGTAGGGTTCGAAGTGCTCCATGTCGTCGTTCACTTCGCCGGCGGTGAGGCGCATTTGCAGCGACTGCAGCTTGGTGGCCGAATGGGCGAGCACGACAGTGCCGCGCGCCAGGAGGCGGGTCAGTAGGCTCATTGAGGTTTCCTTGAGAATCGGGGACTTGAACGCGGTGTTCGGATCAACATCTCTGTTGGCTGCACTGCCGCTATCGCGAGCAAGCTCGCTCCCACAAGGGATCTGTGGTGGGCGGACACTTTTGGGGCGCTCCCACAGGGAATCTGTGGCGGGCAGGCATCGGCGGGGCTCAGGTTTTTGGCGGCACCGGGTTGGCGTCGAAGGTATGCGGCGGTGCGACTTGCAGGGTGGTGACGGAGCCCTGTGCCGACAGCGAGTACGTCACTTTGGAAATCAGCATGTCTGCGTCGAACCCCAGCACCGGGTCGATCACCCTTACCAAAGTATTGTGCCGCCACAAGTCGCCATTGGCCTGGCGCCAGCCTTGCACGCGGTAGGTGGTGGTCAGGGCCTTGCCGGTGCGGATGGCGCTTTCCCAATCGGCCCGTTGCTGGGCCAGTTCGAAGGTCAACTGCGCGCTCTCGCTGATCACCGTCACCCGCTTGCGTTTGAAGCCCAGATCGGTGGCGGTGCCAGAGACTTCACTTACCGCCGCCCCGCTCTGTTGATCATTGCCCTTGTGCTGGCCGATGACCCGGTATTCGGAGAACACCTGGCTATAGTCCATCGGTGCGTTGCCCGACAGAATGTTCTTGCCCAGCTCCAATACATCACTGGCCCGCCCACCGCTGCCGGGTTTGGCCAGCAACACACGTCCTTGTGCGTCGTCGGTGGAGAACACTCGGAACAACGTCAGCAAACGGTCGATGGATTGAAAGACCGTTTCCCCCGGCACGATGCTGTGTTCGCTCAACCGCGCGGTTTCAGGGATCTCGCTGATGACTCCCACGCCGTATTGCGATGCCAGGGCCTGGACGATGCTCAGCAGCGTTTGCCCGCGCCATTGGGTCGGGCGGTTGATCGCGGCGCAGTCCACCAGGTCCTGGGTCTTGGAACCGCCTTCAATGCTCAGGCTGATCTGTCGACCGTCATAGCTGACCGGTGCCTTGAACACATAACCGCTGAGGACCAGATCGGCACCAATGCGCACCTGGCATTCATCGCCCGGACGGATCGGCACCGCTTGGGTCTGCCCCGGCCATTGCCAAGTGATGTCGAGTTTAAAGGTGCGAAACTGGCGCTCCAGGTCCGCACTGATTTCCACGCTTTTCCAGCCGCCGTAATCCAACCCGCCGACAGTAAGCGAGACAGCGTTGTCGAGCTCGTTCATGGCTTACTCCCCCGAGACTTTCAGGTCATTGGGCGGCAGGAAACCAGGATGGGCGACGCCGTTACGCTGGGTCACTTCCGTCACCCGGGTGGCATCGGCGAATTGCTGATACGCCACCACCAGCGCCGGCAGGCTTTGCTTGAACGACAGGTTGATCAGCCTGACGCCCGAAGACGCCACCGCCGTCAGGTGCGCGGCCATTTGCTGGCGCAGGTTGTTCATCGCCTGGTAGTGCTCCGGATCAGCCTTGAGGGAGGCCTGCCAGATCGCCTCGTTAAGGGCATCGCGCAGGGCCAGCACATCGTCGGCCACCGGCACGTCCCGGCGCCGTACCGGTTGTACGGCCTGTTGCGCCACCGATGGCGTGGCGCCCAACTTGACCGCAGGCGCTGCTACCGGCATCGCCGCAATCCATTGCGCGGCCTGCACCAACAGTGTGTCCTGCACCAGGTCGGCCACGGCCTGGGCCGCCGCCGTGGTGTCCTTGCCCGTCGTGAGTTTGGGCGCGTCGGCCTTGCGAATGGCCTCCACCTGTTGCGACACGCTGGCAATCACGCCGCGATAGCCGTCACGGGCAAAGTCCTTCAGTTCCCGAATATCGCCCAGCAACCCCTTGAACTCGGCCACCACCTCCTTGGGCAACGCTTTCACCGCCTTGACCAGATCGCTGAGTTGCCGATAGGTCTCGATCAACGGCTTGAGTTCCTGCTCGATCACGCCGTAGATTTCCTTGAGGCTGTTGCGCAGGTCAGCGATGCCGATCCGTGCGGCCTTGATCAAGGTCATGGCGTCTTCGAAGCGCCGCACCGCCGAACCGAGGAAGCTGTCGGCCGAGACCAGCAGCAGTTTCTGGCTGTTGATCGTGGCCGAAGGGAATTGCAGCGGCTGGTCGGGGTAGAACTTCAGCGCGAACGTCACCAGCCCGCCGTCCTGACGGGTCTGGGTCATGTCGCACTCACCAACCTTGACCTGCAGGCGCCCCAGCCACGGGTGCACCAGTTCGCCGCTGCCCTGCTCCAAGGCCTTGAGCAGCTTGTCGCGCTGCTCCAGGCAATCGGGGCCGACGATGAACGCCGTCAGCTCATGAGTTTTTGCCTGCTGGCCGAGCCCCTCGAAAAACGGCTGGTCACGCTGTGGATATTCATGCAACTGGCCTTTGTGGCCGACCGGGGTTTTCGCCTGGTCGACCCAGAACCCGACGCCACGAAACGACGCCGGCAACAAACGATCACGCCAGCTCATTGGAGCCTCCTGTGGACAGTGAGCGATAGCCGATGCGCGAACTCACCGCCAGGGCCGGTTGATTGGTCTGGGGCGGATCGGCGCGCAACCCGGCCGGCGCATTTTCGAAACGCACGGTCAGGCCGCCTTCGAGTTGCGTGCGGTTATTGGCGGCGCTTTGTTGCACCAGGGCGCTGGAGGTTTGTGGCAACGTACCCGGCGCCAGCGAGGTCTTCGCCGGAACGTTGGCGGAGGCTGGCGCCAGGCTGGACGACAGACCCGGAGGCTGCTCGCTGGCCGCGCCAAAAAACGCCGGCGCCAGCTCACCTTTGCCTTCGGCGTTGGTGGCGCGCTGCGCCTCGGTCAAACCCTCGACCTTAGCGGTGAACGAGGTGATCATCTCGCCGAAGCCGCCGTTAAAAAATGCCTTGATCGGCGCGATCACCGCCTGCAACTCGTTCCACCACTGGCTGAACCACTCGCCCACCGGCCCCCACTGCTTGACGAGCCCCTCGACGGGGGACCAGTCGAACAGGCCGCTGAACACCGCCAGCATGATTGACACCTGGTTGCGCACGCCCTCCCAGATCCCGGCGAAGACTTCACCGATCGTGCCCCAGTTGGCCATGATCAGTCCCAACGGCGTCCAGTCGAACAGGCCTTTCAAGGCGTCCATCACCGGCACGGTCAAGGCCCTGAGCAGGTCCCAGATCGCCGCGAACAACCCGGTCAGGGGCGCCCAATTGGCAACGATCAAGCCCAAGGGCGACCAGGCGAACAACGTCTGCATGAAACCGATGACCGGCGTTGCCGCCGCCACGATCACATTCCAGAGTGCGCCAAAAAAACTGCTGATCGGCCCCCAGTTGCTGATCACCTGCCCCATCGGGGTAAAGGCGAACATCGTCTTGAAGAACTCGACCATCGGCAGGACGATCGGCGCAAGCCTCTGCCAGAGTCCGGCGAAGAACGCTGAAATCGGCGCCCAATGGGCGATGATCATCCCTGCCGCCAAGGCGATGCCCATGGCAATCAAGCCGATGGGGTTCATCTTCAAGGCCAGGCTCACCACTTCGAACGCCTGGCTCGCGCCGCTGACCGCCATCTGAATCGCGTTGAACGCCACGACGCCATTCGCCAGGCCCTGTACCAGTTGCGGGTTGTCCTGCAGCACCTGGGCCACGCCGCTGACCATGGGCTGCAAACTCACCGCCACCGCATTGACCGCAGGTCCCAAGGCCGAACCGAACTGCACCGACACGTTACTGATGGAAGTCTTCAATCCCTCCAGGTTCTGTGCCGCCATACGGGGCGCTTCAGGGGCCTGGACGGCGCTGGCCGCCGCGCTCGCGGCGCCCGCTTCGTCCTTGAAGGCCAGCGCCGACTTGAGCCCGTCCATAAAGGGCTGGTCCAGGCCGCCGCTGGGCAGCAGACCGGAAATATCCAGGCTGCCCAGGCCCGTGGCGTCGAGGTTCTGCTTGAAACTCGCGACCTTCGCACGAAGGCCGGCGAGCTTGGGTGACAGCTCGTCGATGCCCGTCAGCAGCACCGCCTTTCTCTCTACCTTTTGTGTGTCTGCCATCACTGCACCTGCTGCGTCGCATTGATCCGTTGCGCGTGCTCCAAGGATTCGCGGAGCACATCCAGTGGCCTGGCCATCATCTGTTCGGGGTCAACCTTCCAGAACCAGGCCAGGTCATAGGCGGCGGCGATCAGGTCGCCGATGGCTGCGACGCCGCACTCATGAAAAAACTCGCGACGGCCCAGCTCAGGGCATTGAGGTCAGCCAGGTCCAACTGGTTGACCGACGACGGTGGGATGCCGGCGCACACCGCGATGTATTTGGCCGCGACGTCCATGTCCAGGCTCACCTCCTCGCTCTTGTCGATCTTGTAGGGCAGCGCCTTGATCGCCCGGACCTCTTGCACCGTCGGACGGCGCAGGGTCAGTTCGCTCAGCGGCTCGCCGTGGGCCTCGATGGCCACGCGCAGCGTCACGAGATCAGTCATTGCCAGGTCCCCTTGATGCCTTCGAATTTCAGCTCGATGGTGGCGTCGTCGCCCTTGGACACCGGCTCTTCCACCAGGTAGGCGCCGGCCAGCACGTAGACCTTGCCGTTGTTGAATTCGCAGGTGACGGTCATATCAGTGCCGGCGACCAGCTGCTTGAGCGGGAAGTCCGCGGTGTGCAGGGCCGTCACCTTGAAGGACGGGGCGATGTCGGTTTCCTTGTAGAAACCCGGTACGACGGTTTCGCGTTTGGTGAACATCAGTGGCGCTTCGCAGCCGCCATTGATGGTCAGTTGAGCGCCGTCCACTTTGACGTAGCAGGTGCCCGCAATCAGTTGACCCATGGTGTTTCTCCCTTCAAATAAAAAGCCCACGCAAGGTGGGCTGAATGCATGCGACTGAGTGCTACCGTCAGGCGGCGGCGTCGTATTGCAGGCGGAATTGGTTGAGCAGCGCGAACACCCGCAGGCCGTTGATGTAGTCCGGTGGGAACAGCACATTGACCCGGCTCGGGTCCTGGCTGTCACGCTCGACAACCAGGTGTTCGGCGAACAGCTCGGCGTTTTCCACGTGGCCTTCCAGTTCGAGCTTGGCGTATTGCGCGATCAGTTCGCCGCGGATGGTGCTCGGGGTCACGATAGGCTGGCCGGCGCCGAAACGGGTGCCGTCGGAGGCCAGTTTGTGGCGACCGTACTTGCTGGTGATCACGCTTTGCAGGCGGCGGACGATGAACGCCGACTGGTGCATGGTTTCGCTGTCCAGGTAGGAGTTGTCAGCCTGGCCGAAGGCATTCTTCTGATACGTGGTGATGGAACGCTGGATGCGTACGTAGCCACCTTCGTAATACGCCGTGGCGATGCCGTAGTTGAGCAGCGACTGGCGCTCGGTCAGGGTGAAACGCTCGCTGGCCGGTGCCGGGTCCAAGCCTGGCAGGCTGCCGCTCTGGGTCGGACGGCTGGCGTCGGCGGAGATGAACACCGCCGTGCGAGCCGCCAAGGCCGCGGCCTGGACCCAGAACGGTTGCGGCACGCCCAGCTCCAGGGCCTGGAGGGTCATGTGCTGGTCGTTGCGCGCCTGTCCGGCGGCGACCAGGGTACCAATGGTGCCGCGCTTGGCGCTGTAGACATGGCCGAACAACTGCTTGGCCCAGGACCAGCGGCCGGTGTTGTCGTCCATCACCGCTTGCCAGGTGTTGAGGCTCGCCACGTCGGACCAGGGCATGGCGATGAATTCGAAAGGCTCGTCGCCCAGGGCCGCGACGGCAGCGGTCTGGTCCGGCACGCCGGCGCCACCGGTCATCGCGGTGATGGCGGTGGTCAGTCCCGCCGGGGTGTCTTCGCCATTGCTCTTGCCCAGGCGATTGAACTGCAGGCTGATGTCGTTGCCGCTGTCGCCGGTCCATTTGGCGCTAAGGGTCACGACGCCTTCGGCGGCCGCAGCGGTCACCGGCAGGTCGGCGGCGGCGTTGATTTTCAAGGCCAGCGCAGTGGCGGCCTGGGCCGCCGTGGCGCCGTTGACGATGGCGGCCTGGACGCGCACACCGCCGACGTACAGGTTGAGCACACCGCTTTCAGTCGCGGTGCCGGTGAAGGTCAGCACGCCCTTGGCGATGGCGCCTTCGACGTTGTGCAGCGGCAGGCACCAGATTTCGCCGAGCGGGTCGGTCTTGCGCCAGGTTTCGTACATCGAGGCAAGCATCGAGCCTTGCCCGCCGATGTTCTTGGCCAGCGCGACGCTGGACACCAGCACCAGTTTGCCGACATCGGCCGGGGCGACATTGTCGTTGACCTGGGCGACGATCAACCGGCGCATGGCCGATGACGCGCTATTGGCGGCCGAGTTGTCCATCTCGGCGTAGAACAGCGGAACACGAATGTCCGCGGGAATGTTGCTGAATCCGATCGCCATTATTTGGCTCCCTGTGGTTTGGCCGTTTTCACGGCTTTGGTAGTGATATCGCCATCGGCCAGACGTCGACGCCACCAGGCGTTGTCCGGCACTTCACGGCCCTCGAGGGGCAACAGATCGCCCGCTTCCGGGTCCGGTACGGCACGGCCCGGGGCCGGCAGCACGGTGATGCGTTTGCTCATGGGGTTACGTCTCCAGAGAAAGTCAGTTCCACGCGCCCGTCGGGGCCGGGACGTTTCAGGTTGGGGTCCGCCGGGTCGATGGCATCGACCCGCACGGTGGCCCCGGTAAAGGACGACAAGCCGTCCAGTTCACGCTCGTGCCAGCTTTCGGCAGGCTGGCTCGCCAGATTGCGGCCCAGCTGGAACTCGGCGAAAAAGCGCAGCCGGTACGACACCCGGCTGTTGTTGAGGGAAACCAGTTCGCTGCCGTCATACTCGACGCCGGTGTACTCAGCGCCCGGCTTGAACCCCACCAGCGCGCGCCACAGTTCGGCCCGCAGGTCGTGCAACAGATCCAGCGCTTTTGTCGCGTCAGTGGCGTCGAGCACCAACACGGCATCGAAGCGATCACGCACCGCTTGCAGCGTGACGTTCTGAGCCGCGTTCTTGCTGGCGATGTCGGCGGTGGGCAATACATAGGCGCAGGGGGTTTGCAGCGGGGTCTCGGCTTGCAGCGTGGCGAGGTCAAAACCTGCGGCCACACGCTGGGCAAGCGTCGGACATTGCTCACGCAACTGCGTGAGGATCGGTGTGATCTTCAAGGGGAGACTCCAGTATCTGAAGGTGCGAATCTCCCCTGTGGGAGCGGGCTTGCTCGCGAAAGCGGTGGGGCAGGCAGCATTGATGTCGGATGTGCTGTCGTCTTCGCGAGCAAGCCCGCTCCCACAGAGGGACTCGGTTGGGCGCAGGGGGTATGTGCAACGCTGAACAAAACTGTGGGAGCTAGCTCGCGATGGCGGCGTGTCAGTCAGTGCAAATGTTGAATGTCGGGGCGCTATCGCGAGCAAGCTCGCTCCCACAGGGGGATCAGGCCTTGGCATCCAGGCAGGTTGCATCAATCAAGCAGCGATAGCTTTTTTCCCGGTCGCCACTGGCGGTGACCTTGTCAATCGACCAGCGACCGCGCATGAAATCCGGCCAGGAGGGATCCAGCAGGACGATGCCCTCGGCGGACAGCCCCGGGTTACCCGGGCACTCGATCGTCACCTTGAGCGCTTCGCGCAGCATCCGACGAACCTCGCCTTCACCGGCGGCGCGGGCATCGTCGGCGCTCTGGAAGCGCTGGCGCAGGGTCTTGAACGGGGCGATACCGCTCTCCTCGACCTGCAGCTTGCCCGCTGCCGCATCCCACCAACGGGTCTTGCAGCCTTGGTACTTGGCCCGGGCGCCTTCATCCAGCTTGGCCGAAATGAAGGCGTGATCGCCCGGGCGGTTGTTGGTCGTCACCGCCAGTTTCATTTCGGGCAAAACTTTGCCCGACAACGACTTCGCCTGGCCGCGCCGGGCCAGCACATACAGTTCGTTGACCGGCTTGGCGACGGCGTCATACCGGTGGGCCAGACGCGTGAGGAAACCCATGTCGGTTTCGTTGGACTGATCGATGTGCTCGATCTTGATCAGCGACAGGTCCGGCGCCACCCGCGGGGAAAACCCGTGCCTGGAGGTCAACTGACGAAACAGCGCGCCCAAGGTCGTCGGGCCATGGCTGACGGAGCGGCGCTGCTTGAATCCGGTCTGGTCCGCCGCACTGAACGGCGCGGCCATGGCCACCAACGTCAGGCGCAACGGGAACAGCGTCGGCGTGCGCCGGGTAATGACGAACTCGCCCTTGTCCACCAACCCCGACTCCAGATAACCGACCCGCAGACCGATTTTCCCGCCCAGGCTGGGCAAGCCTTCAAGCCCCTCCAGGCTGATCGTCAACGTCAGTTGGTCGGACTCGATTCCCGCCGCGTCGACGTGGCTCCAACTGAGCAATCGTTCGTTGAGCAGCGCGGCGTTCGCGCCATAAATTTCCACCGCAGGCGTGAAACCCAATGACATGTCGCCTCCTTAATCCCAGGCCGAAACCGGTGGGGTTGCCACGGGCTTGAGGTCCACTTCCGGCAAGACAACCCATACGCCCGCCGGCAACACCGGGCCCCATTCAGCCAACCCCGGATTGAGCAACCAGAGCGCCTCCTCGACGATATCGTCACAACGCTCCAGTTCTCGGTACAGCAGCAGATTCACCGAATCACCGGCGATACTTCGAACCCTACGCATTGGCGAACTCCATCAATTCAACCACCCAGCCGACCACCATCGCCGTGCCGTCATTGATGATTTCGGTCTGGGTTTCCGTGACCTTGTTGATCTGCCACAGGCCCCAGTTGCGGCCAATGCCATCGACCAACGGCAGAGGGATGCGCTGCGCCTGCAATGCGCGCAGCTCATCGAGACGATCCATGGCGGTCGCGTACATCGACTTGCCCGTGATCGTCAGCCCTTGCAGCCCCTGGCCGATCTGGCTGGACTTGGGTTTGCTGGTGAGAATGTCGATGCTTTTCCAGCCACCGTCCGACGTGTGTACCAGTTGGTGGTACGCAAACTTTCTCGACAGCCCAAAGATGAAACTGCCGAGTGCCATTTGTTGACGCATCACGTACCTCCGTCGGTCAAGGCAGCATCACTGCGCATGGCCAGTGAGCTGGGCATGGTCGTCAAGCCGAATTGGCCCGAGAGCTGCTGCACGACCAGGTTGGCCAACTGACTGGCACTGGCCTGGTCCTGGCCGTTGATGTAGATGTTCGCGGTCATGGTGTTCTGCTGTGTGGTTGTCTGGGTGCTGGCCAAGTCTTTGCTGACCTGGTCTGGAGCAGCGAGCCTGTCGGCGGGGGCGACGAGTTTTTCCCCCAGGGAGGCGCCGGCATCGCTCCCCAGCCAGCCGCCCAGCAGTCCGCCAACCAGCCCCCCAATGGCAGTGCCGATCACCGGAACGACACTGCCCAAAGCGGCACCGGCCGCAGATCCCGCAGCCGCGCCTGCCCAGCCGCCACCCGCGGCTCCCAGGCCTGCGCCCATCATCCGTTTGTCGCCGGTCAGCACACCCTCGGCCACATCAGCGACGGCGCCGACCACTTTCAATGGGCCGGGCGCTTTGCGCGTCATCGAGCGTAATGAGGCCGTTGGCCCGAGTGGAAAACGCCCTGCGGTCCCCCGCGAGCCTCGTGTACTGACGCGTATTTTCGGTCCTCTCGTGGATTCGGGACGCTGGCTGGCATTGCTTGTATCCAGCTTGTCCCCAGGAGGATTTTTCCTGAAGTCTTCGGAGATCACCTCGCCCAGTCGGCCGGGAAGGTGCGCAGCAGCCTTGCCCAACACCCGCTTGGCCACCTGATTGGACATCTCATCCGCTACGGCTTTGAGCAGCGCCCCCACCAGCGGTTTGATCGCCGCCCCCAGCAGCACGATGGCCGCGGTGGCTTTAGGGGAGGACTCAGCCAACTCACTCATGCCATCGGTCAACGACCCCAGCCACTGAAACGAGCTATCCGCCACAGGCATCATGGCGTTTCCCGCGGCCATCGACAAACGCTCGTTGCGGGCGTTGAGGATGTTCAACTGGCCTTGCCGGGTTTTCGACAGCGCCAATGCGTCCTGCCGCACCGAGCCGTCGTTGCCCAATTGCGACGTGGCGTATTGGCCTGGGTCTTTCACCTGCAAGAAGGCGGCGTTCACATCGGGCAACTTCTGCGCCATGCGCAGCACCGCCTCATCGCCATTGCCGAAGAGCGTGGCGGCAAGGGTCGAGCGCTTTTCGGCCGGTTGCGCGTTCAACGCCGCCAGCACCGTCATCACCGTGCCAGGCGCGGTGTCCTTGTCACGCAAACCGCTCGCCACCGCCTTGGGCTCCAGGCCCAGCTGTTTCCAGGCCGTTTGCTCGGTGGCGGAGGTCTGGTCAGCCTTGCCCAGAGCCGTGGTGAAACTATCCAGCGCCACGCCGGCTTCAGCTTGTTGGGTACCGGAATTGAGCAACGCCGCCGTCAACGCTGCGGCTTGTGCAGGGGCCAAGCCTGCCGTCGTCGCCGCCGCACCGTCACGCTGCAAGACCGCACCGATCTCAGCCGGTTTCGCACCATTGGGTAGCTTGCCCAACTGATTGGCGGCATCCGCCAAGTCAAAGGCTTCGGCGCCGTTGAGCTTCATGGAGATGCGCCAGTCAGCCAGCATTTCGGCGGCCTTCATGGCCGGCATCTCGAACGCCGTCGCAGTGACGCCAGCATCCGAGGCAAAACGCGACAGCGCCAACTGTCGCTCCGAGGCATCGTGCACGTCACTACCGATGCCCTTCCCCGCCGCCAGGCTTTGCATCCTCACCACTTCAACCGCCGTGGTGCCCCTGGCCGCCACCAACGGTGCGGTGGCGATCTGCTGGGTTGACTCAGCCACCTGTTGAATCTGGCGCGGCCCGAATTGGGTGGCCTTTTTCAGATCGGCCATGGCCGAATCCATCGCTATCGCGGGTTTGAGCAGCGCCGGTGGTTCGATACCGCCACTCGGCTTGCCCTTTGGCTCACTGGCCGACTCGCCCTTGGCGTCGGCGCCCATCGTTTGGGAGAACAATCGTTGCGCCGACAGCTTCACGGTCAGCGACTCGATTGCCGTTGTCAGCACGCCAAGCTTGAGCCCGAGTGTTTCCAGCGCCAGATCGAGGCTCGCCAGTTGGTCCCTGGCGAACGCGCCTTGCGCCGACACGCCACTGGTGAGGCTGGTATTACCGAACGCCAACCCACTCTCGTTGAAGGCTGCGTATTTGAGCGAATATCTATCGTCCGCCATCCCGCTCTACTCCTGTTTCACGCCAAGGCGAGCGATCGCGATGTCGTAGCGGCGCAAGGCCTTGCCGGCGTCCCACTCCAGGATTTCCGCCTCACTTACCGAGTAAATGAGCGGCACCACATCGAGGATCACTTCGATGTCGCGCTCCGAAAGAAGTCCGCCGGTTTGTTTAAAAAATCGTCGATGCGCACCTGCAACTGGGTCCAGTCGGGCACGGTCAGCCGATCGAGATCGGGAATCATCAGGCCAGTGCAATGGGCGGTGATGAACTCCGCGCGTTCCTTGGCCGTCTTCAGTTTCTTCATCGCCTTGGTGGCCCGCAGCACCGGCATTTCCAGGGTCAGCGAAGTCATGCTGCGGCCCGCGACGTCGAGCGGTTGCAGCAGCTGTACCTGGTCAGGGTCGACGGGTGCGCCGGCCACCTGTTCCAGGAAGTGGGACGTCGGACGGCTGGACATTTCATGCACGTACTGCGCAATGCTCACGTAGTCCGGGCGCTTGAGCTGGTCGAGCTCCTTGACCGACAGCCCGGTGGCCAGTTTGGCCAACTCGAAAAACTGATCGTCTTCGTCATCGCCGGCGCGGGCCAGGGCGTCTTTTTGCGCGGCGTAGTACAGCGGCTTGAGGGGGAGTTGCTCGATCTGTGTTTCGTCGTCACCGGTGATCGGCGACAGCAAGACATGAACGGGAGGCGTCCAGGACATGGAATCAGTTCCTTGATGAATACTGGGAAGGCGCAACACGGGGCAGTAATCGCAAATCTCTGGCTGGGCGGATTCCCCTGTGGGAGCGGGCTTGCTCGCGAAAGCGGTGGGTCAGGCAACATTAATGTTGGATGTGCTGGCGCATTCGCGAGCAAGCCCGCTCCCACAGGGACTGCGTTTAACTGACCGGCATTGCGAGTACTGCGGTGATTAAGGCAACAACACCGCACGGCGAGCATCACCGAGGATGTCGACGCCGTTGAGCACGAACTTCTGGGTACGCACGTCGATGTCGATCACCGGGATGCCGTTTTCCAGGCGGTTGTAGGTGCGGCAGGACAGATCGAGGATGGTCTTGGGCTTCTCGTTCATCTTCAGCGTGGTTTCCTCAAGGGACTTCAACTTGCCGCCCACCGTGTGGTAGGTGAACCAGGTGTTGCCGTCCTGATCCTGGCCGGCTTCACGCACGTTCAGCAGAATGTCGTCGCCCACACTCACGCCCAGCGCCAGCATGACTTCCGGACCGAGGCCTTGCAGCGTCAGCTTGGCCGTCAGCGCTTTGCCGGCCTTGGCCATCTCCTCGCCAATGAAACGGCCGCCACGCATCTCTTCCATCTCGAATTCGATCTTCGGCGGGGTGAAATCTTCCACGGTCGCCGACAACGGCAGGCCCTGCAGGGTGGCCGCGATGGCCTGTCTTACGCGGTTGGTAAACATTAGAGAACGTCCTCCAGGAACTGCTCGATGATTTCATCGCGGGCATTGAGTTGGTAAATCATGTGTTCGTTCGGCGCGTAGCGGCCGTAGTCGATGACCACGTACCAGGTGCCGTTCTTGTACTTCTCGACGCTGTTCAATTCCGGGTGCAGGTACACGCTGCCGCCAGGAATGGTTTCGTCAGCGACCAGGGTTTGCAGCCAGTCGTTGATGCGCTTGACCTCCTGGTCCATGAACGACTTGGTCAGGTTCTTCGCCATGGCCTTCTGGCCGGCCTTCACCAGCTTGCGGCTGATGGCATCTTCCAGGCCGACGTAGCTGATGAACTTGCCGGTGATGGAACGGTTGCCCAGCAGCGAGAAGCCGCCGAGGATGGTCCGGGCGTAGTAGCTGACGCCGTAGCGGTTGAGCAGATCGCCTTCGGTGGAGGTGTCGAGGATGTTGTATTCCACGGTGCGGGAAACGTCTTCGGCGTAGGTGACCTGGTTGCCCGGGCTCTCCCATTGCTTGACCTTGGCGAGGGCGGCGATGGCCAGGCTCGACGGGGCCAGGAAGACGTTTTTCTTCGCGGCCTTGGAGTACACCGCCGGCATGTTGTGCACCACCAGGCAACGGTCGAAACCAAGGTCCGCGCCGCCCAGTTCCTGGCTGTAGGTCACCTGGTCGGCGACCGCGACGTCCTTGCCATCGAGTACCACACGGGCCTTGATGCGCTTGCCGAACGAGGCGAACTCGCTGGCCACGGCCTTGGTGCCGGTAAAGCCTGGCGCGCCGATGATGGTCAGGTCTTCAGCGACCCCACTCAATGCGGCCAAGCCCAGCTTGCGCCCGGTCTGCGCCTCGATACCGCCGATCACGTTGTTCTGCGTGTCGGCCAGCGTGGCGCCCTCTTCGACGATGACCACGTACACCGGCACCTTGACCACTTTGAGGATCTGGTAGACGGCGTGGAACAACGTCCCCGCCTCGGCACCGGTCGGATCCAGCTGGGCCTGGGTGGTGAAGCTGTTGATACGGAACGGGGTGTTTTTCGGAATCAGCGGGTTGGCATTCGGCGCGGTGCCGACCAGCCCGATGACGTTGTCACCCAGGCCACCCATGGCCTCGGGAGATTCAGTGGCATTGACGGTAATGCCGTTGTGCTCGAAGTTCAAAACCTCAGCCATGGTTATTCAGCCTGTTTGGTGGCGGCCTTTTTGGCCGGGGTGGTTGCAGAAGCCGGTTCGACGGCTTCGGTTTTTTTCAGCTCCAGGCGACCGGCGCTGCGCAAGGCGTTGGCCTCGACGTCGAGCAGGTCGAGTTCCTGGCCGGTGGTCGACCAGTGACCACCGCCGATGGGGAATGGGAGGAGCACGGTGTAGGTTTGGCGTGGTGCCATTTTTTGGGTTCTCCAGATATGAAAAAGCCCCTTGAGAAGGGGCTGTCGGATGTTGTCAGTTGTTTTGGCGGAAAAGAAAACGCCCCTTAGTTACGGGGCGGTTACTGGGATTGCTCGGCGAGCCAAGACGGTGTGAGCGGACGATGCTCCTTCAGCGGGAACTCCCCGGCCTCAGGCCAATTACGTAGAATCCGGCGATACGCTTGCAGCTCAGCGTATTGCTCAACCGAAAGCGTGGTTTCGGTCCCATCTTCCAGCTCATCTCGATGACGCGTTACCATCCCATCAGTAAGTGAAAGCTGCCTATTCCGCCATGCACGCTCAACGAGCGATAGCTCAGCTAGCGTCGGCAATGACGGGTCTTGCAATTGCGGAAAACCATCAGGCCCCCTGCCGATGATCTTCCTCCCCTGTCGCGGCTCAAAGAGCGCCGCATGATCTTCATCAGATATCTCAATGCCCCCGTTATCAATTAGCTCGAAGGCAAATCGACCGTCTTCTTCAATCCATTTTGCGTACATAGTCGCCTCAGTAGCCGATGGCTAGCCAGTTGTAACCACCCACAGTGACAGCAGAGTTATTGCCAGCCACATTAGTGATGTAGCCCGTAAAACCTGTACGGGTCGGTATCCCGGACTGACAAACGGATGGATTCGTCGCGGAAGTAGCCCCGGAATAGATCGCCCCTACGTACATACAGGCTGTAGGGAATGCGACAGGAAACGTTACCGGCACTGTTCCTGTCGCGACATCCGTTGAAGCGTGTCCGATTTTGAATATCCAGCCGCTTGGTAATACCTGATTGGCGGTATTTCCAAAAATTGCGGCAAATGCATTGGAGAACTTCAACGCAGCGGTACCGCCGACCAATCGCCACTCGCCGGTTAGTCTGGTCAATATCGCAAAATCACCCTGTCCCAAAACAACTGTTATTGCGCTTCCGCTCGAATTAGTAATCTGCTCGCCATTCGAAGCCAGCAGCGTGACAGCACCTGCCCCACCACTCAGAACCATGATCATGGCTCCTGGCCCTACTGGCGCGGTGGGCGGCAAAGTAACGTTGATCGCCGTCGACGCTGACGCAGTAACGATGCCGCCAGCGCTTGAATTCCCCAGAACGGTGTTGGCGCTGACCGAGGTGAGGCTCGACCACTCGACCCCCATTCTCTTCACAAACTCAGTAGTTGCCAGCAACTTGCTGCTGTCGAATTGTGCCGCAGTAGCACCAAACACCTTGGAATATTGCAACTGCGCGGATCCAGCAGCCCACCAGGCGCTCGCACCATTACCGGTCAGTTCCAGTGAGGCGCCTATTTGCAACTCAATACTTGTAATCTGTCCGGCGCCCGAGTTTATGCTGTCAGTACCAGTACAAACGACAGTGACAACGCCGCTGCCGATATTGCGGAAGTGGATCGCGCCACCATAGGGTAAAGCGTTGACCGGCGGCAGGGTGAGTGTGAACGACCCGATGGCCGTAACCAATGTGCCTGCGGCAGCCGCCGTCAACGTGGCTGCTGCCGTCGCGTTGGTAAAGCCGCGATAGTTACCGCTGGCACGCATAACGTATTCAGTCGTCGCGATCGACTTCGTGTTGTCGAATAGCGGCGGCGTATTTGCCGTCGGATTAACGAGCACCGGCGAATTGAGCGGCGCAAATCCTTGAGTGATGTTCTGAAACGTCAACGCCGTAGTGCCCAGTACAATCGTACCGTCGGTAATCAACTGCCAGATCGTGTTGGCAAGCGTCGCGCCCTCCTCCACCGAGACAATCAACCCCGAAGTCACGTCGACGCTCGCATCGGCATCCTTTGCCCGAACCCAAGCGCCGTTCGCAACCACGTAGATACCGTTGTCTTTCGCCAATGTCTGGGACTTGACCAAGACCCGGTTCCCGGCGATCACCGCAACACCATCGATGGCTTGCGCGCCACTCAAGACAATGTTGGCCGTCGTCGCCACCCGCACGGACTGTTTCCTGTCGAGTTTGGCCAATTCGTCGGCAACGTAGCTGGCAACCCAGGCCCGAGTCGCCTTGACCACCGTATCGTCGATAAGCAACGTCACCAGCTCGGCATTGCTGGTCTCAAAGATCGAGCGAATGTAGAACTCTTTCCCCGAACCGGACGTTGCCAGAATCGGCTTGAACGACTCCGGGTATTTGACGATGGCGTACAGGATGCCCGTATCCGTCCAGATCCCGGCCTCTCGCACATACCAGCCACCTACATCAGAAGGGATGGTGACCTCGGCCAGCAACCAGCTCGGGTTGTTTTCATCCTGGAACAGCGCATTGAGCGGCCCACGCCAGACTTCGCGCTTGAGTGCCGTCGCCGTTGCGGCCGGGTTGTATTCCGCGCCGCCGCCGTCACCGACGGAAATCTGCGACAGCTTGATCGGTGTGCCCGCCGCCTTGCAGGCGGTTTCGTAGGCGATCCCCGCATCGGTGAGCAGGGTGTAGTAGTCGGCCATTTAGGACCCCTGTGGATAAATAGTGGAGGTTTCGACGCTGTAGAGCGCGGCGGCCATGAAGGCCTGGCCCGAGGCTTCGAGCCCTTCGATGACAACCGGATAAACCGTGGTCAGTTCGCCGCACAGCGTCGCGGCGCCGATGACGTGCCTGCCGAAAGCCCTCAAGCCGACAGACACCGTCAAGGTGTCGCGCTCGCTCTTGGCATCGGCCAGGCGACGGTCGAGACGGGCATCGATGACTTCGCTGTAGGGCTGCTCGGTAAACGCCCTGACGGAAAAACTGTAGGGCGGACCCGGTGGCGTTTGCTCATACCAGGCGCGTACTTCAGGCATCAGTTGCAAACCCTTGGCGGCATTTTCCAGCGCCTTTCGCGTTCCGGCCTGCCGCGCGGTGGGCCAGGCGAGTTCAACGGTCAGGCGCTTTTCAACTGCGGGCGCCGCGGAACTCCATTCACTGACGCCGCGGTCTGCTGCGAGATATGGCAGGAACGCCAAGGGCGTGGTCGCCGGGTTCATCAGCTCGGGAAATGGCGGATCGATGCGTTCGAGCAGCCGGGCGAAACCGAGATCCAGGGCCCGTTCCAGTGGCGAACTGTTGATCGGCAGCAGGCTCAGGCGAGGTGTGTCGTCACTCATAACGTCTCCACCTCGACCTCGACGCCCGTGCAGTACGGGGCCTGGAAAGCCGTCGTCACCATCGGTGCAAGCGGTTCAAGAATCTGGAGCTGAACCGCGCCGGCATTGTGCAGCGTGTAGTCGATCCAGCTCGGGTCCACTCGACCTTCCAATCGATGACACGCCTCGGCGTATTCCCGCAATTGCTGTTCGGCGGCAACCTGGGTCAAGCCCGAATCCGGGCCGGCATTGATCTTCGCCACGACGCGGATTTTGTAGGGTTTGATTTGCGCAGCCTGCACGATGACCAGATCGGTTTCCGGTCGTACATCAGGCCGGGCGAAGTGCTGGCGAACACCGTTCAGCAGCGCTTCGGATGGTGTGCCGTCGCCCTCGCGGGAAAGCACCGTGATCGTGACTTCGCCCGGTGCCGTCCGGCGTCCGTTGCCGTCCTTGACTTGCGCGGCGAGACCATCCGGATCGAACGTGTAGGTCACGTTCACGACACCGCCTGCGGCACTGTCCACCTTCACCACTGGCCGTTCACCGAGGGTGAAGATCTCCCGCCGATACTGCATGCGCGAGCCGGCCGCCGGGGCGTGGGGCGCCAGGTAGTAACGCAAGCGGGCGTCATCGTCACTCTCGTACACCGGGGCGATGGGCGGGAAGGCCGCCGGATCGCCCGGGTCGAGCAACTGACGTTCCAGACCCATGTCCGCCAGGCGAGCATCGAGGTTGGTCCCGGTGGCCCACCACGCCAGCATCTGCTTGATGCGAGCGTTGTATTTGCGTTCGTGGGTTTGCAGCCGGACACAGAACGCCTCGAGGGCCAGGGTCAGCAGTTCGCTTTCGTTCTCGAGGCTGTCCAACAGCTTGGCCGCACTCCCGGGAGAGCGAGCGCCGACGTACTCGATAACGAAAGTCTTGAACTCTGCGAGCAGATCCTCGAACGCGTCGACGGTGACGATGGCCGGTTCAGCCAACTGGTTCTGGCCGGGGATCAACATGCTCATGTCACCACCTCAAAAGTCTGTTTACGGTTTTTCCAGGTGCCGGCGAAGCGCAGCAGCAAGCCGGCGCCGTGTCGGCTGGCGACAATGACCTGCGGCTCGAAATCACTGATGCCGTTTTGTGGGTTGTAAAACGCTTGGGCCGCGTGGCTCTGGGCAAGGATCAGCAGGTCGTCGCCGAGGTTCTGCCCCAGCAACTGCGTGAGTGCGCAGCCATACAACGGGCGCTTCTGGCGAGTGCCCAACGGCGTGGTCAATGCACGGGTGGCGCGCTGCACGAACTGCAGCCAGTCGTCGACGGTGGCGCCGGTATTTCGATCGATTCCAATCATGAGGAAATCTCTTATGCGGTACTGATGACGCGTCCTTGGTGATCCACCACCGGGCCGCTCAGGTGCACACCGGAAGCGTCGAGCCGCAGGCCGACGGCGCCCAGTTGCAGTTCGATGGTCTCGGGCGTCATCGCCAGCCGCGCCGGGCCGATGTTCAGCTCGAGGGATTCACGAGAACCGCTGAACGCCGCCGGGCCGTTTTGCCAGTGCAGGACATGGCTGGCGTGGTCGTAGCCGTTTTCCGTACCGTCCTGATAAAGACGACGCGTCAGCGAGGCCTGGGTCGAGACGGGCGGGAACTGACCGCCGTTGAGGCCGAACAACGCCACCGCCTGCCCGCCGCTCTCGCCGCCGCCATGGTTCAGCAACAGGCACTGCTCGCCCACGGACGGAATCCGCGACTCGCTCTGGGCGCCGGCGCTCGGGTTGAAAAAGCGGATCGCCGGGGTCAGCAGGCCACCATGGCTGACCTTGCAGGTGTTGCTGGCCGCATCGACTTCCTGGCAAACGCCAATGCGGCAGAAACTCTCCGCACGCCGATGCAAATCTTCCAGCTCGGTTTCCATCTGAGCCAGACGCTCGATGATCGGCCCCAGATGCATCCGTAACAGCCCATCGAACATGGCTCAGCCCTCGAGTGCGGTGTATTGATCCGGGTCGTCGATGTTCGACACTTCCCAGGTACTAGCAAATTTCGGAATGCCCAACGGGTCCTCCAGCAGCGTCGGGCCGAGGTACAGGGTTTGGTTGAAGGAAAGGGTCCAGGCGCTGTACACCCGTGCTTCGTGGATGAGCGTGGATACGAGGCCATCGATTTCCGTGGGCAGGTCGCATTGATCTCCCGACAGGCCCCAGCGGTTATCCACGACCAGGTGCTTCAATTCACCGGCCAGATCGCAGGCCTCCCAGCCTGGAACGGCCATGACCACTTGCAGGGAAACCGTCAGGACATGGGCGATACGCCCGTCATTGGCACGCTTGCCTGATGCATCGCGTTCAATGGCAATCAGCACCCAGGGTTGGTCATCGGTGCCATCGAAATCCTGGGGGCTACCGACTTTCAAGGTGGGATAAGTGATGCGCAGTGCCTGGGCAATGGCGACAAACAGCTGCGACGGTTTTTCGATAAGGACGGGCATTGATCGCCTCCTTGTGTATGGATCAGCGAGGTGGGTTCACGGCTGGTCGGGCGGAAGATCCCGCGGTGGCACTTCGCATACGCCGATCCGCTTGGCGACCCAGCGCTCGTAAAGACCGATCGCCACATCGGCACCGGCCATGGCGGTCAGGCAACCCAGCGCGCAAGCACTCCAGATCGACATACCGAGGGCATACAACAGCATGGTTGCCGAAACCCCGCAGACCACGCAGGCACCGGAGCGCAGCACCACGCGACGCAGCAACGGCCAGCCACGGGCGCCCTCCTTGTCAGCGCGCCACATCTCGCCGGACACCCCGCCCACCAGGGCGAGCACGATGACCAGCCAGATCGGCATGTCCAGCAACGCTTGTTGCTCGTTTGTCATGTCTCGTTTCCTGGGGAGTAAGGGTTTGAAGTTAAGGGGCCCAATCGCGCTTATCGAGTGATGAGCATGTCGATGCTGGTCGCGTCGCAGGAGTTGTTGGCCTTCCGGTCGATGACCAGATAAAGCGAAGACGTCGGCGTAACCGCTACGCTATTCAACATAAACGTAGTGCTGCCGCCGTTTGCCAGGCTTCCGGACTGGAGCACGGTGTCGCCCAGGTTGAGCGACCAGCCAATCCCATCCCCGCAGGCGTTATGCAGGTCGTTGACCCGACCCAGCACGTTGATGTTGCCGGTGACAGGACTGGCCCAGCGGAAGATGCTCTGGCTGTTGGTGCCGGGATGTGTGGCTACGTCGCCCTGCTTGAATACGAAACTGGTGCCTGAACCCGTGAAGGTGAAATTTGCGTTGGGAATGGAAATCCAGGCTCCCGTAGCATCGTCCCGCCAGCAGGTGGTTGGCTGGCCATTGCATGTCCCCGCCTTGAACGTAGGAAAGAGCGTGTAGTTAGCCGAGACATTCCCCCCCGATTTGTTTTGCATGAATGACCATGGCGAACCGGCCGGTGCGGCTTCGATCATCAGGTACATGTCCCGGGCCAAGTTCCACGACATGGCCGTATCAGCCCAAGTGTTCAGGGATACGAAGGACGACAGAAACGCAGTCGCCAGTAGGATTTTTTTGAGTAATTTCATTTTTCTTACCTCGATGGATGTCATTGAGTACGGAGTGCAGGGTCTATTCCGCACGCTGTTCGCTCGCCGGCGTTCACTCGAGGCTCAACGGCCTTCACATGATTCAACGTCCCACACCGGGAACATTTGATCTGGAGTTCGGTGTTCTCGCCCACGCGGGCCAGAAGTCGTTTGCAGTGACCGCATCTGAAATTCTTCAGCATTGAAAGTCCTCCATTGGCGGTGGTGATGTGTTTGAACGCACCTCACGGTGCAGGCATTCCAAAAAGCCCGGTTGCCCAGGCTTTTCAGTAATGCGCTTGATCTTTCGGCGCGACTGGCGCGGTACGGATCCATTCAAATTGTTCCTCCGGCCGCGGTCCCTGCCCGCCGGATAACTGCTTCTGGTGCTTTACGCTGCACACCCGGGTCAGTTGCCAACCCTCTGAACCGTTAAGGCCGGTTCATCGCTGCCTGTTGGTGGAACTAAAGAGCTTCGTTGCCAGCCACTTTGTCGAGCGGCTTGGACACAGAATATGCATGGATGCATATACAGTCAATGCACAAACGCATTTATTTATGCACAGAGAATGCGTAAATGCATGTAGCCTTTGCAAATACGGGGTTGCGGGTTTTCGGGAGGCGAAAAAAAACCCGCACGGCGGCGGGTTTTATCTGACAGCGGAGGGGTTAACGGGCGTACATGCCCCACCAGAAGACGTGACCGAGGATGACGATTTGCTCGTCCTGCATTTCCTGGAACGTGTAGTCCTCGTCCGGATGTTCGTCGCGGTTGAAGCTGCGCAGGCGGATGCCGGTGGGCAGGCGATAAAGCTGCTTCACCCGCAGTTGGCCGTTGTGATTGATGGCGTAGAGGTCACCATCGACGATGTCGCCGATCCCGCATTTGCCTGCGTTCACCCCGACCGTGGCACCGTCGCGCAGCACCGGCAACATGCTGTTGCCGCGCACCGTCACGCACTTGGCCTGGTCGAACTGCACGCCGTTATGCCGCAGGCTGCGCTTGCCGAAGCGCAGGCTTGAGCGCTCGCTTTCCTCGATGACGAATCTTCCTGATCCAGCAGCCAATTCAACCTCGCGCAGAAAAGGGACCGACACTTCGTCTTCTTCGACGGGTGTTTCGTCGTCCCACAGGCTTATGTCCTTGAGTTCGGAATGCGGCTCATCGCGGCGGGCATTGCCGGCGGGCACAACGTCCGCGCGCCCGCGCAACTGGTCGGTGCTCACCGCGAAGTACTCGGCGATCTTCGAGATGTGTTTATCCGAAGGATCGACGATCTTGCCGCTGAGGATCCGCGAGAGAGTGGACTGAGGCACGCCGGTACGCCGGTGAAGCTCCGTGGGGGAGATCCCGTGCTGATCGAGCAATGCTCTTAATACGGTAGAAACGTTGCGTTTTTGCATAACGCGCATAGTGCTTGTTCTTTTCGCAGAAGACAAATGCTGTTTTGCATAAGCATGCATATGAATGAACAAATCACCGCCTCAAGGTCAGTTGATCGTTCCCACGCTCTGCGTGGGAATGCATCCCGTGACGCTCTGCGTCACCTTCCAGAAGCGGAACGCGGAGCGTCCCTGGCGGCATTCCCACGCTCTGCGTGGGAACGATCCGCTGGGTATCAGGCCGATTGCGTTCTATCCAATCCTTGGATGAGGAATTTCCCCTACAACCTCTTGGGAAATCCCTCGATCCGCTTCCTTCAAATGTGCGACACCAGGCTACATCGCCTTGCGCCTCTGCCTACGACTGCGCCAGAATCCGCCGGCTTGTCCACCTTGGATCCCATCGGTACTTTGGACTCGTCACTGCCCATCAGTGATCGGGTTTAGTAGCTCGATATCCAAGATGTTCATTGCTCCATTCAGTCAGGTACTCCTGAACTCAATGGTGGCTGTGCGCAGGGCGCCTTCGGGTGCGCCGGTTTCTTGGATCCCCGGTCTACTAACCTGCGTACAGCTGCCACCCACTTCGTTTAGTAGCGAATGAGTGGTGGCTCAACTTCAAGGATCCATAGAATGCCGAAGAACACTCCAAATCCCCCAGACGATCACGTCTCCCGCAACACCAAGAAACTCGATGACGCGGCCACCCGCGCCCTGGACTATTACCTCAAGCCGAAAGCCGACAAAGACACCTCTGACACACCCGACACCCTTTTCATCATCGCCCCCGACATCGACGCCGAATGCCTGCTCGCCAACCTCAGCGAAACCCTGGCCTCGGCCAATGCGATGGTCAGCGACCTGGCATTCGACCTGGAGGGCTCACGACGACATATCGCGCTGGGGGTTCAGCAGATGATTGAGTTGGGACAGTTGTTGGCGAATCGGGCATTGGATGTGGTTGAGCCGAGTTAGGCGTTTTTGATCGTTCCCACGCTCCGCGTGGGAATGCATCCCGTGACGCTCTGCGTCACCCTCCAGAAGTGGAACGCGGAGCGTCCCTGGCGGCATTCCCACGCGGAGCGTGGGAACGATCCACTGGGTATCAGGCCGATTGCGTTCTATCCAATCCTTGGATGGGGAATTTCCCCTACAACCTCTTGAGAAATCCCTCGATCGCGTCCTTCAATTTGCGTCACCAGGCTACATCGCCTTGCGCCTCTGCCTACGACGGCCCCAGAATCCGCCGGCTTGTCCACCTTGGACCCCATCTGTACTTTGGTTCTCGTCACTGCCCATCAGTGATCGGGTTTAGTAGCTCGGTATCCAAGATGTTCATTGCTCCGTTCAGTTAGGTATTCCTGCACTCAATGGTAGTTGTGCGCAGGGCGCCCTCGGGCGCGCCGGGTCCTTGGATCCCCGGTCGACTAACCTGCGTACAGCCGCCGCCCTCGTTTAGTCGCGAGTGAGCGCTTCGCGCTGGAGCGCCAATGAACAGCCATCTGGAGCGCACTATGATTTCGATCAAGCAAGGCTTGCCCAAAGGAGCCAAACGCCCCTTTGCTGATTTCATTCGTAACGCAAAATCGAAGGAAAAGAAGCGTGTTTACCGCATGGTATTGGCTGAGGCTACCAAGCAGCAGAATCTGGTGATGATGCAAGCCGAAGTAAAACGAGCCTGATCTCCAGGTTCAAGAGAGCCCGAGCAAGTGTCGTAATGCCGTCCAACATTTTCCTCGACTGTCGTGCCGCCTTCGCGAGCAAGCCCGCTCCCACAGGGGAAACGCGGTCCCACCAAGAACCAGGTCGGCTATCAGGCCGCCTCGCGGTGGACGTTGATCTCGGCGCCCCATTAACCACGTTGGCTGAACGAAGGTATTGCGCAGTGGGCCCACGGAGCAATGCCTTCGTTCAGGCATGCCGAGCCTAGGCGAGGCACCGAGTGGTGGGGCATAAAGCGTTTTGCTTACTTTTGCGCTTCTCAAAAGTGAGCCGCCGTAAGGGCGGAACCATAAGTAGCCGTTACCGCAGCAACGGATATACACACAATCCCAAACGCTGGGTAGCACCAGACCACCCATGTTAACCTTGCGCCCATCGCGGAAAAGCCGGGCCAATGCCCCTCCTTTTGCCCCACACCTTTCAACGAGCTTGCCTGACACCCCATGAATACAGCCGTGAACGACCTGTCCTCCCACACGCCCATGATGCAGCAATACTGGCGCCTGAAGAACCAGCACCCTGACCAGCTGATGTTCTACCGCATGGGCGACTTCTACGAGATCTTCTACGAGGATGCGAAGAAGGCTGCCAAGCTGTTGGACATTACCCTGACGGCGCGTGGGCAATCGGCGGGCATGGCGATTCCGATGTGTGGGATTCCTTACCACGCGGCGGAAGGTTACCTGGCGAAACTGGTCAAGCTCGGCGAATCCGTGGTGATTTGCGAGCAAGTCGGCGACCCGGCCACCAGCAAGGGCCCCGTGGAACGCCAAGTCGTGCGGATCATCACCCCGGGTACGGTCAGTGACGAGGCCTTGCTGGATGAACGCCGGGATAACCTGATCGCCGCGGTGCTGGGGGATGAACGCCTGTTCGGCCTGGCGGTGCTGGACATCACCAGCGGCAATTTCTCGGTGCTGGAAATCAAGGGCTGGGAAAACCTGCTGGCGGAGCTGGAGCGGGTCAACCCGGTGGAGCTGTTGATCCCGGATGACTGGCCCAAAGACTTGCCGGCGGAAAAACGCCGTGGCGTGCGGCGTCGGGCACCGTGGGATTTCGAGCGCGACTCGGCGCTGAAAAGCCTCTGCCAACAGTTTTCCACCCAGGACCTCAAGGGCTTCGGCTGCGAGAACCTGACCCTGGCCATTGGCGCGGCCGGTTGCCTGCTGGCCTACGCCAAGGAAACCCAGCGCACCGCCCTGCCCCACTTGCGCAGCCTGCGTCACGAACGCCTGGATGACACCGTGGTGCTGGACGGCGCGAGCCGCCGCAACCTGGAACTGGACACCAACCTGGCCGGCGGGCGCGACAATACCCTGCAATCGGTGGTCGATCGCTGCCAGACCGCCATGGGCAGCCGCCTGCTGACGCGCTGGTTGAATCGGCCGCTGCGGGACCTGACCGTGCTGCTGGCGCGCCAGACCTCCATTACCTGCCTGCTGGATCGTTATCGCTTCGAGCAGTTGCAACCGCAGCTCAAGGAAATCGGTGACATCGAGCGCATCCTCGCCCGTATCGGCCTGCGCAACGCCCGTCCCCGTGACTTGGCGCGCCTGCGCGATGCCCTCGGTGCCTTGCCCGAGCTGCAAGTGGCGATGACCGACCTCGAAGCGCCGCACCTGCAGCAACTGGCGCGCACCACCAGCACCTACCCGGAACTGGCCGCGCTGCTGGATAAAGCCATCATCGACAACCCGCCGGCGGTGATCCGCGACGGTGGCGTGCTGAAAACCGGCTACGACGCCGAACTCGACGAGTTGCAGTCACTGAGCGAAAACGCCGGCCAGTTCCTGATCGACCTCGAAGCCCGGGAAAAAGCCCGCACCGGCCTGGCCAACCTCAAGGTCGGCTACAACCGCATCCACGGCTACTTCATCGAGCTGCCGAGCAAGCAGGCCGAGCAAGCCCCGGCCGATTATGTTCGTCGCCAGACCCTCAAGGGCGCCGAGCGTTTCATCACCCCGGAACTCAAGGCGTTCGAAGACAAGGCGCTGTCAGCCAAGAGCCGCGCCCTGGCCCGGGAAAAGATGCTCTACGAAGCATTGCTCGAGGACCTGATCAGCCAACTGCCACCGTTGCAGGACACCGCCGGTGCCTTGGCGGAACTGGACGTGCTGAGCAACCTGGCCGAACGCGCGCTGAACCTGGACCTGAATTGCCCGCGCTTCGTCAGCGAACCGTGCATGCGCATCAGCCAGGGCCGTCACCCGGTGGTCGAGCAGGTACTGACTACGCCGTTCGTGGCCAACGACCTGAGCCTGGACGACAACACCCGCATGCTGGTGATCACCGGTCCGAACATGGGCGGTAAATCCACCTACATGCGCCAGACCGCATTGATCGTGCTGCTGGCCCACATCGGTAGTTTCGTCCCAGCAGCCAGTTGCGAATTGTCCCTGGTGGACCGGATTTTCACCCGGATCGGTTCCAGCGACGACCTGGCCGGTGGGCGTTCGACCTTCATGGTGGAGATGAGCGAAACCGCGAACATACTGCACAACGCCACCGAACGCAGCCTGGTGCTGATGGACGAAGTCGGACGTGGCACCAGCACCTTCGACGGCCTGTCCCTGGCCTGGGCGGCGGCCGAACGGTTGGCGCACCTGCGGGCCTACACGCTGTTCGCCACCCACTACTTCGAACTCACCGTATTGCCGGAAAGCCAGCCGCTGGTGGCCAACGTGCACCTCAACGCCACCGAGCACAACGAGCGTATCGTGTTCCTGCACCATGTGCTGCCCGGCCCGGCCAGCCAGAGCTACGGCCTGGCAGTGGCGCAATTGGCCGGCGTACCGAGCGAAGTGATCAGCCGTGCCCGTGAGCACCTGAGCCGCCTGGAAACCACCAGCCTGCCCCACGAAGCGCCACGCCCGACCAAGGGCAAGCCGGCCGCACCGCAGCAAAGCGATCTGTTCGCCAGCCTGCCACATCCGGTGCTCGACGAGCTGGCCAAACTCGATCTGGACGACCTGACCCCACGCCGGGCGCTGGATTTACTCTATACATTGAAGACACGGATCTAACGCACAGGCTTTCAAGCTGTTAGAATCTCGCGCGGTTTGGGATGCTGCGGGCTTTTAGCCTGGTTCGCAGACTATCGCTCCCAAACCTTGCGAGCCCACCGTGAAGGGTCTTCGCTGCCGCCGCCTGAGGAGAGAATTAGAAATGACCTTCGTCGTCACCGACAACTGCATCAAGTGCAAGTACACCGATTGTGTAGAAGTCTGTCCGGTGGACTGCTTCTACGAAGGCCCGAACTTCCTGGTCATTCACCCGGACGAGTGCATCGACTGCGCCCTGTGTGAACCGGAATGCCCGGCGAATGCCATCTTTTCGGAAGACGAAGTGCCGGCCGGCATGGAGAACTTCATCGAGCTGAACGCCGAACTGGCGGACATCTGGCCGAACATCACCGAGAAGAAAGACGCTCTGCCGGACGCTGAAGAGTGGGATGGCAAGACTGGCAAGATCGCAGACCTGGAACGCTGATTACCCATCGTTCGCTGAAAAGGCCCCTTGCGGGCCTTTTTGCTTTTCCGGGTTCAAGAAATCGCAGGCAAAAAAAGGGGCGGTTTGACCCGCCCACATTTTTTCCCTAATCCCTTTAATCCTATTCATCGTCCTGATGAATCGCGTCCTGCGATGTCCTTCCTTCCCATCATCCTTGACGGGTGTGTCTGTCCGTCGACACAGGACTGATATTAGTATTTTCCCAGGCGAGTGCAACGCGGCTGATACAGGTGGCTTGCTTTGTAACGTTTCGTTCATCAACAAATTTTCCTTATAAATCATATAAATAAGAAAATATCACGGCGTTTATAGCGGTCTGTCCCGCCAATGAGAAACCGATCACTTACGCAACACTAGGCAAAGGCTTACACGCTGAATCTATAAATAGAGAAGGCGTAGAAACGCACTCTGGTGGCGAGGGGATTTAGCGAAACGTCGCACCGCCCCGTGGGACTGCGTAGAGTCTCAAATTATTGAATTGAACGCCGCGGTTTCTGTTTCAGGGCCGCTTCGCGCCCAACAGGGATAAATCCCCTCGCCACAAGAGTGCATCACATAGCGTAGTGCTCAATACATCTGCCCAAACACGGAAAAGCCCCGAACCAGTCGGGGCTTTTCTTGCTGCGCTGCACTCGGGTTATTGAAACAGCGACTCACTCGACAGGCCATTCTTCTCCAGTATCTCCCGGAGACGCTTGAGGCCTTCCACCTGGATCTGCCTGACCCGTTCACGGGTCAAACCAATCTCCAGGCCTACATCTTCAAGGGTGCTGCTTTCATGCCCCCGCAAGCCGAAGCGGCGGATCACCACTTCCCGTTGCTTGTCGGTCAGCTCCGAAAGCCACTGGTCGATGCTCTGGGACAGGTCATCGTCCTGCAACAGCTCGCATGGATCGGTAGGTCGATCATCGGTGAGGGTGTCCAGCAAGGTTTTATCCGAGTCCGGCCCCAGGGAAACGTCCACCGAGGAGACCCGCTCGTTGAGCCCAAGCATGCGCTTGACCTCACCCACCGGTTTTTCCAGCAGGTTGGCGATTTCCTCGGGTGACGGTTCATGGTCGAGTTTCTGGGTCAACTCGCGGGCGGCCCGCAGGTAGACGTTCAGTTCCTTGACCACATGAATCGGCAACCGGATCGTCCGGGTCTGGTTCATGATCGCCCGTTCGATGGTCTGGCGGATCCACCAGGTGGCGTAGGTCGAGAAGCGGAAGCCGCGCTCGGGGTCGAATTTCTCGACGGCGCGAATCAGGCCCAGGTTGCCCTCTTCGATCAGGTCCAGCAGCGAAAGCCCACGATTGACGTAGCGTCGGGCGATTTTCACCACCAGGCGCAAGTTGCTTTCAATCATGCGTTTTCGACCGGCTGGGTCGCCACTTTGCGACAGCCGCGCAAAATGAACTTCTTCCTCGGGGGAGAGCAGTGGCGAGAAACCGATTTCATTGAGGTACAACTGGGTGGCGTCGAGCGCCCGGGTGTAATCGATGTACTTATGTTGTTTAAGTGAAGCGGAGTGTCTGGATTTGGCACGAACGGAAGGTGGAGTCGCCCCTTCATCATTCGACATCGAATCCATAGCGATGCCGGTCTCCATAAGGAGAACCTCATCGTCGATGTCAAACTCCGGCACTTCTTTACTGAGAGCCATTGTTATAGTCCTTTGGTGAGTTCGACCTCAAGCTCAAGCGACGCCTTTATCCTTGGCAACGCTGGAGCCTGTTCCCTCTACGTGACGGAACAGGCTGACAATCAAATCAACGACGTGGCAGGAATTGCAGCGGATCGACTGGTTTACCTTGCCGGCGAATCTCAAAGTGCAGTTTCACCCGGTCCGTTCCCGTTGATCCCATTTCGGCAATTGTCTGTCCGACCTTGACCTGCTGCCCCTCCCGAACCAACAGCCTGCGGTTGTGACCGTAGGCACTGACGTAGGTATCGCTGTGTTTGATGATCACGAGTTCGCCGTAGCCCCTCAAACCACTCCCGGCGTACACAACCGTGCCATCAGACGCGGCTAAAACAGGCTGTCCCAAATCCCCGGCGATATCAATTCCTTTATTCAAACTACCGTTTGAAGAGAATTTTCCAATGAGAACGCCATTAGAAGGCCATCCCCAGCCAGTCGGGGCGGGACCCGCAGGAGGCATCGGAGCAGGGGCCGGTTTGCTCGCGACGGACGGTATTACCGCTGTCCCAGACCCCGCCGGCCGGCGAATGACCGTGGTTTTGCTCGACGACGAAGCCGTCGAACCCGACTGTGTCACCACCGCGGTAGGTGTTGAACCGCTACGGCCATCGAAGCGAATCGTCTGACCGGGGTGAATCGTATAAGGCGCAGGAATGTTGTTGCGTGCCGCGAGGGCCTTGTAGTCCCAGCCGTAGCGAAAAGCGATGGAAAACAGCGTATCGCCGCGACGGACTACATATTGGCCGGTCGTTACCGTAGGACGTTGAGGTGTTGCGCTGTTGCGATCGACAACCCGGACATTGCTCGACGGCGTACTGGAACAACCGACCAGCAAAGTGCTCAAGACAAGGCCAGTCACCAGGCGCTGAAAGCTCGTGATACCCATACGCTGCGCAATGACTGTGAGACTCACCCGCCGCTCCCTTTGTGGTGGCTGAAAAATTGGAGGCTGCCTGTCCAGGCAGCGTTCATACAAATATAGCTGGCAACGACTGCGCTTCTATTAATGAAGCGCAACGCGCCGCCGCACACGTTTGCTCGACGCCATTGGGCTCTGTTCAGCGAATCGGTGCCGCTGTAAGACACAGGCGTGGCCACGGAATTCAGCGTCTGTTTATAAATGCTCAGGCCAACGGTCCATTGAGCAACGGCACGAACCGTACCGCTCCCAGGACGTGTCGCGAAAAACCGTGTTCTTCGCGCACGATCAGCATCAATTGCTGGACTTCACCGGCACCCACGGGAATGACCAGCCGTCCACCTGGGGCGAGCTGATCCAGCAGGGCCTGGGGCACGTCGGTGGCCACCGCGGTCACGATGATGCCGTTGTAGGGCGCCAAGGCCGGCCACCCTTCCCAGCCATCGCCCCAACGAAACACCACGTTGCGCAGGTTCAGCTCCACCAGGCGTTCCTTGGCGCGATCCTGCAGCACCTTGATCCGCTCGACGGAAAACACCCGCTCGACCAGTTGCGACAACACCGCCGTCTGGTAACCCGAACCGGTACCGATCTCCAGCACCTTGTCCAGCGGCCCGGCCTCAAGCAGCAACTCGCTCATGCGGGCAACCATGTAAGGCTGGGAAATGGTCTGGTTGTGGCCGATGGGCAACGCCGTGTCTTCATAGGCGCGATGGGCCAGGGCTTCATCGACGAACAGGTGCCGCGGCGTGCGGCGAATCACCTCCAATACCTGGGCGTTGGACAGCCCCTCTTCATAGAGACGCTGGATCAATCGTTCACGGGTGCGCTGGGAAGTCATGCCAATCCCGCGGCGCATCATATCGTCTTGCTCGCGAGCCATCAGCGCAGCCCCTCCAGCCAGCCATCGAGACTTCGAAAGGCGTCATTGAAGGTGCGGTCCAACTGCAACGGCGTGATCGAGACATAACCTTGCATCACCGCATGGAAGTCGGTGCCCGGCCCGCCGTCCTCGGCATCCCCGGCGGCGGCGATCCAGTAGCCGGCCTTGCCGCGTGGGTCGACCACGTGCATGGGCCTGGCAGCGCGGGCGCGGTGGCCCAGGCGCGTGAGCTGGATGCCACGGATATGATCGAGCGGCAGATTCGGGATATTCACGTTCAGCACCGTACGTGGCGGCAGGTCCAGCGCACCATGGGCTTCGACCAATTTACGGGCGAAGTAGGCGGCGGTCGGCAAATTGTCGACCTGGCGTGAAACAAAGGAAAAGGCGAACGACGTGTTTCCCAGGAAGCGACCTTCCAGGGCAGCAGCGACTGTCCCGGAATAAAGCACGTCATCCCCCAGGTTGGCGCCCAGGTTGATGCCCGACACCACCATGTCCGGTGCTCGTTCCAGCAACCCGTTGATACCCAGGTGCACGCAATCGGTCGGGGTGCCGTTGAGGCTGATGAAACCGTTATCCAGATAGCAGGGGTGCAACGGACGGTCGAGCGTCAGCGAGCTGCTGGCGCCGCTTTTGTCCTGGTCCGGAGCGATGACCACGCACTCGGCAAAATCCGCCAGCGCAGCATAAAGCGCGGCAAGACCGGGTGCTGTCACCCCGTCGTCGTTAGAAATCAGAATACGCATGGGCTGTCCGTCTGCCCCACCGGCACCAGATCGACGAGTTCGCGCACCAAGACAGTGGCGAAACATCCGGCCGGCAGGACGAATTCCAATTGCAGAATGTCAGGCTGGGGATAATGCCACGACAGCCCGCCAATGGGCAGTCGCAGGATGCGACGTTCGTGACTCATTCCCGCGTTTATCAACCAGTCCCGCAGATCGGCCTCGCCCTCGGCGATGGCCTGTTCCAACTCGAAGGTCGCACCAGCGGCAGGCGATGGTCCCTCGCCCCACTGCGGCCCGGTCGGGTGCAGATCGAGGATCGCCAGGCGTGGATCGCTGCATTCAGCCTCACCGGCGGGGAAGAAACTGCGGCTGTCGGTGAAGGCCAGCAAGTCGCCGACCTGCGCTTGTTGCCAGGTGCCATCGGCGACCCGCGCCGCCAGCACCCGGTTGAACAGGAAGCTGCGGGCGGTGGACAACAGCCGCGAGCGCACATTGCGCTGTTCCGGCAAGGCCTTGCGCGCGGCCCAGGCACGGGCATCGACGACATTGCCGCCGTCATGGCCGAAGCGCTGGGCACCAAAATAATTGGGGATGCCCTGGCGGACAATCTGTTGCAGACGTGCGTCGATCGCCGTCGTGTCGCCCTTGAATTGGGTCAGGCGCAAGGTGAAACCGTTGGCCGAGTGCGCGCCACGTTGCAGCTTGCGCCTGTGACGTGCGGTCTTGAGGATCTTCAGCGTGTCGTTCTGTGCCGCCGACAGATCCGGATCGGCCTTGCCCGGCAGTTGGACGCTGAACCACTGGCGGGTCAGGGCCTGGCGGTCCTTGAGCCCGGCGTAGCTGACGGTGCGCAACGGCACGCCGGCGGCCTTGGCAATGCGCCGGGCGGCCTCTTCAGTGTTCAGGCCGCGCTTTTCCACCCAGATCCACAAATGCTCGCCATCGCCCGTCAATGGGATATCGAGCACTTCGTCGACCTGGAAATCTTCAGCGGTGGCCTTGAGGACCGCGCTGCCCAACGATGGGCCGTAGGCCCGCGGCCCCAACAGTTCCAGTTCGGTCATGGGCGCAGCAACAAGGCAACGGAATGGACGGCAATGCCTTCTTCACGGCCGACGAAACCAAGCTTCTCGGTGGTGGTGGCTTTCACGTTCACTTGGTCCAGCTCAACTTGAAGATCCTCGGCGATCAACTGGCGCATCGCTTCGATGTGCGGAGCCATTTTGGGGGCCTGGGCAACGATGGTGTTATCGACATTGCCGACTTTCCAGCCCTTGGCATGGATCAGCGCGACCACATGGCGCAGCAGCACGCGGCTGTCGGCGCCTTTGAATTGCGGGTCGGTGTCGGGGAAGTGCTTGCCGATGTCACCCAGCGCCGCGGCGCCGAGCAAGGCATCGCTCAAGGCATGCAGCAGGACATCACCGTCAGAATGCGCGAGCAGCCCGAAGCCGTGTGCGATCCGCACGCCGCCCAGAGTAATGAAGTCGCCTTCAGCGAAACGGTGAACATCGTAGCCGTGGCCAATACGCATAAAAAAACGCCCCGATTTTTGTCAGGGCGTGATTCTACCTGCATTAGACGTTTAGAGCGCGCGCATGATGCTGCAAGTGGTCGTCAATGAAGCTGGCGATGAAGAAGTAGCTGTGGTCGTAGCCCGGTTGCAGGCGCAGTTCCAACGGATGGCCGGCGGACTTGGCCGCCTGTTGCAAGGCTTCGGGCTTGAGCTGGTTGGCCAGGAAATCATCGCGATCGCCCTGGTCCACCAACAATGGCAGCTTCTCCTGCGCCTCGGCAATCAATGCACAGGCGTCCCATTCCCGCCATTTCGAGCGCTCTTCCCCCAGGTAACGGGAGAACGCCTTCTGGCCCCATGGGCAATCCATTGGATTGTTGATCGGCGAAAAGGCCGACACCGAACGGTAACGCCCCGGGTTGCGCAAGGCGCAGACCAGCGCACCGTGGCCGCCCATGGAGTGGCCACTGATACCGCGTTTGTCCGAAGCCGGGAAATGCGCTTCGACCAGCGCCGGCAATTCCTGCACCACGTAGTCATGCATCCGATAGTGCCGCGCCCACGGATCCTGCGTGGCGTTCAGATAAAAGCCCGCCCCCAGGCCGAAGTCCCAGGCATTGTCCGGATCGCCCGGCACGTCGGCACCACGGGGGCTGGTGTCCGGCGCGACGATGATCAGGCCCAACTCGGCGGCCATGCGCTGGGCGCCGGCCTTTTGCATGAAGTTCTCGTCGGTACAGGTCAGCCCGGACAGCCAATACAGCACCGGCAACTTGCCGCCCTGCTCGGCTTGCGGTGGCAGGTACACGGCAAACACCATGTCACAACCCAGCACGTCGGAACGGTGCCGGTAGCGCTTGTGCCAGCCGCCAAAGCTTTTCTGACAGGAAATGTTTTCCAGACTCATGACCGACCTCAGAAATGGATAACGGTGCGGATGCTCTTGCCTTCATGCATCAGGTCGAACGCCTTGTTGATATCTTCCAGGCCCATGGTGTGGGTGATGAAGGTATCCAACGGGATCTCGCCCTTCTCGGCCATTTCCACGTAGCTTGGCAATTCGCTGCGCCCGCGCACGCCGCCAAAGGCCGAACCGCGCCAGACGCGCCCGGTCACCAACTGGAATGGACGGGTGGCGATTTCCTGCCCGGCCCCGGCCACGCCGATGATCACCGACTCGCCCCAGCCCTTGTGGCAGCATTCCAGCGCGGCGCGCATCAACTGGACATTGCCGATGCATTCGAAGGAGAAGTCCACGCCACCATCGGTCATGTCGACGATGACTTCCTGGATCGGACGGTCGAAGTCTTTCGGGTTGACGCAATCGGTGGCGCCCAGTTGCTTGGCGATTTCGAACTTGGCCGGGTTGATGTCGATGGCGATGATCCGCGCGGCCTTGGCCTTCACGGCGCCGATCACGGCCGACAGGCCGATGCCGCCCAGGCCGAAGATCGCCACGGTGTCACCCGGCTTGACCTTGGCGGTGTTGAGCACCGCGCCGATGCCCGTGGTGACGCCACAACCCAGCAGGCAGACTTTTTCCAGCGGCGCTTCTTTTGGGATCTTCGCGACGGAGATTTCCGGCAGCACGGTGTACTCGGAAAAGGTCGAGGTGCCCATGTAGTGGAAAATCGTCTCGCCCTTGTAGGAAAAACGCGAAGTGCCATCTGGCATCAGGCCTTTGCCCTGGGTGGCGCGAATCGCCTGGCAGAGGTTGGTCTTGCCCGACTTACAGAATTTGCACTGGCCGCACTCCGGCGTGTACAGCGGGATCACATGGTCACCCACCGCCACCGAGGTCACGCCTTCACCGATGGCTTCGACAATGGCGCCGCCTTCATGACCCAGGATCGACGGGAAGATCCCTTCCGGGTCGGCGCCCGACAGGGTGTAGGCGTCGGTGTGGCAGACACCGGAAGCCACCACGCGCAACAGCACCTCGCCCGCCTTGGGCATGGCGACGTCGACTTCAACGATTTCCAGGGGTTTCTTGGCCTCGAAGGCAACGGCAGCGCGCGACTTGATCATCCGGGTTCTCCAGCAAATAAATACAGGACCGGGAGTGTAATCCTCCGCCGGACAATGAATAATCCAGCCAAAAGCAAAACATTATTGCTGTACAGGGATAATCTTTCATGTCCGATAACCGCTGGGAAGGCATCGACGAATTCGTGGCCGTGGCCGAATGCAGCCAATTCACCGCCGCGGCCGAACGTCTCGGGGTTTCGTCCTCCCATATCAGTCGACAAATCGTACGGCTCGAAGAGCGTCTACAGACACGCTTGCTCTACCGCAGCACCCGCCGGGTGACCCTGACCGAAGCCGGACAAACTTTTTTGCAGCATTGCCAGCGTCTGCAGGATGGACGCGAAGAAGCACTGCGAGCCGTCGGCGACCTGACCAGCGAACCCAAGGGCATGCTCCGCATGACCTGCGCCGTGGCCTATGGCGAACGGTTTATCGTGCCACTGGTGACGCGGTTCATGGGCCTCTACCCGCAGTTGCGGGTCGACATCGAGCTGAGCAATCGCCCACTGGACCTGGTGCATGAGAGCCTGGACCTGGCGATTCGCCTGGGTCGCTTGCAGGACTCCCGTCTGGTCGCCACGCGCCTGGCGCCCCGGCGCATGTACGTGTGCGCCTCCCCCTCTTACCTGGAACGCTATGGCCGGCCCCACAGCGTGTCGGAACTGAGCCGCCACAATTGCCTGGTCGGCAGCTCCGACATCTGGCAACTGGAGCAGAACGGGCGGGAATTTTCCCAACGGGTGCAGGGAAACTGGCGCTGCAACAGTGGGCAAGCGGTGCTCGATGCGGCGCTGCAAGGGGTGGGGTTGTGTCAGTTGCCGGATTATTACGTGCTGGAGCATTTGCACAGTGGTGCATTGATCTCGCTGTTGGAAGCCCATCAGCCGCCGAATACGGCGGTGTGGGCGTTGTATCCACAGCAGCGGCATCTGTCGCCGAAGGTGCGCAAGTTGGTGGAGTATTTGAAGGAGGGGTTGGCGCAGCGGCCGGAGTATCGGGGATGACAGTGAATTTTATGTTGCCTGAACGATTGCTATCGCGAGCAAGCTCGCTCCCACAGGGGTTTATCGTCGAATGATGGGCAAGTGTTCCACACCGGTCCATTGTGGGAGCGAGCTTGCTCGCGATGGCGCCGGCCCAGATGCTGAAGCTCTAACGAGGGGACAGGTCCCGCTTAATGCCGATTCGCCCAACGCTGGCGCAACCACTCGAGGTCTTCCGGCCGAGTGACCTTGATGTTATCCGAACGCCCCTCGATCAACCGAGGCGCCTGCCCCGCCCACTCCATGGCGGACGCTTCGTCGGTAATCACCGCATCCGCCACCAGGCTGTCGGCCAGGGCTCGGTGCAAGGCACCTAGGCGGAACATCTGTGGCGTATAGGCTTGCCAGATCACGCTGCGATCAACGGTTTCCAGCACGCGGCCATGCTTGTCGACGCGTTTGAGGGTGTCGCGCGCCGGAACGGCCAGCAGGCCGCCGACCGGGTCGTTCGCCAACTCGCTGAGCAATGTGTCCAGGTCGGCCCGAGCCAGGTTGGGCCGGGCAGCGTCGTGCACCAGCACCCAATCGTGGTCGTCGGCGCCCTGCCCGTGCAGATGCAGCAAGGCATTGAGCACTGAATCCGAACGTTGCTCGCCACCGTCGACACGCTGGATGCGTGTGTCGCTGGCGCAGGCCAGGGTCGGCCAGTAGGGATCATCGTGTGCAAGGCTGACCACCACACCCTTGACGGTGGGATGGTCGAGGAAACAGCCGAGGCTGTGTTCGAGAATTGTGCGTCCGCCCAGTTGCAGGTATTGCTTGGGACGGTCGGCGGCCATCCGGGCGCCAACGCCCGCGGCAGGAATCACGGCCCAGAAGGCCGGCAAACGCATACTCATTGGGCCAACTGGTAGAGGGTTTCGCCCTCCTTGACCATGCCCAGTTCATGTCGAGCCCGCTCTTCAACGGTCTCCATGCCTTTTTTCAACTCTGTCACTTCGGCGTCCATCACCCGATTACGCTCCAGCAGCGCCTCGTTTTCGGCGTGTTGGTCGGCAATTTGCTGAGTCAGGTCGGCCACTTGCGCCAAGCTGCCATTGCCCACCCACAGGCGGTACTGCAGGCCGGCCAGCAACAGGAGCAAGACAAGAAACAACCAATTGGGACTGCGCATCGAATATCAGGTATCCAGTGAAAAAAGACCGCCATGCCAAACTTTGAAGCGTCTGATAGCACGAAGCCTGGAAGAACCAGGCTTGTGCTTGATAAGGCATCAGATTAGAGGGAAAAGCGCCGCCATGGCGACTTTTCCGACCTAAGCCGCTGTCTTTTTACCATTTACCGCTTAGCCGCGAAACTCGGCACGACCGTTGTACTTGGCCTTGCCATTCAATTGCTCTTCGATACGCAGCAATTGGTTGTACTTGGAAACGCGGTCGGAACGGCACAGCGAACCGGTCTTGATCTGGCCCGCCGCAGTGCCCACGGCCAGGTCGGCAATGGTCGAGTCTTCGGTTTCACCGGAGCGGTGGGAGATCACGGCGGTATAGCCGGCGGCCTTGGCCATCTGGATGGCTTCCAGGGTTTCGGTCAGGGTGCCGATCTGGTTGAACTTGATCAGGATCGAGTTGGCGATCTTCTTGTCGATGCCTTCTTTCAGGATCTTGGTATTGGTCACGAACAGGTCGTCACCCACCAGTTGGGTCTTCTCGCCGATCTTGTCGGTGAGGATTTTCCAGCCAGCCCAGTCGGACTCGTCCAGACCGTCTTCGATGGAGATGATCGGATAACGTTCGGTCAGGCCCTTGAGGTAGTCGGCGAAACCTTCGGCGGTGAATACCTGGCCTTCGCCGGACAGGTTGTACTTGCCGTCTTCGAAGAACTCGCTGGCGGCGCAGTCCAGGGCCAGGGTCACGTCGGTACCCAGCTTGTAGCCTGCGTTGGCCACGGCTTCGGAGATCACTTTCAGTGCGTCTTCGTTGGACGCCAGGTTCGGTGCGAAACCGCCTTCGTCGCCAACCGCGGTGCTCAGGCCACGGGCCTTCAGCACGGCCTTGAGGTGGTGGAAAATCTCGGTGCCCATGCGCAGGCCTTCGGAGAAGGTCTTGGCGCCAACCGGCTGCACCATGAATTCCTGGATGTCGACGTTGTTATCGGCGTGCTCGCCGCCGTTGATGATGTTCATCATCGGCACCGGCATCGAGTAGACACCCGGGGTACCGTTGAGGTTGGCGATGTGGGCGTACAGCGGCAGGTCCTGGTCCTGGGCAGCGGCCTTGGCAGCGGCCAGGGACACGGCGAGGATCGCGTTGGCGCCCAGGGTGGCTTTGTTCTCGGTACCGTCGAGCTTGATCATCGCGTGATCGAGGGCTTTCTGGTCGGCAGGGTCCTTGCCCAGCAACAGTTCACGGATCGGACCATTGATGTTGGCGACGGCTTTGAGCACGCCCTTGCCCAGGTAACGGCTCTTGTCGCCATCACGCAGCTCCAGCGCTTCGCGCGAGCCAGTGGAAGCACCGGACGGCGCGCAGGCGCTGCCGATGATACCGTTGTCGAGAAGCACGTCCGCTTCAACAGTGGGGTTGCCGCGGGAGTCGAGAACTTCACGACCTTTGATGTCGACGATTTTTGCCATTGTTGTAAACACTCCAAAGTTGACGAAAACGCTGTGGGAGCACGGCTTGCCGGCGATGGGGGCCTCAAGGGCGCCATCGCTGGCAAGCCATGCTCCCACAAGAGCAGTGCGGCCAGCGGGCCAGAGCGATAATCGAGCGGTACTTTACCGGAGAAAACCGCGTTACGCGGTTTCTATCATCGGAAAACTCTTGACCAGCTCGTCCAATGCCTTGAGCTGAGACAGGAAAGGTTCCAGCTTGTTCAAGCGCAAGGCACAAGGGCCGTCACACTTGGCGTTGTCCGGATCGGGGTGGGCCTCGAGGAACAGACCGGCCAGGGACTGGCTCATGCCCGCCTTGGCCAGATCAGTGACCTGGGCGCGACGACCGCCGGCGGAGTCGGAACGACCACCGGGCATCTGCAAGGCGTGGGTCACGTCGAAGAACACCGGGTATTCGAACTGCTTCATGATGCCGAAGCCGAGCATGTCCACCACGAGGTTGTTATAGCCGAAGCTCGAGCCACGCTCGCAGAGGATCAACTGGTCATTGCCGGCCTCTTCGCACTTGCTCAGGATGTGTTTCATTTCCTGGGGGGCGAGGAACTGGGCTTTCTTGATGTTGATCACCGCGCCGGTCTTGGCCATCGCCACCACCAGGTCGGTCTGGCGCGACAGGAAGGCCGGCAACTGGATGATGTCGCAGACTTCGGCGACCACTGCGGCCTGGGCCGGCTCGTGGACGTCGGTGATGATCGGCACGCCAAAGGCTTGCTTGATGTCCTGGAAGATCCGCATGCCTTCTTCCAGGCCCGGGCCACGGTAGGACGTCACGGACGAACGGTTGGCCTTGTCGAAGCTGGCCTTGAACACGTAAGGGATACCCAGTTTCTGGGTCACCTTCACGTACTCCTCGCAGACCTGCATCGCCATGTCGCGGCTTTCCAGCACGTTCATGCCGCCGAACAGCACCATGGGCTTGTCGTTGGCAATCTCGATGTCGCCGACGCGGATGATCTTCTGGGCCATCGTCTTATGCCTTTTTCTGGTGTTGGGCCAACGCGGCCTTCACGAAACCGCTGAACAACGGATGACCGTCCCGTGGCGTCGAGGTGAACTCAGGGTGGAACTGGCAGGCGACGAACCATGGATGGTCCGGGGACTCGACCACTTCCACCAGCGCGCCGTCACCGGAACGACCGGAGATTTTCAGGCCGGCCTCGATCAGTTGCGGCAGCAGGTTGTTGTTCACTTCGTAGCGATGCCGGTGACGCTCGACGATCACATCCTTGGCGTAGCAATCGTGCACCTTGGAACCGGCTTCGAGCAGGCATTCCTGGGCACCCAGACGCATGGTGCCGCCCAGGTCCGAGCTTTCGGTGCGCACTTCCACGGCGCCGGTGGCATCTTCCCACTCGGTGATCAGGCCCACGACCGGATGGCCGCTGGCGCGATCGAACTCGGTGGAGTTGGCGTCTTTCCAGCCCAGCACGTTACGGGCGAACTCGATGACCGCCACTTGCATGCCCAGGCAGATCCCCAGGTAAGGCACCTTGTTTTCGCGAGCGTATTGCACGGCGGTGATCTTGCCTTCCACGCCCCGCAGGCCGAAGCCGCCCGGCACGAGGATCGCATCGGCGCCTTCGAGCAGGCCGGTGCCCTGGTTCTCGATGTCTTCGGAATCGATGTAGCGCAGGTTGACCTTGGTGCGGTTGCTGATACCGGCGTGACTCATCGCCTCGATCAGCGACTTGTAGGCGTCCAGCAGTTCCATGTACTTGCCGACCATGGCGATGGTGACTTCGTGTTCCGGATTGAGCTTGGCATCGACCACGGCGTCCCATTCGGACAGGTCGGCGCTGGCGCATTGCAGGCCGAAACGCTCGACGACGAAATCGTCCAGGCCCTGGGAGTGCAGGATGCCCGGGATCTTGTAGATGGTGTCGGCGTCTTCCAGGCCGATGACCGCGCGCTCTTCAACGTTGGTGAACTGGGCGATCTTGCGACGCGAAGAAATGTCGATCGGGTGATCGGAGCGGCAGATCAGCACGTCCGGCTGCAGGCCGATGGAACGCAGTTCCTTGACCGAGTGCTGGGTCGGCTTGGTCTTGGTTTCGCCGGCGGTGGCGATGTACGGGACCAGGGTCAGGTGCATCAGCATCGCGCGCTTGGCGCCGATTTCGAAACGCAACTGGCGGATGGCTTCGAGGAACGGCTGGGACTCGATATCGCCCACGGTCCCGCCGATTTCGACCATCGCCACGTCGGCGTCGCCAGCACCCTTGATGATGCGGCGCTTGATTTCGTCGGTGATGTGCGGGATGACCTGGATGGTCGCGCCCAGGTAGTCACCACGACGCTCCTTGCGCAGCACGTGTTCGTAGACACGGCCGGTGGTGAAGTTGTTGTTCTGGGTCATGGTCGTGCGGATGAACCGCTCGTAGTGGCCCAGGTCCAGGTCGGTCTCGGCGCCGTCGTGGGTGACGAACACTTCACCGTGCTGGAACGGGCTCATGGTGCCCGGGTCGACGTTGATGTACGGGTCCAGCTTGAGCATGGTGACCTTAAGTCCCCGCGCCTCCAGGATGGCCGCCAATGAAGCCGAGGCAATGCCTTTCCCCAATGAAGAAACAACACCGCCCGTGACGAATATGTAGCGCGTCATGAAAAACCCTAGAAGTCTGCGTTAAAGCGGTCCGAGCCGCCGGGGAAAGCGAAGGAAGGCCGAAGCCCCCGATCACCTGCATTAATCACAGTGCACCTTTCAAAAAAACCGCCGCGTTGGGACAGACCGGAAGTGAAATCACCGGTACGTTGCTCGCTACACATTTTTTGGAATCGCCCAGCAAAGACTGCTTGGTAATCGGCAACTCCTGCAATTCAGGCGAATCCACAGAAGTTGTATCAAGAAGGGAGCGTAGTCTACCGGAAAGCCCCTTTCAGCTCAAACCCAGATCTTGGTTTCCTGGCTGCCAGATCAATTGCCAACTGCCATCAGCGGGTGTGTCGAGCCCGGCCAGGTTGGCCACCGCCAGCAATTGCTCGCCTTGATAGAGCAGCGGCAATCGGCCGCGAACGAACGCCGGCACGCCCTTTTCATTGAGCAAACGCTTGAGATCACGATGACCACGACCCGCTAACGCCAGCACCTCGCCGCCTTGACGATAGCGCACGCTAAGCGGCCCCGCAGGCGGCTGGCCGATGAGCGCCACCCGACCATTGCCCGGCAAGGGCAGCGGCAGCGCCGGATCCGCCCAGTCGACGGGGCCTGGCAGCGAACATAGCCAGTGGTCGGATAACCACCAGAGCCGCCCGGCGGCGCGATGCAGCTCGCCACCGGCCAGGCGCCAGATGGGCCGGGCATCGTCCGCGGCATCGCGCAACGAGTCCCAGCCGGCCCAGTGATCGCTGTCGGGCAGCAGGGTCAGCGGTGCCAGCCAGTGGCTCAATGCGTTGCGCTGACGGGCCGACGACAACCCCCGCAACGGCGCCAGCACCAGCGATTGCAGCCCGAGCCAGTCGAACGCAGCTGGCGTCACGGCCTGGGCCAAGTCGATCCGCGCCAAGTCGTCCAGCAAGCCTTGGGCTTCGCCCATGTGCGCAGCACTTCGGCCCAGGGTCGCCGAGGCTTGCGGCCAGTGCGCCGCCAGCACTGGAAAAACCCGCTGGCGCAGGTAGTTGCGCGCGTACCGGTGATCATCGTTGGACGGGTCGTCGATCCAGCTCAAGCCCTGTTGCGTCGCATAGGCTTGCAGCTCGGCACGGGACACCTCGAGCAACGGCCGCAGCAGATGCCCCAGACCCAAAGGTCGCTGCCGTGGCATCGCCGCCAACCCCCTCACCCCTGCCCCCCGCAGCAGGCGAAACAACAAGGTTTCGGCCTGGTCATCACGATGCTGGGCGGTGAGCAGCACTTCATTGCCATGGAGGGCCGCCACGAACGCGCCATAACGCGCCTCCCGGGCGGCACGCTCGATACTGGCGCCAGGGCGCACTTGCACATTCACCACGTCCAGCGGTACGCCAAGGGCCGCACAGACCGAACGGCAATGATCCGGCCATGCCTCGGCCACCGCCTGAAGGCCGTGATGCACATGGATCGCACTCAGCGCGGGCAGGGCGTGGTGTCGTGAAAGGGTCGCGAGCAGGTGCAGCAGGACGGTGGAGTCGAGGCCGCCGGAGAAGGCGATGCGCCAGGTGGCGGCGTTGCGCCAGGGGGATAGCTGTGTGAGGAGCCGGGTTGGCAGGTCGATGCTTGTGTTCATGGGTATCAGCCTTGGCACAAATCAAATGTGGGAGCGGGCTTGCTCGCGAAGGCGGTGAATCAGTCAACACATGGGTTGAATGTTAAACCGCTTTCGCGAGCAAGCCCGCTCCCACACTGGCTCCCCACACAACTGCTGGAAGCTTGGTCAGATCAGAGACCGTAGCTCATCAACCGCTCGTAGCGACGGGCCAGCAGCGCGTCGTTGTCGAACTTCTTGAGCATCGACAGCTGGGAACTCAGCTCGGCACGGATCAGTGCCGCCGCCGCAGCCGGATCGCGATGAGCGCCGCCCACGGGCTCGTTGATCACTTTGTCGACGATGCCCAGGCCTTTGAGACGCTCGGCGGTAATGCCCATGGCCTCGGCGGCATCCGGCGCCTTCTCGGCAGTTTTCCACAGGATCGAGGCGCAGCCTTCCGGCGAGATCACCGCATAAGTGGAATATTGCAGCATGTTCAACTGGTCGCAGACACCGATGGCCAACGCACCGCCGGAACCGCCCTCACCAATCACGGTGGCGATGATCGGGGTTTTCAGGCGTGCCATGACCCGCAGGTTCCAGGCAATCGCTTCGCTCTGGTTGCGCTCTTCGGCGTCGATGCCCGGGTAGGCGCCCGGGGTGTCGATGAAGGTCAGGATCGGCATCTTGAAGCGCTCGGCCATCTCCATCAGGCGGCACGCCTTGCGGTAGCCTTCCGGACGCGGCATACCAAAGTTGCGGCGCACCTTCTCGCGGACTTCGCGGCCTTTCTGGTGACCGATCACCATCACTGGCTGCTCGTCCAGGCGGGCAACGCCGCCGACGATCGCGGCGTCGTCGGAGAAGTGACGGTCGCCATGCAGCTCATCGAACTCGGTAAAGATGTGGTCGATGTAGTCCAGGGTGTAGGGACGACGCGGGTGACGCGCCAGACGGGCGATCTGCCAGCTGGTGAGCTTGCCGAAGATGTCTTCGGTCAGCGTGCGGCTTTTGTCCTGCAGACGTGAGATTTCATCGCCGATATTCAGCGAATTGTCATTACCGACCAAGCGCAACTCTTCGATCTTGGCTTGCAGGTCGGCGATCGGCTGTTCGAAATCAAGAAAATTCGGGTTCATAGGCGTCCGTCTTGGGTCGACGTCCAAGAGAGCTTGGGCCGGCCGGTTGTCTATTCGCGCCTACCTTAAGGGAGAGGCGCGTTCAGGTCGAGATTAAAAATTCGGGTCGAGATCAGGAGCTTTCCGGTTTCAACAGTGGCCCCTGGCCGTCAACGGTATTGGAGGAAGACGTTGTCTTTGCCGAACTGGTCACGCAAGGCTTGAATCAACGCATCCGCCGGATCGATCCGCCAGCCTTCGCCGAACTGCAGCACGGCCTTGGCATCGGGGCGTACGTACTCCATGGTGATCGGACAGGCACCGCGATGGCGCTTGAACAATTCGCCCAACCAGCGTAGCTGATCGCCCTTGAGGTCCTGGGTCTGCAACTTCAGGCGCAGGCTCTCGGCCAGGTTGGTCCGGGCATCTTCCATGCTCATCACCCGCTTGACCCGCAACCGCAGGCCACCGGAGAAGTCATCGTTGCTGACTTCGCCTTCCACCACCACCATCGCGTCGGTCTGCAACAGCGACTGCGCCGAATGGAACGCATCGGCGAAAAGTGACGCCTCGATGCGCCCGGAGCGGTCGTCCAGGGTGATGAACCCCATCTTGTCGCCCTTTTTGTTCTTCATCACCCGCAGGGCGATGATCATGCCGGCGACCGTCTGGGTGTCGCGCGCCGGCTTGAGGTCAATGATGCGCTGGCGGGCGAAGCGGCGGATCTCGCCTTCGTATTCGTCGATCGGGTGACCGGTGAGGTACAGGCCCAGGGTGTCTTTTTCACCCTTGAGGCGTTCCTTGAGGGTCAGCTCCTTGGCCTTGCGATGGTTGCCGTAGACATCGGCGTCCTCCTCGACGAACAGCCCGCCAAACAGGTCGGCGTGGCCGCTGTCGTGGGTACGGGCGGTCTGTTCGGCGGCCTTGATCGCCTCCTCCATCGCCGCCAGCAACACCGCGCGGTTGCGGTCGATGTTGGCCTGGTAGGCCTTGGGCTCATCCTGGAAGTAAGGCCCGAGCCGGTCCAGGGCGCCACTGCGGATCAAGCCGTCGAGGGTGCGCTTGTTGATGCGCTTGAGATCGACCCGCGCGCAGAAATCGAACAGGTCCTTGAACGGCCCGTCCTGGCGCGCTTCGGTGATGGCTTCCACCGGCCCCTCGCCCACGCCCTTGATCGCACCGAGGCCATAGATGATGCGGCCTTCGTCGTTCACCGTGAACTTGAACTCCGAAGCGTTCACGTCCGGGGCGTCGAGGCGCAGCTTCATGGTCCGCACTTCTTCGATCAAGGTCACGACCTTGTCGGTGTTGTGCATATCCGCCGAGAGTACCGCGGCCATGAATGGCGCCGGGTAATGTGCTTTCAACCATGCCGTCTGGTACGACACCAGGCCATAGGCGGCGGAGTGGGATTTGTTGAAGCCGTAGCCGGCGAATTTTTCCACCAGGTCGAAGATGTTGCCCGCCAGGTCCGCATCGATGCCGTTGTTCGCGCAACCTTCGATGAAACCACCGCGCTGCTTGGCCATTTCCTCGGGTTTTTTCTTACCCATGGCTCGACGCAGCATGTCCGCACCGCCGAGGGTGTAGCCGGCCATCACCTGGGCAATCTGCATCACCTGTTCCTGGTACAGGATGATGCCGTAGGTCGGGGCCAGTACCGGCTTGAGGCCGTCGTACTGATAATCCGGGTGCGGGTACGCCAGCTCGGCGCGACCGTGCTTACGGTTGATGAAGTCATCCACCATGCCCGATTGCAGCGGCCCCGGACGGAACAGGGCCACCAGTGCGATCAGGTCTTCCAGGCAGTCGGGCTTGAGCTTCTTGATCAGCTCCTTCATGCCCCGGGATTCAAGCTGGAACACCGCCGTGGTTTCGGCTTTTTGCAACAGGCTGTAGGTCGGCTTGTCATCCAGCGGGATGAAGGCAATGTCCAGCGGCTCTTCGCCGACCTTGGCCCGGTCGCGGTTGATGGTTTTCAGCGCCCAGTCGATGATCGTCAGGGTCCGCAGGCCGAGGAAGTCGAACTTCACCAGGCCCGCCGCCTCGACGTCGTCCTTGTCGAACTGGGTCACCAGGCCGTCGCCTTCTTCATCGCAATAGATCGGCGAGAAGTCCGTCAACTTGGTCGGCGCGATGACCACGCCCCCGGCGTGCTTGCCGACGTTACGCACCACGCCTTCGAGCTTGCGGGCCATCTCCCAGATTTCCGCGGCCTCTTCGTCGACCTTGATGAAGTCCCGCAGGATTTCTTCCTGCTCGTAGGCCTTCTCCAGGGTCATGCCGACTTCGAACGGAATCATCTTCGACAGGCGATCCGCCAGACCGTAGGACTTGCCCTGCACCCGCGCCACGTCACGCACCACCGCCTTGGCGGCCATGGAACCGAAGGTGATGATCTGGCTTACCGCGTTGCGGCCATATTTCTCGGCCACGTAGTCGATGACCCGGTCGCGGCCGTCCATGCAGAAGTCGACGTCGAAGTCGGGCATGGATACCCGTTCCGGGTTGAGGAAACGTTCGAACAGCAGGTCATATTCCAGCGGGTCGAGGTCGGTGATCTTCTGCACGTAGGCCACCAGCGACCCGGCGCCCGATCCACGGCCAGGGCCCACCGGCACGCCGTTGTTCTTGGCCCACTGGATGAAGTCCATCACGATCAGGAAGTAACCGGGAAACCCCATCTGGATGATGATATCCAGCTCGAAATTCAACCGATCGACATAGACCTGGCGCTTGGCTTCGTAATCTTCGGTGGTGTCCTTGGGCAACAGGACGCGGAGGCGTTCGTCGAGGCCGTCGAAGGACACTTTGCGGAAATACTCGTCGATGGTCATGCCATCGGGAATCGGGAAGTTGGGCAGGAAGTGCTTGCCCAGCTTCACTTCGATGTTGCAGCGCTTGGCGATCTCGACGGTGTTTTCCAGCGCCTCGGGCAAATCGCTGAACAACTCGGCCATTTCCTCGGCGCTCTTGAGGTATTGCTGGTCGCTGTAGTTCTTCGACCGACGCGGGTCGTCGAGGGCACGGCCCTCACCGATGCAGACCCGCGTTTCGTGGGCTTCGAAATCTTCCTGCTTGATGAACCGCACGTCGTTGGTCGCCACCAGCGGCGCGCCGATCCTGTCCGCCAGGGCCACGGCGGCATGCAGGTGCTCTTCGTCATTGGGACGGTTGGTGCGTTGCACCTCGATGTAGAAGCGGTCCGGAAACACCGCCATCCAGTCACGGGCCAGGGTCTCAGCTTCGTCGGGATTGCCACTGAGCAGGGCCAGGCCGATTTCACCTTCCTTGGCCGCCGACAGCATGATCAGCCCTTCGCTGGCCTCGGCCACCCACTCGCGCTCGATGATGATCGAGCCGTTGCGCTGGCCATCGATAAAGCCGCGGGAGATCAGCTCGGTGAGGTTGCGATAACCCACGGCGTTCATCGCCAACAGGCTGATACGGCTCAGCGGCGCGTCCGGATCCTTGTTCGACAGCCACAGGTCGGCGCCACAGATCGGCTTGATCCCGGCGCCCATGGCGGCCTTGTAGAACTTGACCAGCGAGCACATGTTGTTCTGGTCGGTAACCGCCACGGCAGGCATGTTCATGCCCACCAGGGTCTTGACCAGGGGCTTGATCCGCACCAGACCGTCGACCAGGGAGTATTCAGTGTGCAGGCGTAGATGAACGAATGAAGCCGGCATAGTGATCCTGCGTTAAGTCATGAAAACAACAAGGCCCGGATTGTACCGGGCCTTGGGTAAAACATCAGCCATGAGTGTCCGGTCTTGAAAACGCGAACACGGCTTTTGTGGCGAGGGGATTTATCCCCGCTGGGGCGCGAAGCGGCCCTTAAACCTGACAACCCGTTACGCCTGATAGACTTCGGGACTGCTTCGCAGTCCAACGGGGATAAATCCCCTCGCCACAAAAGCAGCGTTCGTCTTAAGAAACAGGGCACTGACTGTTTATGATCAACCCGTCACGGGCTTCATAAGCCAGCCGCACCGGGGCGAACGAGCGCCGGTGGATCGGCGTCGGCCCCAGGCGTGCCAGGGCTTCCAGATGAACGGGGGTCGGGTAGCCCTTGTGGCTGCCGATGCCGTAGCCTGGGTAGATCAACTCGAAAGCCGCCATTTCCCGGTCGCGGCTGACCTTCGCCAGAATCGAGGCCGCCGCGATGGCCGGCACCTTGCCATCGCCCTGGATCACCGCTTCGGCGCGCATCGACAACTTCGGGCAGCGATTGCCATCGATCATCGCCAGCTTCGGCGTGATGTGCAGGCCCTGCACCGCACGCTGCATGGCGAGCATGGTGGCGTGCAGGATATTGAGCTCATCGATCTCTTCGACTTCGGCCCGGGCGATGCACCAGCTCAGGGCTTTCTCGCAGATTTCGTCGTAGAGTTTTTCACGACGGGCTTCGGTGAGTTTCTTCGAATCATTGAGCCCCAGGATCGGCCGGTTCGGGTCGAGAATCACCGCCGCCGTCACCACCGCGCCGCACAATGGGCCGCGCCCCACTTCATCGACACCGGCCACCAGTTCTTCCACTTCGGCAACCAGGTTGAAGTCCAGGCCCATCTGTAGCTTTACATTGCTCATGGTTTTGCGCCGATCAGGGTCAGTACCGCGTCAGCCGCCTGGTTGGAGGCATCGCGACGCAGGGTACGGTGAATTTCGTCAAAGCCGCGAGTCTGTTCCTCGCCGCCGTCGATCAAGGGCAAGAGTGTGGTGGCCAGCGCCTCGGCGGTCGCATCGTCCTGCAGCAGCTCCGGCACCAACAGGCGTTGGGCCAGCAGGTTCGGCAAGGACACGTAGGGGCTCTTGACCATGCGCTTGAGAATCCAGAACGTCAGCGGCGCCAGGCGATAGGCGACCACCATCGGGCGTTTGTACAACAACGCCTCAAGGGTAGCAGTGCCGGAGGCAATCAACACCGCATCACAGGCCGCCAACGCGTCGTGGGAACGGCCGTCGAGCAACGTCACCGGCAAATCGCGACCGACCAGCAGGGCTTCCAGCTGGACGCGCCGCTGCGGACTGGCACACGGCAGGACAAACCGTACACCGGGGCGCAGCGCCAGAAGGCGTTCGGCGGCGTCGAAGAACAAGCCACCCAGGCGACTCACTTCGCCGCCCCGGCTACCGGGCATCAACGCCACCAGCGGCCCGTCGGGCAAGCCCAACGCCTGGCGAGCCGCCTCGCGATCGGCTTCCAAGGGAATGGTATCGGCCAGGGTGTGCCCGACAAATCGCACCGGTACGCCCTTCTCTTCGTAGAACCTGGCCTCGAACGGCAGCAGCGTCAGCATCAGGTCGCAGCCTTCGCGGATCTTCAGCACCCGCTTCTGCCGCCAGGCCCAGACCGACGGGCTGACGTAGTGCACGGTCTTGATCCCGGCCTGACGCAATTTGAGTTCGATATTGAGGGTGAAATCCGGCGCATCGATGCCGATGAACACATCCGGTTTTTCTTCGATCAGGGTCTGGATCAGTTTCTTGCGTCGGGCCAGCAGCTCGCGCAAGCGACCGAGCACTTCCACCAGGCCCATCACTGACAGACGCTCCATCGGAAAATAGGAGGTCAGGCCTTCGGCCTGCATCAACGGCCCACCGACCCCGATGAATTCCACCGCGGGGTGCTGCGCCTTGAGCGCTCGCATCAGACCCGCGCCCAGAATGTCACCGGAAGCCTCTCCCGCCACCAGTGCAACGCGCACGTTAGCCATGGTCAGCGAGTGATGCCGCGGGTCGAAGACTGGATGGAATCGCGGAAGATCGCGACTTCCGGGTATTGCACCGACGCCTCGGCCAGTTCGGCGAGCGCCTGCTCGACGGTCAGGCCCTGGCGGTACACCACCTTGTAGGCACGACGCAGGGCTGTAATCGCCTCTTCGCTGAAACCACGACGGCGCATGCCTTCGAAGTTCATGCTGCGGGCTTCGGCCGGGTTGCCGAACACCGTGACATAGGCTGGGACGTCCTTGCCGATGGCGGTGCCCATGCCAGAGAAGCTGTGGGCGCCGATATGGCAATACTGGTGCACCAGGGTGAACCCGGACAGGATCGCCCAATCGTCCACGTGCACATGGCCGGCCAACGCGGTGTTGTTGACCAGGATGCAATGGTTGCCGATCACACTGTCATGGCCGATGTGTGCATAAGCCATGATCAGGTTGTGGTCGCCCAGGGTCGTTTCGGAACGATCCTGGACGGTGCCACGGTGAATCGTCACGCCTTCGCGGATCACGTTGTGATCGCCGATGACCAGACGGGTTTCTTCACCTTTGTACTTGAGATCGGGCGTGTCCTCGCCTACCGAAGAAAACTGGTAGATGCGATTGTGACGACCAATCCGGGTCGGTCCCTTGAGCACTACGTGGGGGCCGATCACCGTACCCTCGCCGATTTCCACACCTGCGCCGACAATCGACCACGGGCCGACCTCGACATCGGCGGCCAGGACGGCCGTCGGATCGATGATTGCGCGAGGGTCAATCAAACTCATAGTTTGCGTTCCGCACAGATGATTTCAGCGGAGCAGACTGGCTTGCCGTCGACCGAAGCCTGGCATTCGAATTTCCAGATCTGGCGCTTGCAACTGATGAACTTGGCTTCGAGGATCAACTGATCGCCCGGAGTGACCGGCTGGCGGAAGCGCAGCTTGTCGGAACCGACGAAGTAATAGAGCGTGCCGTCGGCAGGCTTGACGTCGAGCATTTTGAAACCAAGGATCCCGGCAGCCTGGGCCATCGCCTCGATGATCAAGACGCCCGGCATGATTGGATGCGCGGGGAAGTGACCGTTGAAGAACGGCTCGTTGATGCTGACATTCTTATAGGCGCGAATGCGCTTGCCTTCAACGTCCAGGTCCACCACCCGATCCACCAGCAGGAACGGGTAACGGTGAGGCAGGTATTCGCGAATCTCGTTGATGTCCATCATTTCGGGGGGAAGCCTATGTAAAGATTGGGAGCGCACGAGTGACGCGCACTCCGCTAGCAAATCAAGATGCCCTAACGGCTGTGCACACTTGATATGGAAATGGTATCAGCCATCTGATGAAGCATTACCGCCAGGGGTCACGTCCCCTACACGCTTTTCCACCTGCTTGAGGCGCCGCGCGATGTCGTCGAGCTGGCGGATACGCGCCGCGCTCTTGCGCCATTCGGCTGCCGGTTGCATGGCTGTGCCGGAAGAATAGGCACCCGGCTCGGTAATCGAGTGGGTCACCATGGTCATCCCGGTCAGGAATACGTTGTCACAGATGTCGATATGGCCCACCAGGCCCACGCCACCGGCGAGCATGCAATGCTTGCCGATCTTGGTGCTACCGGAGATCCCCACGCAGGCGGCCATGGCGGTGTGGTCACCAACCTGGACGTTGTGGGCGATCTGGATCTGGTTGTCGAGCTTGACGCCATTGCCGATGACCGTATCGGCCAGGGCACCGCGGTCGATCGCAGTGTTGACGCCGATTTCAACGTCATCGCCAATGGTGACGCCACCGATCTGGGCGATCTTTTGCCAGATGCCTTTCTCGTTGGCAAAACCGAACCCTTCGCCACCCAGCACGGCACCGGACTGGATCACCACCCGCTTGCCGATGCGCACATCGTGATACAGGGTGACCCGTGGGGCCAGCCAGCCGCCTTCGCCGATCTCGCTGCGCGCACCAATGACGCAATGGGCGCCCAGCGTGACGCCGGCACCGATTCGGGCCGCGCTTTCGATGACCACGAACGGACCGACGCTGGCGGTAGGGTCCACCACGGCATCCGCCGCGATCACCGCGCTGGGATGAATACCAGCAGCCGACTTGGGCTTGGGATCGAACAGATGGGAAATTCGCGCATACGCCAGGTACGGATCGGGCACGATCAGGGCGTCGCCGGCAAACCCTTCGGCATCGGCAGCCTTGAGCAACAGCGCGGCGGCCCGGCTATCAGCCAGATACTTGCGATACTGAGGATTTGCCAGGAAGCTCAACTGAGCTGGGCCAGCCTCTTGCAAAGTGGCTAGCCCAGTAATAGCCTTCTCCGGGTCGCCACGCAAGGTGGCGCCGAGGAACTCGGCCAACTGGCCAAGCTTGATGGTCGCTGTCATGGATTACTTCAGCTGATTCATGCGCTCGATAACCTGGCGCGTGATGTCGTATTGAGGCTTGACATCGATCACCGCGCCACGCTCGAACACCAGGTCAAAACCACCTTTCTTGATGACTTCTTCCACGGCGCTGTCGAGCTTCGGCTTGAGTTGCTTGAGCATTTCGCGGTCGGCAACGGCTTTCGCTTCGTTCAGCTCCTTGGACTGGAACTGGAAGTCACGGGCCTTTTGCTTGAATTCAAGCTCCAGACGCTCGCGCTCGCCCTGGGCCATCTTGTCGCCACCGGCGACCAGACGATCCTGAATGCCCTTGGCGCTACTTTCCAGGCCTTTGAGCTTGGTCAGTTGCGGGCCGAATTTTTTCTCCGCATCCACGGCGTACTTCTTCGCCGCGTCGGATTCCAGCAGGGCCATCTGATAATTCAGCACGGCAATCTTCATGTCGGCAAAAGCCGGACCGGCGACCAGTACGGTCGCCAGGAGAACCAATTGAGTCAACTTACGCACGATGCACTCCTACAAAATCCATTGTCGTTGTCATGGGTCAGACGCTTAGAACGTCTGGCCGAGGGAGAATTGGAACACTTGGGTTTCAGCGTCATCCGGCTTCTTGATCGGCATCGCCAGCGCGAAACTCAAAGGACCCAGCGCAGTGACCCAGGTCACGCCCACACCGACGGAACTGGCCAGGTTGCTCAGGCTGATGTCGTTGCACTTTGTGTCGGACTTGGTGCCGTTGGCGTTGGTGGTGTCACTGCAACTTGAATCGAAAACGTTACCCACGTCCCAGAATACCGAGGTACGCAGGGAGCGTTGATCCTTGACGAACGGCATTGGGAACAGCACCTCAAGGCCACCCTGGATAAGGACATTGCCACCGAACGGCAGTGGATCCTGGTCCGGGTCTCTAATGGTGCCCGGGTTATTGCCCTGACTCGGCGTACTGCGCGGACCAAGCGTACTGTCCTTGAAACCACGTACCGAGTTGAAACCACCGGCGTAGTAGTTCTCGTAGAACGGCAGGCCATCGGTCGAGCCGTAGCCGTCACCATAGCCCAGTTCGGTGTGCAGGCGCATGGTGTAGGTGTCGGTCAACGGCTGGAACAGTTGGCCACGGTAGTCGAGCTTGAAGAACGACAGGTCACTGCCAGGGGTGGTGGTTTCGAACACCAGGCTCTGGGAATGGCCACGGGTCGCCAGCACGCCCTTGTTCAGGGTCGACTCGGACCAGCCGGCGGACGCCTTGAAGTTCAGGTAGCTGTCGCCTTCCTTGTTAACGAAGTCGAAGATCTCGTCGACGGTGTAGCGACCGGTATTGATCTTGTCCTGCTGGGCGGTGAGGCCAAAGGTCAGGCGCGAGGTCTCGCTGATCGGGTAGCCGATGTTGGCGCCGACACCGTAGCTGTCCACCGCATAGCTGGAGATGTCAGAGTCCAGCTCGTCGTAGTCGGTGGTGCGGTAGAAGGCGTTGTAGCCCAGGCTCACGCCGTCAGCCGTCCAGTAGGGGTCCACGAAACCGAAGTTATAGCGGGTCTGGTATTCGCTGCGGGTCAAGCCGATGCTGACCTTGTTACCGGTACCCAGGAAGTTGTTCTGGGTGATCGAGCCACCGAGGATCAGGCCGGCGCTCTGGGCGAAACCGACGCTGGCGGTGATCGAGCCGGAAGCCTGCTCTTCGACGCTGTAGTTCACATCGACCTGGTCATCGACGCCCGGCACGGCCGGCGTCTCGACGTTGACTTCCTTGAAGAAGCCCAGGCGCTCCAGGCGGGTCTTGGACTGGTCGATCAGGTAGGTCGACGCCCAGCCACCTTCCATCTGGCGCATTTCACGGCGCAGCACTTCGTCCTCGGACTTGGTGTTGCCACGGAAGTTGATGCGGTTGACGTAGGCACGCTTGCCCGGGTCCACGGCGAACGTGATGTCGACGGTGTGGTCTTCATCGTGCGGCTGCGGCACGCCGTTGACGTTGGCGAAGGTGTAGCCCTCGTTACCCAGGCGGCGGGTGATCAGCTCGGAAGTGGTGGTCATCAGCTTGCGCGAGAACACCTGGCCCTTCTGCACCAGCAGCAGCGACTTGACCTGGTCCTCGGGAACCTTCAGGTCACCGCTGAGCTTGACGTCGCGAACGGTGTACTTCTCGCCTTCGTTGACGTTGACGGTGATGTAGACGTGCTTCTTGTCCGGGGTGATGGACACCTGGGTCGAAGCGATGTCCATGTTGATGTAGCCACGGTCCAGGTAGTAGGAACGCAGGCGCTCCAGGTCACCAGAGAGTTTTTCACGGGCGTACTTGTCGTCGTTCTTGAAGAACGACAGCCAGTTGGTGGTCTTGAGCTCGAACAGGTCGATCAGGTCTTCATCCGGGAACACCGTGTTGCCCACCACGTTGATGTGCTGGATGGCCGCCACGGTGCCTTCGTTGATGTTGACCTTCAGGCCGACGCGGTTGCGCGGCTGCGGCACCACTTCGGTGTCGACGGTGGCCGAGTAGCGACCCTGGGCGACGTACTGGCGCTGCAGCTCGTTACGCACACCTTCGAGGGTGGCGCGCTGGAAGATCTCGCCTTCGGCCAGGCCGGATTGTTTCAGGCCCTTCATCAGGTCTTCAGTGGAGATCGCCTTGTTGCCTTCGATCTCGATACTGGCGACCGACGGGCGCTCGACTACCGTGATGACCAGGACATTGCCGTCACGGCCCAGCTGGATATCTTGAAAGAAGCCGGTCTTGAACAGCGCACGCGTGGATTCCACCAGGCGCCGATCATCCGCCTGCTCGCCGACGTTCAACGGCAAGGCACCAAAGACGCTACCCGCGGAGACCCGCTGGAGGCCATTGACGCGAATATCAGAGATAGTGAAGGACTCGGCGTGAACTTCGGCGATCATCAATACGGTGAGAACCGCAGTTAGCAGCAGACGTTTCATGAAGTCCTTTCTTATTCCAACTGGCAATAAACAAACTGCCGCAAAATGCGGCAGATTCGCAATTCAGCGAAGCGTTACAGACGACCCAGATCGTTGACGAGGGCAAGCAACATGACCCCGACCACCAAGCTGATACCGATCTGTATCCCCCAACCTTGCACCCGATCCGACAAGGGACGACCACGCGCCCACTCGATCAGATAAAACAGCAGATGCCCCCCATCCAGTACCGGAATGGGCAGCAAATTCAGAACCCCCAGGCTAATGCTCAGATAAGCAAGGAAATTCAGGAAATCAGCGACGCCCGACTGGGCAGAAGCGCCCGCCACTTTAGCAATGGTTATCGGTCCACTCAAGTTTTTTACCGAGAGCTCGCCGAACAACATTTTCTTGAGCGAGTCCAGCGTCAGGATGCTCATGGTCCAGGTACGACGCGCACCCTCGCCAATCGCCGCCACTGGACCGAAACTGACCTCGCGGATCATTTCCGGTGGCCAGTCGACCGCCTTGACGCCCGCTCCCAGGTAACCGGTCGGTGCCTTGCTCTCGCCACGGGCGGCCAGGGTTACCGGGACGTCGATTGGAGCACCGTCGCGCTCGATGCGCAGCACAATTTTGGTATCAGGACGTACACGAACCGAATCGACCACCTGCTGCCAGTCGCCGACCGGCTGGCCGTCGAGGGCCAGCAACCGATCGCCGGTCTTCAGGCCAGCCGCCTGGGCCGGGCCTTTCGGGTCGAGTTCGGCGAGGATCGGCGACAAGGCCGGACGCCATGGCCGGATCCCCAGGGAACGGATCGGATCCGGCTCGTCCGCGCCCTTGAGCCAGTTGTCCAAGATGAGCTCGCGAGGCGAATCCACCGTGGAGCCCTGCTCACGCACCATCAATTGCAACGAACCGCTCTCACCCAGGCGACGTACCAACTGCAGATTGACCGCCGCCCAGCCCGATGTCGGCTCGCCATCGATGGCGACGATTTCCTGCCCGGCACCCAGCCCGGCACGGGCGGCAACGCTACCGGCCTCTACCCCACCGATGACCGGGCGCACCTGTTCGCTGCCCAGCATGGCCAGGCCCCAGAAAAACACCATGGCCAGCAGGAAGTTGGCAATCGGCCCCGCCGCGACGATGGCAATACGCTGACGGACGGTCTTGCGATTGAAGGATTGATCGAGCTGGTCGGCCGGAACTTCGCCTTCGCGCTCGTCGAGCATCTTGACGTAGCCACCCAACGGGATGGCCGCCACGACGAACTCGGTGCCTTTCTTGTCGTGCCAGCGCAGCAATGGCATGCCAAAGCCCACGGAAAAACGCAGGACCTTGACGCCACAGCGACGCGCAACCCAGAAATGACCGAATTCGTGAAAAGTGACCAACACCCCCAATGCAACCAGGGTGCCGACAATCATATAGAGCGCGCTCATCTGTTTTCTCCGCAATCCTGTCCAGGGCAACCCTGGCTAACGTATCGCAGCTTCAACGCCCGTGGCGCTGCAGCCATTGGCCCGCCAACTCACGAGCCCTGGCATCCGCCGTAAATACTGTGTCGAGGTCATCGACCGAAACCACGGCCTCGAGATTCAAGACTTCCTCGATGATACTCGCGATCTCGAGGTAACGGACACGTCCATCGAGAAACGCAGCAACAGCCACTTCATTGGCAGCGTTCAACATGGCCGGAGCACTGTTGCCCGCCTCGGCCGCCTGGCGCGCCAGGCGCAGGCAGGGGAAGCGCTGCTCATCGGGCGCCTGGAAATCCAGGCGAGCGATAGCGAACAGGTCCAGCGGCGCAACGCCCGAGTCGATACGCTCCGGCCAGGCCAGGGCGTTGGCGATCGGCGTGCGCATGTCCGGGTTACCCAACTGGGCCAGCACGGACCCGTCGACGTAGTCCACCAGGGAGTGAATCACGCTCTGGGGGTGAATCACCACCTCGACCTGCGATGGCTTGGCATCAAACAGCCAGCAGGCCTCGATCAACTCCAGGCCCTTGTTCATCATGCTGGCCGAATCCACGGAAATCTTGCGCCCCATGGACCAGTTCGGATGGGCACAGGCCTGTTCGGGTGAAACATGCACCAATTCTTCCAGCGGCGTCTGCCGGAACGGACCACCGGAGGCTGTCAGCAAAATCCGCCGAACACCTACTGCGCCGAGACCACGGGAAAAATCCCGCGGCATGCATTGAAAAATCGCATTGTGCTCGCTGTCGATCGGCAGCAGCACCGAGCCGCTCTTGCGAACAGCCTGCATGAACAGCGCGCCAGACATCACCAGCGCCTCTTTATTGGCCAGCAGGATCTTCTTGCCGGCCTCCACCGCCGCGAGGGTCGGACGCAGGCCCGCCGCACCGACAATCGCCGCCATCACGGCGTCGACTTCGGGGTCGGCAGCCACTTGGCAGAGGCCCTCCTCTCCCACCAGCACACGGGTTTGCAGGCCGGCTGCGCGCAGATCATCCTGCAACGCCCGCGCCACGCCAACCTCAGGCACCACGGCAAACCGCGGCGTGTGGCGAATGCACAATGCCAGCAACTCGCTCAAACGCGTGAAACCACTGAGGGCGAAGACCTGGTAGCGCTCCGGATGCCGGCCGATGACGTCCAGCGTACTGAGGCCAATCGAACCGGTCGCGCCAAGGACAGTGATCCGCTGGGGGCGACTCACGATGCCGCCATCCACAACAGCACGGCAAAGATCGGGATCGCGGCAGTCAGGCTGTCGATGCGATCCAGCACACCACCGTGACCGGGCAACAGGTTACTGCTGTCCTTGATCCCGGACTGACGCTTGAACATGCTTTCGGTCAGGTCGCCGACCACCGACACGAATACGATCAGGGCGGCGCCAATAAGCCCCATGAACAGTTGCGCGACCGTCCAGTCCCGTACGAAACCGACCACTGTGGTGATCACCAGGCTCAAGGCCAGGCCACCATAGACCCCTTCCCAGCTCTTGCCAGGGCTGACTTGCGGCGCGAGCTTGCGCTTGCCGAAGGCCCGACCGGAGAAGTAGGCGCCAACGTCGGCCCCCCAGACCAGCACCATCACGGCCATGATCTGCCAGTTGCCCAACGGGCCTTGCTTGATCCAGATCAGCCCCTGCCAGGCCGGCAGCAGGATCAACAGGCCGATCACCAGCTTGGTCGCCGTATTGGCCCAATGATGCGTCGTCCGTGGATAGGTCAGGACCAGGAAGGTCGCCGTCGCCCACCACAGCACCGCGGCACCCAGCACCCAAGGCGCGAGGCCGGGCACCACGTACATGATGAACAGCATGGCCGCCACGGCCGTTGCATAGGTCACGCGCGCCGACTGCGCAGGAAAACCCGCCAGCCGCGCCCACTCCCACGCGCCCAAGGTCACGACCAGCCCGATGAACAGCGCAAAGCTGCCACCGTCGAGCAGGAAGAAACCACCCAGGGCGATAGGCAACAGGATCAAGGCAGTGATGATTCGTTGTTTAAGCATTAAACCCGGGCTCCAGCTTCGATCTGCTCGCTCGTTTTACCGAAGCGACGCTGACGGGAAGCGAAATCGGCCAGTGCGGTGCGCATGGCTTCGTGTTTGAAGTCCGGCCAGAACAGGTCGGAGAAGTACAACTCGGCATAAGCCAACTGCCAGAGCAGGAAGTTGCTGATGCGATGCTCGCCACCGGTACGGATGCACAGGTCAGGCAATGGCAGGTCACCGGTCGCCAGGCAGGTCTGCAACAGTTCAGGGGTGATGTCTTCCGGGCGCAAGTGCCCGGCCTGGACTTCCCGCGCCAACCGCTGGGCAGCCTGGGCAATGTCCCACTGGCCACCGTAGTTGGCGGCGATCTGCAGGACGAACCGATTGGTACCCGCCGTCGCAGCCTCGGCTTCGCGCATCGCAGCCTGCAATTCAGGATGGAAGCGAGAGCGATCACCGATGATGCGCAGGCTGATCTTGTTGTCGTTGAGGCGCTTGGCCTCACGACGCAGGGCCTTGAGGAACAAGTCCATCAAGGCGCTGACTTCATCGGCCGGCCGTTGCCAGTTCTCGCTGGAGAAGGCGAACAGGGTCAGCACCTCGACCCCCGCCTCGGCGCACACCTCGATGACCGCACGAACCGCATCGACCCCCGCCTTGTGCCCGGCGACGCCAGGCATAAAGCGCTTCTTGGCCCAGCGGTTGTTGCCGTCCATGATGATCGCCACGTGGCGCGGAACCGCGAACGGCACGGCCTGCTTGGTCTTTTCCATGAAAACGAGACCCTTATACGGCCATCAGGTCTTTTTCTTTCTGCGCCAAATCCGCGTCGATCTTAGCCACGTACTTTTTGGTCAGGTCGTCGATTTCGCCAGTGGCGCGACGCTCTTCGTCTTCGCTGATTTCCTTTTCCTTGACCAGATCCTTGAGCTGGCTGTTAGCATCGCGACGGATGTTGCGCACAGCGACGCGAGCGTCTTCAGCCACATCGCGGGCCTGCTTGGTGAAACCACGACGGGTTTCTTCAGTCAGGGCCGGCATGGAGATCAGCAGCAGCTCACCCAGGTTGGTCGGGTTCAGGTTCAGACCGGCACTGCCGATGGCCTTGTCGACCGCGCCCAGCATGTTGCGCTCGAAAGCCACGACCTGCAGGGTACGCGCGTCCTTGACGGTGATGTTGGCCACCTGCTTGATCGGGGTATCGGAGCCGTAGTACGGCACCATCACGCCCTCGAGGATGCTCGGGTGCGCCTGGCCGGTGCGGATGCGACCGAAGTTGTGCGCCAGGGACTCCAGGGATTTCTGCATGCGCTGTTCAGCGTCTTTCTTGATTTCGTTGATCATTGTTGAACTTCCTCGATCAGTGTTCCTTCGGCGCCGCCATGGACGATATTCAGCAGGGCACCGGGCTTGTTCATGTTAAAGACACGCAGCGGCATCTTGTGGTCGCGGCACAGGCAGATAGCCGTCAGGTCCATGACACCCAGCTTGCGATCCAGCACTTCATCGTAGGTCAGATGATCGAACTTCTCGGCATGCGGGTCTTTGAACGGGTCAGCGGTATAGACGCCATCGACCTTGGTTGCCTTGAGCACGACATCGGCATCGATCTCGATCGCTCGCAGGCAGGCGGCCGAATCCGTGGTGAAGAACGGATTACCGGTACCGGCGGCAAAAATCACCACTTCCTTGGCGTTGAGGTGGCGCATGGCTTTGCGACGATCGTAGTGATCGGTCACGCCAACCATGGAAATGGCCGACATCACGATGGCCGAGATATTGGCACGCTCCAGCGCATCGCGCATAGCCAGGGCGTTCATCACAGTGGCCAGCATGCCCATGTGGTCGCCCGTGACCCGATCCATGCCGGCCGCGCTCAGCGCCGCGCCGCGAAACAGGTTGCCGCCGCCGATGACCAGGCCGACCTGAACGCCGATCCCGACCAACTGGCCCACTTCCAGGGCCATGCGATCCAGCACTTTCGGATCGATCCCGAACTCTTCCGAGCCCATCAGGGCCTCGCCGCTAAGCTTGAGTAGAATGCGTTTATAGCGAGCCTGATAACCACTGCCCTGCTGAGCCATTGCGAATCTCTCCTGCGGCGTATGTGTTCAAAAAATTCTTTGCAAGCTGTTTGCAGCCTGCGTTCACTCTAGCTCGACGCTGACACAGCGCCATCGGAACACGGCTTTGTAAGCCAGTTCCGACAGGAAACCAATAAAAATCGGCATCCCCATCCGAAAAGAGGCTGCGCGCGTTAAGCGGGCAGCCTCTTCTGGGCGACAGTTGTAAAAACCGTCTTATTGCTTGCTGGCAGCAGCTACCTGGGCAGCAACTTCAGCAGCGAAGTCATCAACCGGCTTCTCGATGCCTTCGCCTACTTTGAAGTAGGTGAACGAAACGATTTCAGCACCGGCTTTCTTCGCCAGGTCGCCAACCTTGATTTCCGGGTTCTTGACGAAGGCCTGCTCAACCAGGCTGGCTTCAGCCAGGAACTTGGAGATACGGCCGCTGACCATTTTTTCTGCGATTTCAGCAGGCTTGCCTTTCAGCTTCTCTTCGTTCAGCTGCAGGAAAACGCCCTTCTCGCGCTCGATCGCTTCAGCCGAAACGTCCGTAGGCAGCAGGAACTCAGGGTTGGTTGCAGCCACGTGCATGGCGATGTCTTTCGCCAGTTCGGTGTCGCCGCCCTTCAGGACAACCGCAACACCGATCTTGTTGCCGTGCAGGTAGGTACCAACCACGTCACCTTCAACGCGAACCAGGCGACGGATGTTGACGTTTTCGCCAGTCTTGCCAACCAGGACCAGGCGCGCTTCTTCCTGGGACTCGATCAGCGGGGCTGCGTCGGTCAGTTTGTCAGCGAAGGCTTTTTCGACGCTGGCAGCGACGAACGCCTTGAAGTCATCCTGCAGAGCCAGGAAGTCGGTCTGGGAGTTGACTTCCAGCAGAACGGCAGCCTTGCCGTCGTCCTTGATGGCGATGGCGCCTTCAGCGGCGACGTTGCCGGCTTTCTTGGCAGCCTTGATGGCGCCCGAAGCACGCATGTCATCAATGGCTTTCTCGATGTCGCCGCCAGCCTTGGTCAAGGCTTTCTTGCAATCCATCATGCCTTCGCCGGTACGCTCGCGCAGTTCTTTGACCAACGCTGCAGTAATCTCTGCCATTTCAAAATCCTCTTGGATAGGTTTTCAACCATTCCACCCGATCGAACGGGCGATCAATTCTTCCCGGAAAACCACTGCTTATAGGCCGCGGCAGGTTACAAACAAGTCACTGCGCTGGCGGCAAATGGTTTTCGAGGTGGCAAAAAGGGGGCCAAGCCCCCTTTTTGCTTACTGAGTCAACGCCAGGGGCGTCAATTACTCAGCGGCTGCTGCCGGAGCTTCTTCAGCGAAGACTTCGGTGCCGCCATTCACGTTGTTGCGACCACGGATCACAGCGTCAGCCATCGAACCCATGTACAGCTGGATGGCGCGGATGGCGTCATCGTTGCCTGGGATGATGTAGTCAACGCCTTCCGGGCTGCTGTTGGTATCGACAACGCCGATGACCGGGATACCCAGCTTGTTGGCTTCGGTGATCGCGATGCGCTCGTGATCAACGTCGATCACGAACAGTGCGTCAGGCAGACCGCCCATGTCCTTGATACCGCCCAGGGAGCGGTCCAGCTTCTCAAGATCGCGAGTGCGCATCAGCGCTTCTTTCTTGGTCAGCTTGGCGAAAGTACCGTCTTCGGACTGGACTTCAAGGTCACGCAGACGCTTGATGGAAGCGCGAATGGTCTTGAAGTTGGTCAGCATGCCGCCCAACCAGCGGTGATCGACGTACGGCGAACCGCAACGTGCTGCTTCTTCGGCAACGATCTTGCCAGCGGAACGCTTGGTGCCGACGAACAGAATCTTGTTTTTGCCCTGGGCCAGGCGCTCTACGAAGGTCAGTGCTTCGTTGAACATCGGCAGGGTTTTTTCAAGGTTGATGATGTGGATCTTGTTACGCGCGCCGAAAATGTACTTGCCCATTTTCGGGTTCCAGTAACGGGTCTGGTGACCGAAGTGCACACCGGCCTTCAGCATATCGCGCATGTTGACTTGGGACATGATAGTTCCTTGATAAGTCGGGTTTGGCCTCCACGTATCCCAATAACCAACCAGCGGCTATATAAACCGAAGGCACCCAGGTCATCGTGTCGACACGTGTGTGGATTTAAGCTTACGGGGTCATCCCCGGAAAGCGGCGCATTTTATACCACAGCAAGGGCGAAAACGGAACATGGATTCTGAAATCCTCTTGTGGCGAGGGGATTTATCCCCGCTGGGGCGCGCAGCGGCCCCATACCAGGCGATTCAATCGACTTGATACACCATGCTGCCTGATTTGGGCTGCTGCGCAGCCCAACGGGGATAAATCCCCTCGCCACAGAGTTCCAGGCTGGAGAGCTCATTGTACTGATCGTCTGTTAGAATCGCGTTTTCAGGGCCGCCCGGATCCCCATCCGCCGCCCATTTCGTTTTGAACAGCGCCGTCGGGCGCAGAGAGAGCCTGTATGACCGTTACCCTCAAGACACCCGAGGACATCGCCAAAATGCGTGTCGCCGGCAAACTCGCCGCCGAAGTGCTGGAGATGATCGCCGACTACGTCAAGCCGGGCGTGACCACCGAAGAGCTGGACCGCATCTGCCACGACTACATCGTCAACGAGCAGAAGGCCATCCCGGCGCCGCTCAACTATAAAGGCTTCCCGAAGTCGATCTGTACCTCGATCAACCACGTGGTCTGCCACGGCATCCCCAACGAAAAACCGTTGAAGGATGGCGACACCCTGAACATCGACGTCACCGTCATCAAGGACGGCTATCACGGCGACACCAGCCGCATGTTCCATGTCGGCAACGTGCCGGAGTGGGCCCAGCGCCTGTCCAAGGTCACCCAGGAATGCATGTACATGGCCATCGAACTGGTGAAGCCGGGCTGCCGCCTGGGGGACATCGGCGAAGTGATCCAGAAGCATGCGCAGAAGAACGGCTTCTCGGTGGTGCGCGAGTTCTGCGGCCACGGCATCGGCAAGGTGTTCCACGAAGAACCGCAGATCCTGCACTACGGCCGTGCCGGCACCGGCATGGAACTGCAGGCGGGCATGACCTTCACCATCGAGCCGATGATCAACCAGGGCCGCGCCGACACCAAGGTGCTGGGCGACGGCTGGACCGCCATCACCAAGGACCGCAAGCTGTCGGCCCAGTGGGAACACACCTTGCTGGTCACTGAGACGGGCTATGAAATCTTCACCCTGCGCAGCGATGACACCATCGCGCGCGTTTCCGCCTGATCCGAACCCAGCCTATAGATCCGATAGATATAGATAGAAAGGAAAGCCATTCAATGCCGCAGGTGGATCCCGAACTCTTCGACCGCGGCCAGTTCCAGGCTGAACTGGCCCTGAAGGCAAGCCCCATCTCGGCGTTCAAGAAGGCGATCCGCCAGGCCCATGAAGTGCTCGACCAGCGCTTTCGCAATGGCCGGGACATTCGCCGGCTGATCGAGGACCGCGCCTGGTTCGTCGATAACATCCTGCAAAAGGCCTGGGAGCAGTTCGATTGGAGCGAAGACGCCGACATCGCCCTGGTGGCGGTGGGCGGCTATGGGCGCGGGGAGTTGCACCCCTACTCCGACATCGACCTGCTGATCCTGCTGGACAGCGCCGACCATGAGGTTTTCCGCGATTCCATCGAGCGTTTCCTGACGCTGCTGTGGGACATCGGCCTGGAAGTCGGCCAGAGCGTGCGCTCGGTGCAGGAATGCGCCGAGGAGGCCCGCGCCGACCTGACGGTGATCACCAACCTGATGGAAAGCCGCACCATCGCCGGCCCCGAGCGCCTGCGCCAGCGCATGCTCGATGTCACCAGCACAGAGCACATGTGGCCCAGCAAGGATTTTTTCCTGGCCAAGCACGCCGAGCAGAAGGCCCGCCACCACAAGTACAACGACACCGAATACAACCTGGAACCCAACGTCAAGGGCTCGCCCGGCGGGCTGCGGGACATCCAGACGATCCTGTGGGTCGCCCGCCGCCAGTACGGCACGCTGAACCTGCGCGCCCTGGCCGGCGAAGGTTTCCTGGTGGAAAGCGAAAACGCCTTGCTGGCCTCGTCCCAGGAATTCCTGTGGAAGGTCCGCTATGCCCTGCACATGCTCGCCGGGCGCGCCGAGGACCGCCTGCTGTTCGATCACCAACGCTCCATCGCCGGCCTGTTGGGTTTCGAAGGGCAGGATGCCAAGCAGTCCATCGAAAACTTCATGCAGCAGTACTACCGCGTGGTGATGAGCATCGCCCAGCTCAGCGAACTGATCATCCAGCACTTCGAGGAAGTCATTCTCGCCCCCGAAGACGAGGAACCGCCGCAGCCGATCAACTCACGCTTTCAACTGCACGACGGCTACATCGAAGCGCGTCATGACTATGTGTTCCGCCGCACGCCGTTCGCCATGCTCGAAATTTTCGTGCTCATGGCCCAGCAGCCGGAAATCAAGGGCGTGCGGGCCGACACCATCCGCCTGCTGCGGGAAAACCGTCATCTGATCGATGAGGATTTCCGCCACGACATCCGCAACACCAGCCTGTTCATCGAGCTGTTCAAATGCCGGATCGGCGTGCACCGCAACCTGCGGCGCATGAATCGCTACGGGATCCTCGGGCGCTATCTGCCGGAGTTCGGCTTCATCGTCGGACAGATGCAGCACGACCTGTTCCACATCTATACGGTCGATGCCCACACCCTGAACCTGATCAAGCACCTGCGTAAGCTGCAGTACACCCAGGTGTCAGAGAAATTCCCGCTGGCCAGCAAGCTCATGGGCAAGCTGCCCAAGCCCGAGCTGATCTACATGGCCGGGCTGTACCACGACATCGGCAAGGGCCGCCACGGTGACCACTCCGAGATTGGCGCGGTGGATGCCGAGGCGTTCTGCCAGCGCCATCAACTGCCCCTGTGGGACAGCCGGCTGATCGTCTGGCTGGTGCAGAACCACCTGGTAATGTCCACCACCGCCCAGCGCAAGGATTTGTCCGACCCGCAGGTGATCCACGACTTCGCCCAGATCGTCGGCGATGAAACGCGCCTGGATTACCTCTACGTGCTGACCGTGGCCGACATCAACGCCACCAACCCGAGCCTGTGGAATTCCTGGCGCGCCAGCCTGTTGCGCCAGCTCTACACCGAGACCAAGCGGGCCTTGCGCCGTGGCCTGGAAAACCCGGTGGACCGCGAAGAACAGATCCGTCGCACCCAAAGCGCGGCCCTGGACATCCTGGTACGCGGCGGCACCGATCCGGACGATGTCGAGCAGCTCTGGTCGCAATTGGGCGATGACTATTTCCTGCGCCACACCGCCGGCGACGTGGCCTGGCACAGCGACGCGATCCTGCAGCAACCGGCCGATGGCGGGCCGCTGGTGCTGATCAAGGAAACCACCCAGCGCGAGTTCGAGGGTGGCACGCAGATCTTCATCTATGCCCCGGACCAGCACGACTTCTTCGCCGTGACCGTGGCGGCGATGGACCAGCTCAACCTCAACATCCATGACGCCCGGGTCATTACCTCCAGCAGCCAGTTCACCCTCGACACCTACATCGTGCTCGACACCGATGGCGACTCGATCGGCGACAACCCGGCGCGGGTCAAGCAGATTCGAGACGGCCTCACCGAAGCCCTGCGCAACCCGGCGGACTACCCGACCATCATCCAGCGCCGGGTGCCGCGCCAGCTCAAGCATTTTGCGTTTGCGCCCCAGGTGACGATCCACAACGACGCCCAGCGCCAGGTCACCGTGCTGGAACTCAGCGCCCCGGACCGCCCGGGCCTGCTGGCGCGGATCGGCCATATTTTCCTGGAGTTCGACCTGTCGCTGCAAAACGCCAAGATCGCCACCCTCGGCGAACGGGTAGAAGACGTGTTTTTCATCACCGACGCTCACAACCAGCCGCTGTCCGATCCGCAACTGTGCAGCCGCCTGCAGGAGGCCATCGTCCGGCACCTGAGCGTCAACCAGGAACCCGATGCTCACCTGACACGCATCAGCATCTGAACGAACAAATTTCCCGCTGTGGGAGCGGGCTTGCTCGCGAAAGCGGTGGGTCAGTCAGCATAATCATTCACTGACCCACCGCTTTCGCGAGCAAGCCCGCTCCCACATTGAACGAGGCCCCCGATGAACAACGCTTTGAACCAGTTGCAGCCTTATCCGTTCGAAAAGCTCCGCGCCCTGCTCGGCAGCGTTACGCCCAACCCCGACAAACGCCCCATCGCGTTGTCCATCGGCGAACCCAAGCATCGCTCGCCCAGCTTCGTGGCTGAAGCCCTGGCCAGTAATCTGGAAAAAATGGCCGTGTACCCGACCACCCTCGGCATCCCGGAACTGCGTGAAGCCATCACCGGCTGGTGCGAGCGTCGCTTCAACGTGCCGACCGGCTGGCTGGACCCGGCGCGCCACGTGCTGCCGGTCAATGGCACTCGTGAGGCCTTGTTCGCCTTCACCCAGACCGTGGTCAACCGGGGCGACGACGCCCTGGTGGTCAGCCCGAACCCGTTCTACCAGATCTACGAAGGCGCGGCGTTCCTGGCCGGGGCCAAGCCGCACTACCTGCCGTGCCTGGACGAAAACGGCTTCAACCCGGATTTCGAGGCCGTCTCGCCGGACATCTGGAAGCGCTGCCAGATTCTGTTCCTGTGCTCCCCGGGTAACCCGACCGGCGCGTTGATCCCGGTGGACGTGCTGAAAAAACTCATCGCCCTGGCCGATGAGCATGACTTCGTGATCGCGGCGGACGAGTGCTACAGCGAACTGTACTTCGACGAACAGACCCCGCCGCCAGGGCTGCTCAGCGCCTGCGTCGAACTGGGCCGCAAGGACTTCAAGCGCTGCGTGGTGTTCCACAGCCTGTCCAAACGCTCCAACCTGCCCGGCCTGCGCTCCGGTTTCGTCGCTGGCGACGCGGACATCCTCAAGGGTTTCCTGCTGTACCGCACCTATCACGGCTGCGCGATGCCGGTTCAGACCCAACTGGCGAGCATCGCGGCGTGGAACGACGAAGTGCACGTACGGGCCAACCGCGCGCTGTACCGGGAGAAGTTCGACGCCGTGCTGGAAATCCTCAGCCCGGTGCTGGACGTGCAGCGTCCCGATGGCAGCTTCTACCTCTGGCCGAATGTAGCCAGCGATGATGCAGCGTTCTGCCGGGACCTGTTCGAACAGGAACACGTGACCGTGGTGCCGGGCTCCTACCTGTCCCGCGATGTGGATGGCGTCAACCCGGGCGCCGGGCGCGTGCGCATGGCCCTGGTCGCGCCATTGGCCGAATGCGTGGAAGCGGCGGAACGGATCCGCGCGTTCATCCAGCGTCGGGGTTGATGGCTGTATCGGACTGAAGTGGACCTCTGTTGTGGCGAGGGAGCTTGCTCTAGCGGGACTGATCGTTCCCACGCCGCGTGGGAATGCATCCCGTGACGCTCTGCGTCACCTTCCAGAAGCGGAACGCAGAGCGTCCCTGGCGGCGTTCCCACGCGGAGCGTGGGAACGATCAGTGCGGGCCGGGCGGCCGGCATTTACTGCATCAAGTCCGAAGCTCTACCCGATCCAACGCCTTGTTCGCCAACAACGTCCCCAACTCAATCATCTGCGCCACTCCCAAGGCTACATGCCGCCGCGAGCCGTCCAGGCCAAACGCCAGGTCGCTGAGCATCGCATTGGCCGAAGCCAGGGTTTCGCTGAGGTTGGCTAGCAGGGCTTCAGCAAGGACAAGAAATGACCTCAACCGAAGAGAAAGACATACTAGAGGTCGACCTGGGTGAGTTCGTAAAGCACATCGGGCTTGAGAAATCGGTTCCTGGGCGTTACAGCTTGTAGCAGCACAGGATCGCCCACCATTCGTATTTGACTTTACCCATCGCAAGGTATGTCCATAGAGTTTGTGGTCGACCCCAGACTCTTCGGGCGATGAGGCCAGTATTTATTTACCCAACCCCAAATTCGCCTCCGCCAAATCCAACTCCCCCAGCACCTCACGCAACACATCATCGCCAATCTGGTGATGACGACTAAGGCGATACAACTCCAGCCGCTGCGCCCGAAAAGCCTTCAGGCGCAGCCGGCGCTCCAGCAGGTCCATCTCGAATGCCAGCGCCTGGGCTTCGGCGGAGTCGTTGAACACGTCGAGCTGATGACGATACTCGGACATCAGCCGCGCCTTGACCTCGGTCGCCAGCGCCGCTTGGGCCGCATCCGGCGTACTGCCCGCCTCGGTCGGTTCTTCCACCTCCAGCGCATGGATCGCCGCTTCAGCGGTTTTGCGCCAGGCCTCGCGGACTTCATTGCGACGTTTGTCGTCGGGGCTTTTCTCGATGCCCCGCAGCAACAACGGCAAGGCGATACAAGCTGCGATCAACGACAGCAGAATCACCCCGGCGGCGATGAAGATCAGCAGGTCCCGCTCGGGAAACGCCTCGCCCGCGCCCAACAGCAATGGCACCGACAGCACGCCCGCCAGTGTCACCGCGCCGCGCACCCCGCCGAAGGTCAACAGCCAGCAGGAACGTGCGTTCGGCACCAGGATCAGCTCACCCTTGCCACGCCAGCGGCGCAACAGCCCCGACAGACGCCAGATGCTTTGCACCCAGACAAACCGCAGCACCAGCAACACCAGGAAAATCGCCAGCACATCCAGGCAACGGTAGAACAACGTCGGCCAGAGCGTGGTTTCGAGGCGGGTCACCGCCTTGATGATGTCCGGCAGTTGCAAGCCCAGCAGCAGGAAGATCAAGCCGTTGAAGGCGAATTCCAACAGCGACCAGACACTGCGATTGAGCAGCCGCGTGCCGGTCTGGCGCGGCAGCAGGTCGAGCCAGCTCTGCATCATCCCCGCCGCCACCGCCGAGAGAATGCCCGAGGCGCCCAAGCGCTCAGCCAGCACATAGGCGGCAAACGGCAGCAGCAACATGAACACCACATGGGTGGCCGGGTCGTCCCAACCCCGGGCAATCATCCACGCCCGCAGCCGGCCCAGCAGCCAACTCAGGGCCACGCCGACCAGCAGGCCGCCGACCGCCACCAATACGAACGTCAGGCTCGCGTTGGCCAGGGAAAAGACCCCGGTGATGGCCGCCGCCAGGGCGAACTTGAACGTCACCAGGCCCGACGCATCGTTCATCAGCGCCTCACCCTGGAGCATGTGCATCAGGGGGCCGGGCAAGCGGTCGCGGGCAATCGCCGACACCGCCACCGCGTCGGTCGGCGACAGCACCGCCGCCAGGGCGAAGGCCACCGGCAACGGGATACTTGGCAGCAGCCAATGAATGAAATAACCGGCGCCCACCACCGTGAACAACACCAGCCCCACCGCCAGCGTCAGGATCGGCCCGCGCAGGCGCCACAACTCGCGCTTGGGCATGCGCCAACCGTCGGAGAACAGCAGCGGTGGCAGGAACAGAAACAGGAACAACTCAGGATCGAGGGCCACGTGCAGCCCCAGGGACGGCCAGGCCAGCACGGCACCGGCGCCGATCTGTACCAGGGGCAGCGGCAGCGGGATCAACCGTCCGATCAGGCGCGACACGCCTACCAGCATCAACAGGATCAGGACGGTATAAGCGCTTTGCATAACGGTTTCCACTGGCAGCGACACACATCCGGCAACAGCTTGCCGTTGAAGTGCCATATTAACCGCCTAGGATTAACTTGGCCGTTACACCTATGTCGCAGCAGCTCTTTAGTGAGCAAGCTGTGGGAGCAAAGCTTGCTCGCGATGAAAACACCTCGGTCTGCCAGAAGACCGCGTCATCGTTCATCGCGGGCAAGCCTCGCTCCCACAACCGTCCGGTCATGGCATAATCCTTCACCTTTTATTTCCAGCACCTGCAAAGGGGGCAGTTCCTTGACCGATTCAAGCAAAACGTTGCACCTTTTCGGCATCAAAGCCTGTGACACGATGAAAAAGGCGCGCACTTGGCTCGATGATCACGCTGTGCAGTACGACTTTCACGACTACAAGACCGCCGGCATTGACCGTGAACACCTGACCCAATGGTGCAACGAGCATGGCTGGCAAGTGGTGTTGAACCGTGCCGGTACGACCTTTCGCAAACTCGACGACGAACGCAAAGCCGATCTCGACCAGACGAAAGCCATCGAACTGATGCTCGCCCAACCCTCGATGATCAAGCGCCCGGTGCTCGATCTCGGTGACCGAACCCTGATTGGCTTCAAGCCAGATATCTATGCGGCAGAAATCAAGTAAGCCTGCCCAGTCCATTTTGTAGAGGTAATTTCATGTCCACTACCCTGTTCAGCCTGGCCTTCGGTGTCGGCACTCAAAACCGTCAAGGCGCCTGGCTGGAAGTGTTCTACGCACAGCCGCTGCTCAACCCATCGACCGACATCGTCAAAGCCATCGCGCCGATCCTCGGCTACAGCGAAGGCAACCAGGCCATCACCTTCACCACCGCCCAGGCCTCGCAACTGGCTGAAGCCCTCAAGGGCGTCGATGCCGCACAAGCTGCCCTGCTGACCCGCCTGGCTGAAAGCCACAAGCCACTGGTCGCCACCCTGCTGGCCGAAGATGCCCAACTGAGCTCCACCCCTGAGGCCTACCTCAAGCTGCACCTGCTGTCCCATCGCCTGGTCAAGCCCCACGGCCTGAACCTGGCCGGGATTTTCCCTCTGCTGCCGAACGTGGCCTGGACCAGCCAGGGCGCGATCGACCTGGCCGAACTGGCTGAGCACCAGCTCGAAGCCCGCCTGCGTGGCGAACTGCTGGAAGTGTTCTCGGTGGACAAGTTCCCGAAAATGACCGACTACGTGGTTCCGGCCGGCGTGCGCATCGCCGACGCCGCGCGAATCCGCCTGGGCGCCTATGTGGGCGAAGGCACCACGGTCATGCACGAAGGTTTCGTCAACTTCAACGCCGGCACCGAAGGCCCGGGCATGATCGAAGGCCGTGTCTCGGCGGGCGTGTTCGTCGGCAAGGGTTCGGACCTGGGCGGCGGTTGCTCCACCATGGGCACCCTGTCGGGCGGCGGCAACATCGTGATCAAGGTGGGCGAAGGCTGCCTGATCGGCGCCAACGCCGGCATCGGCATCCCGCTGGGCGACCGCAACACCGTGGAGTCGGGCCTGTACGTGACCGCCGGCACCAAAGTGGCGCTGCTGGACGAAAACAACCAACTGGTGAAAGTGGTCAAGGCCCGCGACCTGGCCGGCCAGCCCGACCTGTTGTTCCGTCGCAATTCCGAGACCGGCGCGGTGGAATGCAAGACGCATAAGTCGGCCATCGAGCTGAACGAAGCACTGCACGCCCACAACTAAGCTTCACACCAGCACCTGTGGTGACGAGCCTTTGTGGGAGCCGAGCTTGCTCGCGATGAACGATGATGCGGTCTTGCAGTTAAACCGTGTCGCAGCCATCGCGAGCAAGCTCGGCTCCCACAAAAAAAGCCCGCTCCCACAAGGTCCGGCGTAACTCCAGCAGGGCCCGAAAGCATGTTGATCCAATCCCCCTGGCGTGCCGATTTCCCGGCCATCGCCGCCCTGCAACGGCAAGGCCAGACCTACCTGGACAGCGCCGCCACCACGCAAAAACCCCAAGCCCTGTTGGATGCCCTGACGCATTACTACGCCAACGGCGCGGCCAACGTGCACCGTGCGCAACATTTGCCGGGCGCCCATGCCACCCAGGCGTTCGAGGACAGCCGCCTCAAGGCTTCGCAATGGCTCAATGCCGGAAACTGCGGGCAGGTGGTCTTCACCCACGGCGCCACTTCGGCGCTGAATCTGCTGGCCTACGGGCTGGAACATTTATTCAACCCGGGCGATGAGATCGTCATCAGCGCCCTGGAACACCACGCCAACCTGTTGCCGTGGCAGCAACTGGCCGAGCGCCGTTCGTTGACCCTGGTGGTATTGCCACTGGATGCCGACGGGGTGATCGACCCTGGCGCCTCCGCCGAACTGATCGGTCCCCGTACGCGCTTGCTGGCGGTGAGCCAGTTATCCAATGTGCTGGGGGCCTGGCAACCCGTGCCGGCGCTGCTGGCGCTGGCCAAGGCCCAAGGCGCGCTGACGGTGATCGACGGCGCCCAAGGCGTGGTCCATGGCCGCCACGACGTGGAAGCGCTGGGCTGCGACTTTTACGTGTTTTCCAGCCACAAACTCTATGGCCCCGACGGGCTGGGCGTGCTGTTCGGCCGTACCGAAGCCCTTGGCAAGCTGCGCCATTGGCAGTTCGGCGGCGAAATGGTGCAACAAACCGATTACCACAGCGCCACCTTCCGTCCGGCGCCGCTGGGCTTCGAAGCCGGCACGCCGCCGATTGCCAGTGTGATCGGGTTGGGCGCGACCCTGGACTACCTGTCCGCCCTCGATCCGCAAGCGGTCATCGACCATGAAGCGGCGCTGCATGACTACCTGCGCCATGGCCTGCAAGCCCGCAACGGCATTCGCCTGCTGGGCAACCCGCGCCTGGCTCTGGTCAGTTTCGTGGTCGAAGGCATCCACAACGCCGACCTGGCGCACCTGCTGACCGAGCAAGGCATTGCCGTGCGCGCAGGGCATCACTGCGCGATGCCGCTGTTCAAGCATTTGCAGCTGTCCGGGGCGATTCGCGTGTCGTTGGCGCTGTACAACGATTCTGCCGACATCGAACGGTTCTTCGAAGCCCTCGACCAAGCCTTGGAGATGTTGCGATGAACCTGCCGGCCGATGCCGTCACGGCGCTGCAAATCTTCCGGGACGCGTCAGGCTGGGAGCAACGGGCCCGATTGCTGATGCAATGGGGCGAACGTCTGCCGCCCCTGAGCGACGCGGACAAATGCGAGGCCAACCTCGTCCACGGCTGTGAAAGCCAGGTGTGGTTGGTGGGTCGCTTGCACGACGGGCACTGGCAGTTTTCCGCCAGCAGCGATGCGCGGTTGATCCGTGGGTTGGTGGCGTTGCTGCTGGCGCGGGTCAACGGGCTGTCCGCCGAGGCGTTGCAGCAGGTGGATCTGCCGGATTGGTTCAACCAGCTGGGATTGTCGCGGCAGCTGTCGCCGTCGCGTAGCAATGGCTTGAATGCGGTGCTAAAGCGGATGTTTGAGTTGACTAAATGATTGTGGCGAGGGGATTTATCCCCGTTGGGCTGCGAAGCAGCCCCTAAAGCAGTCAACTCAAGCTGTCTGACACAGCGCATTGTTAGGTTTGAGGGCTGCTTCGCAGCCCAGCGGGGATAAATCCCCTCGCCACATAAAGCGCTCACTGCCCGGACTTGACCCTGTCAGCCGGTCGCCGCACACCCGCCACGATCTTATCCACAGCCTTGGTCGCCGCGACCATGCCAAACGTCGCCGTGACCATCATCACCGCACCAAACCCACCGGCACAGTCGAGCTTGACGCCGTCGCCCACAAAACTCTTCTGCAGGCAAATGCTGCCGTCCGGCTTCGGATAGCGCAGTTGTTCGGTGGAGAACACGCAGGGCACGCTGTAGTGGCGGGTCACGGTGCGGGAGAAACCGTAGTCGCGGCGCAAGGTGGAGCGCACCTTGGAAGCCAGTGGATCGTTGAACGTACGGTTGAGGTCGCAGACCTGGATCAGCGTCGGGTCGATCTGCCCGCCCGCGCCGCCGGTGGTGATGATCTGGATCTTGCGGCGCTTGCACCAGGCGATCAGCGCAGCCTTGGCGTTGACGCTGTCGATGCAGTCGATCACGCAGTCGATGTTCGGCGTGATGTACTCGGCCATGGTGTCGCGGGTGACGAAGTCCGCCACCGCGTGCACCGTGCAGTCGGGATTGATCCCCCGCAGCCGCTCGGCCATCACTTCGACCTTGGGTTTGCCGACGGTGCTGTCCAGGGCGTGCAACTGGCGGTTGGCGTTGCTGACGCAGACATCGTCCAGGTCGAACAGCGAGATCTCGCCCACGCCGCAACGGGCGATGGCTTCAGCCGCCCAGGAACCGACGCCTCCGATGCCGACAATCGCCACATGGGCCGCCCGCAGGCGTTCCAGGCCCTCAATGCCATACAAACGGGCGATGCCGGCAAACCGTGGATCTTCTGTACTCATGACCATTACCCCAAAAACCGGCGCGCATTATAGGGCTTTGCCGTGGCAATTTAAGCAAAACCTCTGTGGGAGCGAGCTTGCTCGCGATGGCGGTGTATCAGTCGACATCGATACTGGCTGATCCAGCGTCATCGCGAGCAAGCTCGCTCCCACAGGTTTTGTGTTCCACCTGTCCCGCACCAGGGGCCAATGGTGGTCGTTTTGCTATAAGATAACCGCCATTTTACGAGCCTTGGCCAAATACAATCCACGGCCGAACTCAGGACCTGTGGGAGCGGGCTTGCTCGCGAAGGCGTCATCACTGGCGCTAAAAGCTTCGCGAGCAAGCCCGCTCCCACAGAGATCCGTGTCTCCTTTCCATGTTTCCGGAGTTTTCCATGACGGCCCACGCCGACCTCTCGCCGACCCTGCAACTCGCCTGCGACCTGATCCGCCGTCCATCCGTGACACCGCTGGATGCCGATTGCCAGAAACTGATGATGCAGCGCTTGGGCAACGCGGGCTTCACGCTCGAGCCGATGCGCATCGAGGATGTGGATAACTTCTGGGCCAGCCATGGCAAGCATGACGGCCCGGTGCTGTGTTTCGCCGGGCACACCGATGTGGTGCCGACCGGTCCGGTAAAGGCCTGGCAGCTCGACCCGTTCGACGCGGTCATCGACGAACAGGGCATGCTCTGCGGCCGTGGCGCGGCGGACATGAAAGGCAGCCTGGCGGCAATGGTCGTGGCGGCCGAACGGTTCGTCGCCGACTACCCGGACCACAAGGGTTCGCTGACCTTCCTGATCACCAGCGATGAAGAAGGCCTGGCCCACCACGGCACCAAGGCCGTGGTCGAGCGCCTCAAGGCGCGTCAGGAGCGGCTGGACTGGTGCATCGTCGGCGAGCCGTCGAGCACTACCTTGGTGGGCGATGTGGTCAAGAACGGCCGGCGCGGCTCCCTCGGCGCAAAACTGACCGTGCGCGGCAAACAAGGCCACGTGGCTTATCCACACCTGGCGAAGAACCCGATCCACCTGGCGGCGCCCGCCTTGGCCGAATTGGCCGCCGAGCATTGGGACCACGGCAACGACTTTTTCCCGCCGACCAGTTTCCAGATCTCCAACCTCAATTCCGGCACCGGCGCGACCAACGTGATCCCCGGTGACCTGGAAGCGGTCTTCAACTTCCGCTTCTCCACCGAGTCCACCGTCGAAGGCCTGCAACAACGCGTCGCCGAAATCCTCGACAAGCATCAACTGGACTGGCACATCGACTGGGCCTTGTCCGGCCTGCCATTCCTCACCGAACCGGGCGCGCTGCTCGATGCGGTGTCGTCGAGCATCCGGGATGTCACCGGGCGCGAGACCCAGGCGTCCACCAGCGGCGGCACGTCCGACGGTCGCTTCATCGCCACCATGGGCACGCAAGTCGTGGAACTCGGGCCGGTCAACGCGACCATCCACCAGGTCAACGAGCGCGTGCTGGCTGCCGATCTCGACGTGCTGACCGAGATCTACTACAAGACGCTGATCAAGTTGCTCGCCTGATGCTCGCCTGCCCGATCTGCAGTGAACCGCTGAACGCGGTGGATAACGGCGTGGTGTGCCCGGCCGGCCACCGCTTCGACCGTGCGCGGCAGGGTTACCTGAACCTGCTGCCGGTGCAGCACAAGAACAGCCGCGACCCCGGCGACAACCAGGCGATGGTCGAAGCCCGCCGCGACTTTCTCAACGCCGGGCACTACGCCCCGGTCGCCCGGCGCCTGGCGGAACTGGCCGCCGAGCGCGCACCCGGGCGCTGGCTGGACATCGGCTGCGGCGAGGGTTACTACACCGCGCAGATCGCCGAGGCATTGCCCCAGGCCGATGGCTATGCCCTGGACATTTCCCGCGAGGCGGTCAAGCGCGCCTGCAAACGCAACCCGCAACTGACCTGGTTGATCGCCAGCATGGCCCGGGTGCCATTGGCGGACGGATGCTGCCAGTTCCTGGCCAGCGTGTTCAGCCCACTGGACTGGCAAGAGGCCAAGCGCCTGCTCAGCCCCGGCGGCGGCCTGATGAAGGTCGGCCCCACCGCCGGCCACCTGATGGAGTTGCGCGAGCGCCTCTACGACGAAGTGCGCGCCTACACCGACGACAAGCACCTGGCCCTGGTGCCGTCGGGCATGGCGCTGGATCACAGCGAAACCCTCGAATTCAAGCTGACCCTCGAAAACGGCCAGGATCGCGCCAACCTGCTGGCCATGACGCCCCACGGTTGGCGCGCCAGCGCCGAACGCCGCGCCAGCGTGATCGAACAGGCCGAGCCATTCGAGGTCACGGTGTCGATGCGCTACGATTATTTCGTTCTTCAATAACCTTTTTGATTCCAGGCCCCGGGCAACCGTTCGGGGCCAGTTAAATCCGCGAATGGATTTTTCAAGACCGCAGCGAGGACATCCATGCGCCAACCCGATATCGAGATTTACCTCAAGGACGCCGACGTCGACCACAAGGCCATCGCCGCCTGGCTCGGCCAGGCCCTGGGCCCCTGCAGCGACTGGGTACAGAAAGGCCAGACCTACAAGTGCAAGGCCGGCAACATTCCGGTGACCTGGCTGCCCAAGGCCGTGGGCAAATGGAACAGCCTGTACCTGGAAAGCGACCAGACCCCGTGGGAAGACGACATCGCCTGCGCCCGCGCCGCCTTCGCCGCACTGAATGTCGAAGTGCGTTGTGCGCCTGGGTCATGGGTGGAGGAAGAAGGGGAAGAATCGGCGGACCGCTGGATTCGCATCAGTGCCGACGGGGAAGAAGAGATTACCTGGAAGACGGCGTGACAGCTGGGTAGGCCTGTTGCGATTGCCAGGCTCGACGCCACTTGCAATGCTAAAACAGATCCCAATGTGGGAGCGGGCTTGCTCGCGAATACGGTGTGTCAGGCAATATCCTTGTGACTGATACACCGTATTCGCGAGCAAGCCCGCTCCCACAGGGATTACTGTGACGGCAAGCGCGGTTTACAACCCCACCACATCCTCAGCCTGCAAGCCCTTCTGCCCTTCCACGACCGCGTACTCGACCTGCTGGCCTTCGGTCAGGGAACGGTGGCCTTCGCCGCGGATCGCGCGGTAATGCACGAATACATCCACCCCGCCTTCGCGTTGGATGAAGCCGTAACCCTTGGCGTCGTTGAACCACTTCACACTGCCGGTTTCCCGTGCTGCCATGATGCTCACTCCCATTTTTATCTTATAAGTCGACTTTTCGATGGAAAGCCGTACGAACTTTCACCACCGTCTGGCCGTCCATGGGAGGCCGGGGCGGTAACCTGCCGAGTATATGACACACGGAAAAACTCTCAACTGACTTTACTTCGGCGCTTTTTTGCCGATTTTCGATGAATCCGGCACACTAGCGGGCCCGAGCAGCCGCTCGGTTTTATCCACTCATGCAGAAGCCGTATGACCCGCTCCCCGTTCCGCCGTCTTGTGTTTGGCACCCTGCGCCGACTGTTGTACCTCTGGGTTCGCTCCGAGACCATCAACCAGTCGTCCTTTACCCTCAACCTCGACCGCAGTCGTCCGGTGTTCTACGTCCTGCAAGACCCTTCGCTCACCGACCTGGCGGTGCTCGACACCGAATGCACCAAGGCCGGCCTGCCCCGTCCGGTGCTGCCGGTCTCGGTGGGTAACCTGCTGGAGCCGGCGGCATTTTTCTACCTGACGCCGGCGCCGGACTGGATCGGGCGCCAGGACAAGCGCGGTGCGCCGCCCACCCTGACGCGGCTGGTCGACGCCCTGACCCACAATGCCGCCGAAGACGCCCAGATCATCCCGGTCAGCGTGTTCTGGGGCCAGTCGCCCGACAGCGAATCCAGCCCCTGGAAGCTGTTGTTCGCCGACAGCTGGGCCGTCACCGGGCGCTTGCGCCGCCTGTTGAGCATCATGATCCTGGGGCGCAAGACTCGCGTGCAATTCTCCGCACCGATCCACCTGCGCGAACTGATCGAACACGACAAGGGCCACGAACGCACCGTGCGCATGGCCCAGCGGATCCTGCGGGTGCACTTTCGCAACTTGAAAGCGGCGGTCATCGGCCCCGACATTTCCCACCGACGCAACCTGGTCAAGGGTCTGTTGAACCAGCCGCTGGTCAAGCAGGCGATCGCCGAGGAAGCCGAACGGGAAAAGATCTCCCCGGAAAAAGCCAAGGCCCAGGCCCTGCGCTACGGCAACGAGATCGCCTCGGACTACACCTACACCGCGATCCGATTCCTGGAGGTGGTGCTGAGCTGGTTCTGGAACAAGATCTACGATGGCATCAAGGTCAACCACATCGAAGGCGTGCAAAACGTCGCCCAGGGCCACGAGGTCATCTATGTGCCGTGCCACCGCAGCCACATCGACTACCTGCTGCTGTCGTACCTGCTGTTTCGCAACGGCCTGACGCCACCGCACATCGCCGCCGGCATCAACCTCAACATGCCGGTCATCGGTGGCCTGCTGCGCCGTGGCGGGGCGTTCTTCATGCGCCGCACTTTCAAGGGCAACCCGCTCTACACCGCCGTGTTCAACGAATACCTGCACACGCTGTTCACCAAGGGTTTCCCAGTGGAGTACTTCGTCGAAGGCGGTCGCTCGCGCACCGGGCGCATGCTGCAACCCAAGACCGGCATGCTCGCCATCACCCTGCGCAGCTTCCTGCGCTCCTCACGCATGCCCATCGTGTTCGTGCCGGTCTACATCGGTTATGAGCGGGTCCTGGAAGGCCGCACCTACCTGGGCGAACTGCGCGGGGCCAGCAAGAAGAAGGAATCGATCTTCGACATCTTCAAAGTCATCGGCGCCCTCAAGCAGCGCTTCGGCCAGGTGGCGGTGAACTTCGGCGAACCGATCAAGCTGGCGGAATTCCTCGACGGCGAACAACCCGGCTGGCGCCAACAGGAACTGGGCCCGCAATTCAAGCCGGCCTGGCTCAACGCAACCACTCATCGCCTCGGCGAGCGCGTGGCCCGGCACCTGAACGAAGCCGCGGCCATCAACCCGGTCAACCTGGTCGCCCTGGCGCTGCTGTCCACCAGCCGCCTGGCCCTGGACGATCGCGCCATGGCGCGGGTGCTCGACCTGTACCTGGCGTTGCTGCGCAAAGTCCCGTACTCGCCCCACACCACCCTGCCCGAAGGCGATGGCCAGGCGCTGATCGAACACGTGAAAGGCATGGACCTGCTGTCGGAACAGAGCGATGCCCTGGGCAAGATTCTGTACCTGGACGAGCAGAACGCGGTGCTGATGACCTACTACCGCAACAACGTGCTGCACATCTTCGCCCTGCCGGCATTGCTGGCGAGCTTCTTCCAGAGCAGCTCGCGCATGAGCCGCGAACAGATCCTGCGCTACACCCATGCGTTGTACCCGTACCTGCAATCGGAGCTGTTCATTCGCTGGTCGCTGGAAGAACTGGACGGCGTGATCGACCAATGGCTCGACGCGTTTGTCGAACAGGGCCTGCTGCGTTTCGAAAACGACCTGTACCTGCGTCCGGCGCCGAGTTCACGGCACTTCGTGCTGCTGACCCTGCTGTCCAAAAGCATTGCCCAGACCTTGCAGCGCTTCTACATGACCGTCTCGCTGCTGCTCAACAGCGGTCAGAACAGCGTCAGTGCCGAAGAACTGGAGGACCTCTGCACCGTCATGGCCCAGCGCCTGTCGATCCTCCATGGCCTGAACGCACCGGAATTCTTCGACAAGAGCCTGTTCCGCCACTTCATCCAGACGATGCTGGACCTGGATGTACTGCGCCGCGACGAGGCCGGCAAGCTCAGCTACCACGAACTACTGGGCGAACTGGCCGAAGGCGCGGCCAAGCGGGTGCTGCCAGCGGAGATTCGCCTGTCGATTCGCCAGGTGGCGTTGCATCGCAGTGAAGATGCGGCGGAGATCGCCGTCAGCCCCGACCTTTGACATTTGCCGATCACTCACCTTGAGCATGGAACGGTTCTGGTGAGTGCTTCGGTCAATCGCCAGGCGTACTCCGACGCTGCGCAGCGGCCAAGGCGACGTCAAACGAAGAAAAGACCTACAGAGAACTTTGGAGCAGGCCTCTAGGATGAGCCCACGTCAATGTCGACGTATTGAAAAGGAATTCAACATGAACATCATCACCCTCACCCTGCAACTGCCCGCAGGCTACGAACTCCCGGAAGCCGGCCGTGCCGAAATCAGTGTTCGAAATGCCGACGGTGTGCAGATCAGCACCAGCGGCGGCCAGGGCTCCAACATGGCGCCAAGGGAGCCGCTCCAGCAGCCTTGGCAATATCGCTTCCAGATCAATTCCGAGAGGGCGTCCGTCGGCGAGAAGCTCTCGGTAAAGGTGCAAATGTACCAAGGTGGTACCGCTCTTTTCCTTGATACCGAACAGGCCTTCACCTGGGATGGCGGCGATCAACACGTTGACATCCCCCTGAGCCTGGCGCCAGCATCGCTGGCTGAAACTGTTCAAGCGCCTGTGTTCGGTTCCTGAGCCGCGACGCGACGCAGGGATGCTTGGACGCAAATCCGTTAAATGCTCGTTGACGCCCGTGTGTGGCTGGCGTCAACGAGCCAGGTGCTTCCCCATGAAAAAACTCGCTCTGTTCGCATCCATGGCCTTGCTGGCCGCTTGCCAATCGACAACACCACCCGCCGCGTCCCTCGACGGCGAAGTCTTCTATCTGCAACGCATCGCCCTGCCGCCCAACGCTACCTTGAGCGTTAGCCTGCAGGACGTTTCCCTGGCCGACGCTCCTGCGGTGGTGCTCGATGAGCAGAGCGGCCCGATCAAAGGCCAGGTCCCGCTGCCGTTCCACCTCAGTTATGATCCCGCCCAGGTCAAGCCCGGCCATCGTTATGCCGTGAGCGCCCGCATCGAAGTGGACGGCCAGTTGATGTTCATCACCACCGAACAACACGCCGTGCAACTCGATGGCAAGGATCCGCAGCCGTTGAAGATCCGCGTCAACGCCGCACGCTGATTGCTTTTTCCAACTTTTTTCAAGGACGCCATCATGCTCCGCTCTACCCTCCGTTTCACCGGCCTGTGCGCGGGCCTGTTGATCTGCGCCAATGCCATGGCCCTGTCCCTGGGCGACCTGTCGCAACAGGATGCCACGGGCGGCCTCAAGGACGCCTTGACCCAAGGCGCGCAGGTGGCGGTCAAGCAACTGGGCACACCCGGCGGCTTCAGCAACAACCCGGATGTGAAAATCGAACTGCCAGGCAAGCTGGGCAAAGTCGCCAGCAAAATGAAGGCCTTCGGCATGGGTGAACAGGTCGATCAACTGGAAACCAGCATGAACCAGGCTGCCGAGGCCGCCGTGGTCCAGGCCCAGCCGATCCTGGTCAATGCCGTGAAAAACATGAGCGTGAGCGATGCCAAGGGTATCTTGAGCGGCGGCAACGACTCGGCCACGCAATACCTGAACAAGAGCAGCCGCGAGCAGATCCGCGCCAAGTTCCTGCCCATCGTCAAGCAAGCCACCGACAAGGTCGGCCTGGCCCAGAAATACAATGCCTTCGCCGGTCAGGCCGCGACGCTCGGCGTGCTGGATGCCAAGAGCGCCAACATCGAGAACTACGTGACCGAACAGGCGCTGGATGGGTTGTTCGAGATGATCGGCAAGCAGGAAGCCACCATTCGCCAGAACCCGGCGGCTGCGGCGACCAGTTTGGCGAAGAAAGTCTTCGGCACCCTTTAAAACTCAGCACAAAACACCCTGTGGCGAGGGGATTTATCCCCGCTGGGCTGCGAAGCAGTCCTAAAGCAGCGAACTCAATCTTCCTGACACACCGAGTTGTCTGGTTTGGGGGGCTGCTGCGCAGCCCAGCGGGGATAAATCCCCTCGCCACAGGTTCGGTGTGCAGCTGTTGATCAGGTTTTCTTGACCCTGAACCACGCCGCATACAACGCCGGCAGGAACAACAGCGTCAACGCCGTGGCCACGATCAAGCCGCCCATGATCGCCACCGCCATCGGCCCGAAGAACAGGCTGCGTGACAGTGGGATCATCGCCAGCACCGCGGCCAGTGCGGTGAGCACAATCGGACGGAAGCGGCGCACCGTGGCTTCGATGATCGCCTGCCAGGGCGCCAGGCCAGCCTTGATGTCCTGTTCGATCTGATCCACCAGGATCACCGAGTTGCGCATGATCATCCCCGACAGCGCGATAGTGCCGAGCATGGCGACGAAGCCGAACGGCTGGCGGAACACCAACAGGAACAGCGTGACGCCGATCAACCCCAGGGGCGCGGTGAGAAACACCATGGCCGTGCGGGAAAAACTGCGCAGTTGCAGCATCAACAACGTCAGCACCACCACGATGAACAACGGCACACCGGCATTCACCGATTTCTGGCCGCGGGCCGAATCCTCCACCGTACCGCCCACCTCCAACAGGTAACCATCCGGCAGTTCGGCACGAATCGGCTCCAGGGTCGGGAAGATCTGCTGGACCAGGGTGGCCGGTTGTTCCTTGCCGTAGATATCGGCCCGCACGGTCACGCTCGGCAGGCGATTGCGGTGCCAGATCACGCCCTCTTCGAAGCCGTACTCCAGCGTAGCGATCTGCGACAGGGTCACGCTCCTGCCATTTTCGGTCGGCACCGCCAGGCTCGGCAGCAACGACAGCTCGGTGCGTTCATGCACCGTACCGCGCAACAGGATTTCGATCAGTTCGTTGTCTTCCCGGTACTGACTGACACTGGAGCCGGTGAGGGAGCTGCGCAGGAAACTCGCCAGGTCGGTCGTGCTGACACCCAGGGCCCGGGCGCGGTCCTGGTCGACATTCAGGTACACCACCTTGCTCGGCTCTTCCCAATCCAGGTGCACATTGACCACGTAGGGGTTTTCACGAACTTTCGTCGCCACTTTCCGCGCCAGGGCCCGGACTTCTTCAATGTGCTCGCCCGTGACACGGAACTGCACCGGATAGCCGACCGGCGGGCCGTTTTCCAGGCGCGTGACCCGCGAGCGCAGGGTCGGGAATTGTTCGTTCAGGGTGGTGATCAACCAACTGCGCAACGGCTCGCGGTCTTCGATGGTCTTGGCCAGCACCACGAACTGGGCAAAGCTGGAAGCCGGCAGTTGTTGATCCAACGGTAGATAGAAACGCGGTGAACCAGTACCGACGTAGGCCACGTAGTTGTCGATGCCGGCATGGTCCTTGAGCAGCGCTTCCAGACGCTTGACCTGCTCGGCGGTATTGCTCAGGGAGGCGCCTTCCTGCAGCTTCAAGTCGACCATCAGCTCCAGCCGCCCCGATGCCGGGAAGAACTGCTGCGGCACGAACCGGAACAACACCACCGAGCCGACGAACAACAGCACCGTCAGCAGGATGACGGTTTTGCGCCGACGCACGCACCATTCCACCATTCGCCGGACACGCTGATAAAACGGCGTGCCGTAAGGGTCGGTCTGGCCGTCAGTCGTGCCATGTTTGGCCGCATGAATTTTCGCCAGGTCTGGCAGGAGCTTTTCCCCCAGGTACGGCACGAACACCACAGCGGCCACCCAGGACGCCAGCAACGCCAGGGTCACCACCTGGAAAATCGAACGGGTGTACTCACCGGTGCCCGATTGTGCGGTAGCGATCGGCAGGAAGCCCGCCGCCGTGATCAACGTACCGGTGAGCATCGGGAATGCGGTGCTGGTCCAGGCGAAGCTGGCGGCCTTGATCCGGTCGAAGCCCTGCTCCATCTTGATCGCCATCATCTCCACCGCAATGATCGCATCGTCCACCAGCAGCCCCAGGGCCAATACCAGCGCCCCAAGGGAAATCTTGTGCAGGCCGATCCCCAGGTAGTACATGGCGGCGAACGTCATCGCCAGCACCAGTGGAATCGCCAGGGCCACCACCATCCCGGTGCGCAGCCCCAGGGAGAAGAAGCTCACCAACAACACAATCGTAAGCGCTTCCACCAGCACTTGGACGAACTCACCGACCCCGGTCTTCACCGCCGCCGGCTGGTCCGAAACCTTGCGTAACTGCATGCCGGCCGGCAGGGTGTTCTGGATACGGGCAAAGTCGGCTTCAAGGGCCTTGCCCAGAATCAGGATATCCCCGCCTTCCTTCATCGCCACGGCCAGGCCGATGGCGTCCTCGCCCATGAAGCGCATGCGTGGCGCGGGCGGGTCGTTGAAACCACGGCGCACATCCGCCAGGTCGCTGATGCGGAACGTACGATCGCCGACCCGGATCGGGAAGTTGCGGATCTCTTCCACCGTCTGGAAATTCCCCGAAACCCGCAGTTGCAAGCGCTCGCTGCCAGTCTCGAAGAAACCGGCAGTGGAAACCGTGTTCTGCTCTTCAAGGGCCTGCTGGACTGCGGCCAAGGGCAGGCCGAGGGTCGCCAGCTTCACGTTCGACAACTCGATCCAGATCTTCTCGTCCTGCAACCCGAGCAGCTCGACCTTGCCCACATCCTTGACCCGCTGCAGCTGCAGCTGGATGCGATCGGCGTAGTCCTTGAGCACGGCGTAGTCGAAACCGTCGCCGGTCAGCGCGTAGATATTGCCGAAGGTGGTCCCGAACTCATCGTTGAAGAACGGCCCCTGGATACCCGGCGGCAAGGTGTGACGGATATCGCCGACCTTCTTGCGCAACTGGTACCACAGCTCGGGAATCTGTGCCGAATGCAGGGAATCGCGGGCCATGAACGTCACCTGGGATTCTCCGGGTCGGGAGAACGAGACGATTTTCTCGTAGTCACCGGTTTCCATCAGTTTCTTTTCGATGCGCTCAGTGACTTGTCGCGAAACTTCCTCGGCCGTGGCGCCTGGCCAGTTGGTGCGGATCACCATGGCCTTGAAGGTGAACGGCGGGTCTTCGCTCTGGCCGAGCTTGGTGTAGGAAAGCGCGCCGACGATGGCCAGCAACAGCATCAGGAACAGTACGATCTGGCGGTTACGCAGCGCCCATTCGGAAAGATTGAAACCCATCGCGGATTACTCCTTGGCCGTCAGGTTGACCACGCGGTTGGAGCGATCCACCGGCCGCACCTGCTGGCCGTCAAGGAGCACATGCACGCCGGCAGCCACCACCCAGTCATCGGGGCTGAGGCCTTCCAGCACCGGCACCGTCTTTTCGCCGAAGGCGCCGACCCGCACCGGGACTTTTTTCAAGGTGTTGTTGGCGTTGACTACCCAGACATACGTCGCGCCGTTCTCAGCCGTCAGGGCCGACAAGGGCACCGACAGCGGCACCTTGTCGGCGGTCTGGATAAACACCCGCGCACTTTGGCCCAACTCGGCCGGAACGCTGCCGGCGGTGAAGGCCACGCGGGCGGCAAAGGTTCGGGACTTGGGATCGGCGGCGGGTGACAGTTCGCGAATACGCCCGCTGAAACGCTGGTCGGGCTGGCTCCACAGTTCGACCGAGACCGGCTGGCCGACCTTGAACCGGCCAAACCCTTGTTCCGGCAGACTGATCAGCACCTCACGCTCACCGTCGGTGGCCAGGGTGAAGACGGTTTGCCCGGCCGAGACCACCTGCCCGACTTCCACCGAACGCCGGGCCACCACGCCATCCTGGGGCGCACGCAATACCGAATAGCTGGCCTGGTTGTTGGCGACATCGAACTCGGCCTTGATCTGCTTGAGCCGTGCGGTGCCGGAGCGATAAAGGTTTTCGGCGTTGTCGTACTGGGAGCGGCTGACCATCTGCCGCTCCATCAAGGTTTTGTAGCGGTCACGCTCGGCGCGGACCAGGTTCAGGTTGGCCTCGGCGGCGGCGACCTGGGCACGGGTCGCTTCCAGTTGCAGGCGCACATCTTCGGGATCGAGCTCGGCCAACGGTTGATTGGCCTTGACCCGCTGCCCCTCTTCCACCAGTCGCCGGCTCACCTTGCCGCCAATGCGAAAGGCCAGGTCGGGCTCGAAACGGGCCCGCACTTCGCCAGGGTAACTGTCCATCGCCTGGGCCGACGGCTCGGGCTTGACCACCATGGCGGGGCGCACGGCGACGGGCACCGGCTCGTCATGACCACACGCAGACAATAAAAAAACCAGGGTGACTGGCACGGCGAGGGGCAGGGCATAGCGGAACATGACGAGTGACCTTTCGCTAATGGTGCTTGGAATAATTATACTGGCGAGTATGTTATTAATAGCAAACTCACCAGTCCAGTATTAAAGCGAAGAAATGTCGAACAATCCTTCCCCCCCCAGCGGCCCTGGTCGCCCCAAGGACCTGGCCAAGCGCCAGGCCATCCTCGACGCGGCGAAACGCCTGTTCCTGAGCCTGGGTTATGCCAATACCAGCATGGACGCCGTCGCCACCGAGGCCGGGGTTTCTAAACTGACGGTCTACAGCCATTTCAACGACAAGGAGACGCTGTTCTCCGCTGCCGTGATGGCCAAATGTGAAGAGCAGGTGCCGCCGCTGTTTTATGAATGGCCCGATGGCGTTCCGATCGAACAGGTATTGTTGAACATCGCCCGCGGGTTCAACCAACTGATCAACAGCGACGAATCCCTGAACCTGCATCGACTGATCATGGCCCTGGGCAGCCAGGACCCGCACTTGTCGACCATTTTCTACGAAGCAGGCCCACAGCGGATGCTCTCAGGCATGGAGCGGCTGCTGACCAAGGTCAACCAGAGCGGTGCCTTGAGCATCGATAAACCGCGCAATGCCGCCGAGCATTTCTTCTGCCTGATCAAGGGCGCGGCGAATTTCCGGTTATTGTCTGGCTGCGGCGAACCCCAGGAACCGGAAGCGGCCGAGGCTCATGTGCAGGAAGTGGTGGGGTTGTTCATGCGGGCTTATCGGCCTTAGCTCGACCGGTAGCCTTTTGCTGGCTGGAAGGGCCTCATCGCGAGCAAGCTCGCTCCCACAGGGCTTGATGAGCCACAGATCCAATGTGGGAGCGAGCTTGCTCGCGATGCAGGCGACCCGGTCTCAGGGCTTGAGCGCTTTCTTCGGGTAGATGTCGTAGCGACTGGATTTGCCATCGAGCCCATGGCTCGGCTTCGGCCCTTCGATGCACGGGGCCTTGCGCGGGCGCTTGACCACCACCCGGTGCGTCGCCAGGGCCAGGGCCGCGGCAAGCAGTGCCGGAGCGTCCGGGTCATCGCCCACGAGGGGGCGGAACAGGCGCATTTCCTTCTTCACCAGGGCGGTTTTCTCACGATGAGGGAACATCGGGTCGAGGTAGATCACCTGGGGCGGTTCGCCTTCCCAGTTGCGCATCACCTCGATGGAGTTGCCCTTGAGCAAACGCATGCGCGCCACGATCGGTGCCACCTCGAAGTCCTCGGCCCCACGGGCCAGGCCATCCTCCAGCAAGGCGCCAATCAGCGGCTGGCGCTCGATCAGGCTCATGTCGCAGCCCAGGCTGGCCAGCACAAACGCATCCTTGCCCAACCCTGCCGTGGCATCGAGCACCCGCGGACGCACACCCTGGGCGATACCGACCGCCTTTGCGATCATCTGGCCGCTGCCGCCGCCGTACAACCGACGGTGAGCCGCACCGCCCTCGACGAAGTCCACGCGCACCGGCCCGGGTGCATCCGGGCCCAACTGCTGCAATTGCAACCCCTGCTCACCGACCTGCAAGGCAAACTCGCCATCGTCCCCTTGCAAAGGCAGGCCAAGCCGCTCGGCCCAGTGTTCGGCCTGCGGTTGGAAGGCCGGGGCCAGGGCCTCGACATGGATGCGGCAGACCGCGGGTTGCTCATTCATGGAAACATGCTCAAAAAATTAAGGATCGGCAAAAACGGCCGATAACAACGGTGAACGGCATTTTGCCAGAGCTGAGCGTCGACCGAGAAAAATGTCAGACATTCAATCCACATCGATAGGCGTTATCTCCCCTTACGGCGATTACAGCCTGCGTAACACCCAAGCGCTGAGCGGCGTCAGTCACCTGTGGCAGGATTTTTTTGCCCGGGCCCTGGCCGATCAACTGGGTGATAACGCACCGGCGCCTGGCAGCTACCAGCCAGAGCCCCTCGATGAGGCCGTTGAACCGACCCTCGGCGCCGAGCTGCTGGCGCACATCGTCAGCCAGCGCACCTGTGAAGTGACCGACACGCCGGTCAAGCCGCCTGAACCGCTGTTCCTGCCCATCGCCGAATTCGAACTCGACCTGCTGGACAAGCCCTTCCCGCCCTTCCCGCCGGAAGAAATCGCCGCCCAGCAAAAACAGCAGACCTTCGAAAGCAACTGGGTTCGCCCACTCGTCCTCGCCGCTGGCCAACCGCTGCCAGAGCCAGGCCCGGCGCCACAACCACGCCCCTTGCACCTGCCGATCGCCGAGTTCGAACTGGACCTGCTGGACAAACCGTTCCCGCCCTTCCCGGAAGAAGAGCTCGTGGCACAGCAGAAACAACTGGACTTCGACACCCGCTGGGCACGTCCGATCGTGCTGCAGAACCTGCGCATCGCCGCCTGAATCAGCGACAGATCCACCATGGCCCCACGTCCAGATGAAAATGGTTGCGGTGCGCCGCGTTGTAATCCGGACTCAAGACCACACTGAACATATCGCAGGCGCCGTCCCGTGCCTGACGCAGAAAACGTGCATCGGCATTGTCCTTGGGCCAGTCCCTGAGCACGCTGATCGTGCGCCCATCGGCCAGGCGAAATCCGGCGATATCCAACGCACTGGCGGTGGCGTGCTGGCTACGCGCACCGCTCTCACGACCGTACATGTTGCGGCAGGCGAAACTGCCGAGATGATCGACCCGTGTCACCCTCTGCCCGTAGGCCGCCACTGCCGCCGGCTGCAACCCATGGCGCTCGAACAGCGCGAACGCCACCGCCAGCGGGCAACTGGCGAGGAAACTGCTGCTCAGCGCCACCTCACCGCCCTGCACCCTCAACACGTTGGTCAACGGGCACGTCGTATTGGCGCCGCTGTCGGCCTGGCGCGCGGTACGCAGCCCCGAGGTGGCGAGGGCCTGGTCACACAGCTGCGGGTCGTTGCGCAGGGCCATGAGCTTGTAGCGGGTCAGCAGGTTGGGCGCGAGATTGACGTCCAAGGGCGCCCAGGGATTCCATTGGGGCGGCAGCGCCACCCAGCCACGCCATACCGCCAGCACGGCAACGCCAACGAGCAGTGCCACGATCGCAAGAGCTTTCAAAAACCGCACGACAATGCCTCGGGCATCAACCCTTGAATAATTGGTTGGCCTGCTTGAACGGCATCGAGCGGCGCGTGAAGGTGAACGTGCCCTGTTGCTGGATTTCCTCGGCGGCGCGGAAGAACTCGCCATACGCGGCCAAGGCCAGCGCCGATCCGACGCTGATGCGCTTGACGCCCAACTCGCTCAACTGCGCGACGGTCAGGTCCAGCGCCCCGGACATCAGCACATTCACCGGTTTCGGCGCCACGGCCTGCACCACCGCGAGCACTTGCCCGGCGCTGCTCAGCCCCGGGGCGTACAGCACGTCGGCCCCCGCGTCCGCGAAAGCCTTCAAGCGGCGAAGGGTGTCGTCCAGATCCAGATTACCGTGCAGGAAGTTTTCCGCCCGGGCCGTCAGCAGGAAGGGATACGGCAAGCTGCGCACGGCCTCGGCGGCGGCCTTGACCCGCGCCACGGCGTGGTCGAAGCAATAGATCGGGCTGTCTTCACGTCCCGTGGCATCCTCGATCGAACCACCCACCGCACCGGCCTGCGCCGCACGGAGCAGGTTACGGGCGCAGTCCTCGGGGGCATCGGCAAAACCGTTCTCCAGGTCGACGGCCACCGGCAGGTCAGTGGCCGCCACAATCGCCCGTACGTTAGCCAACGTGTTCTCCAGGCCCAGCGCGCCATCGGGTCGGCCCAAGGAAAAGGCATGACCGGCACTGGTGGTCGCCAAGGCTTCGAAGCCGAGGCTGGCCAGCATCCTGGCCGAACCGGCATCCCACGGGTTGGGAATGACAAAGGCCCCTTCGCGTTCGTGCAAGGCCTTGAACGCCTGGGCTCGACGAATTTGCGCATCCATGTAGTTCGCTCCTGAGCAGAGAAGGAGTGGGCCTCAGAGCAAACCCAGTTGCTCGGCGGCGGGCTCTCTATATAGCGCAGGCAGGGCCGGCAAGCCAGGCAATCGACTCATCAAACGCTCGTGAAAGCGTTGCGCGAGCCGGGCCGCCAGCAGGTTGTCGGCAGTGTGCAGAAAGATATAGGGCGTGCGACCCTCTTCGACCCAACCGGCGATTTTCTCCACCCAGGGCGTCAGGAACGGCTCGTTGGCTTCCAGCACCGGATGGCCGATGAAGCGCACTTGTGGACACTGCGTGAACGCCGCAGGCCGGGGCGGCACGCGGGGCTTTTTCGATTGTGCATGAAGCACCGCGGGATCAAGGGAGGTGCAGCTGAACAAGGCCCGGGGATCGAGGCAGATGCGTTCGACGCCGCGATCGAGCAACAGCCGATTGAGGCGCCGCTCGGCGTCGCCCTTGGCAAAGAACTCATCGTGACGGACTTCCACGGCCAAGGGACGCTGCAAAGCGTCGATGAACCCCGCCAATTCCGCTAACCGATTCGGGGTGAAGGCCTTGGACAGTTGCAGCCAGTACGGCGCGACACGCTCGCCCAAGGGGCTGAGCAGTTGCAGAAAAGTTTCGGTGGCCGTCAGGCGCTCGCGCAAGTCGCCATTGTGGCTGATGTCACCGGGAAACTTGGCGGTGAAACGAAAGTGCTCGGGCATGATGTCGGCCCAGCGCTGGACCGTGGCCGCAGACGGGCTGGCGTAGAAAGTCGTATTGCCTTCCACGGCATTGAACACTTGGGAATAGAGATTGAGGAAGTCGGTGCTTTTGGCGTCCTGGGGATAAAGGTAATCGCGCCAGGCGTTTTCGCTCCAGGACGGACAGCCCAGGTAATAAGGCAAGACCATCAGATGTAGAGATCGAGTCCCAGCACTTCCATATCCCAATCGACGAAACCGGCGGTGCTCAGGTAGCTCGCCAGGGCCGTGGCGACACTGCGGCTCATCGCACGGTGATAAATCATGTCTTGCTGACGGGCAGGAAGATTGCTCAGGCGTTGCGCAGAAGCTTTGGCGGCGCGGGCGGCCAGTTGCTCCTCGGACGGAAACTCCAGGTCGCCTTCGATATCATCGAAGTTTTCCGGCTCAGTGGCTTTACCCGCACGAGGCCGACGCTTGATGGGGTAGGACTGGGATGGAAAGCCGTCTATACGCATAACAGAATGCTCGGTATCAATGATGGCAATTTAGCGGCACTTTCGCAGCCGCGCAAATGCGCAAGTGATAACTAGAACACATAAAGTCAAAAAGGTTTAAAAACGGGCCGAAAAAGTGACGACTGGCAATATTGAGTGTGACTTTTGAAGGAAGAAATGACTTTGGGTGGACGCCGGTTGTGCGCGAAACAATCCACGGTGTTGGAGGATGCTTTTGTGGCGAGGGGATTTATCCCCGCTGGGGTGCGAAGCGCCCCCCGACGGTGCTGGGCCATGCCTTATTTAGCGAGTGCTGCGCACTCGAACGGGGATAAATCCCCTCGCCACAACGCTGCCCACTCGATTGCTCACCGTTTTGAGTTCTACCGCTCGGACTTGGGCGTTGCCACCTTGTCCCTCAGGTACACCGGTTGCGCATCATCGGCGGGAATGGCTTCGCCCCGTGCCCAGGCGAAGCGGGCCAGGGCCAGCAGGTCTTCGGCGTGAGGCAGCAGGGTTGCGTCCTGGCCGGTCAGGCTGACGGCGATGCGCTCGCCGTAACCCCAACCTGTGCCGGCGCCAAACCAGTCACCGTCGGCCCCGCTTGGCAACGCCGCGGCCTCGGGTGGCAATACCGCCTCAGAACCCACCAGGCGCATCTCGCCGTCGGTTTCGCGGTAGCAGCCCCAGTACACCTCGTCCATGCGCGCATCGATGGCCGCTGCGACCTGGCGGGCGCCGTGCTCACGCATCGCCCGCTGGGCCAGCACCGCCAGGTTCGAGACCGGCAACACCGGCCGCTCCAGGGCAAAAGCCAGCCCCTGCACCACACCGATGGCGATGCGCACGCCAGTAAAAGCCCCTGGCCCACGACCGAAGGCAATCGCGTCCACCGCTTGCAAGGTCGTCCCCGCGTCGCTCAACAGTCGCTGGATCATCGGCAACAGTTTCTGCGCATGCAGACGCGGGATCACCTCGTAATGGCTCGTGACCTTGCCGTTGTGCAGCAAGGCAACGGAGCAAGCTTCAGTCGCGGTGTCCAGGGCCAGCAAGGTGCTCATCGATGTGTCCGTAAATCAGGTGGGAAAAAAGTGCGCCAGTATAAACAACTACGGCCCGCAAGCGGGCCGTAGTTGATGCAGCTGATCAGGCTTTTCAGCTCAAGGCTGCAAGCACCTTGGCCGTGATCGCTTCGACCGAACCGACACCTTCGATGTGGCTGTACTTCGGCTTGCCATTGGCAGCCGACAGTTTCTGGTAGAAATTCACCAGCGGCTTGGTCTGGGAATGGTAGACCGACAGGCGATGACGCACGGTTTCTTCGGTGTCGTCCTTGCGTTGCACCAGGTCTTCACCTGTCACGTCGTCCTTGCCTTCGGTTTTCGGCGGATTGTAGACGGTGTGGTAAACGCGACCGGAAGGCTCATGAACGCGTCGACCGGCAATGCGCTGGACGATTTCCTCGTCTTCGACGGCAATTTCGACCACCGCATCCAATTCGACACCAGCCGTCACCAGGGCTTCAGCCTGGGGAATGGTGCGCGGAAAGCCATCGAACAGGAAGCCATTGGCGCAGTCGGGTTGAGCGATGCGATCCTTGACCAGGGCGATGATCAGGTCATCCGACACCAGGCCGCCGGCATCCATGATGCTCTTGGCTTGAACGCCCAGTGGAGTGCCCGCCTTGACCGCGGCGCGCAGCATGTCGCCAGTGGAGATTTGCGGGATACCGAATTTTTCGGTGATGAACTTTGCCTGAGTACCTTTACCGGCCCCGGGAGCTCCCAGCAGAATGACGCGCATCGATGTGCTCCTCAATTTTTTTATGTAAAACGCTCGGATTCGCCTCGTGGGGCCAATCTTCGAAAAACAGGATCGTGACCGCCCAAACGGCCAAAGGCTGATCAAGATACACAGCAGGCCCGACCCACACAAGCCGCCGAAAGTCGGAGTAACCCGCGCCCGATACGACCTTCGGAGGGGGTGGCGAGCGTCGCAACCGAACAACAAACTGTCGCCTGCTCGACCTGCTCCCTCCCCCAGCGGACAGCGCCCGGGAACGTCGGACGAGCCGTTTCGGTGCGCTGCCTGATGTTAGCCGGTATTGCGCAAACCGGCGGCAATTCCCGCCACAGACACCAGCAACGCCTGTTCCACGGGGCTGCCCTGGGCCACATCCTGCTGCCGCGAGCGCGCCAACAGCTCGGCCTGCAACAGGTGCAACGGGTCGAGGTAGGTGTTGCGCAGGCGAATGAATTCCAGCGTGGCTGGGCTATGTGCCAGTAGCTGCGACTGACCGGTCAAGCCAAGGACCACCGAGCAGGCCTGCGACAATAGGTCGCGTAAATGCGCACCCAAAGGCAGTAACTCAGGTTCCACCAAACGCTCGTCGTAAGAGCGCGCGATATCGGCGTCGGCCTTGGCCAGCACCATCTCCAGCATATCGATGCGGGTCCGGAAGAATGGCCATTGCTCGCGCATCTGCCCCAGCAACTCACCTTCGCCGCGCTCCAGGGCCTTGCTCAGCGCGGTTTCCCAGCCGAGCCAGGCCGGCAGCATCAGGCGCGTCTGGGTCCAGCCGAAGATCCACGGGATCGCCCGCAGGCTTTCGATGCCGCCGGCCCGACGCTTGGCCGGACGGCTGCCCAGGGGCAGGCGCCCGAGTTCCTGCTCGGGGGTGGACTGGCGGAAGTACTCGACGAATTGTGGGTTCTCCCGCACCACGGCGCGGTAGGCACTGACGCCGTCGGCCGCCAGCTCGTCCATCAAGTCCCGCCACTGCGGCGTGGGGGGTGGCGGTGGCAGCAACGTCGCTTCAAGCACCGCGGCGAGGTAAAGATTGAGGTTCTGTTCGGCGATGTCCGGTAGGCCGAATTTGAAACGAATCATTTCGCCTTGTTCGGTGGTGCGGAAACGCCCGGCCACCGAACCGGGTGGCTGGGACAGGATCGCCGCGTGCGCCGGACCGCCGCCACGGCCCACGGTGCCGCCACGCCCGTGGAACAACAGCAGTTCGACTTGCTGCTCGCGGCAGATGTCCACCAGCCGCTCCTGGGCCCGATACTGTGCCCAGGCCGCCGCCGTGGTCCCGGCATCCTTGGCCGAGTCGGAATAGCCGATCATCACTTCCTGGGGGCCTTGCAGCCGTGAGCGATAGCCGGGCAGCAGCAACAGCCGCTCGATCACCGGCCCGGCGTTGTCCAGGTCGGCCAGGGTTTCGAACAGCGGCACCACCCGCATCGGCCGCAACACGCCGGCGTCCTTCAACAACAACTGCACGGCGAGGACATCGGAAGCCGCGCCAGCCATGGAGATCACATAGGAACCCAGGGACGCCGCCGGCGCCGCCGCCACTTCCCGGCACGTCGCCAATACTTCCGCGGTGTCGGCCGAGGGCTTGAAATGGGCCGGCAGCAGCGGGCGCCGGTTGTTCAGTTCCTCGAGCAGGAAGCTGATGCGTTGCTCCTCGTTCCAATCCTCATAGCGGCCCAGGCCCAGGTAGTCGGTTATTTCCGTCATGGCGGCGCTATGACGCGTCGAGTCCTGGCGCACATCGAGGCGCACCAGGAACAAGCCGAAGGTCACCGCCCGGCGCAGGCAATCGAGCAACGGCCCGTCGGCAATCACGCCCATGCCGCACTCGTGCAGGGAGTGGTAGCACAGCGCCAAGGGGTCCAACAGTTCGCGGTTGTGCTGCAGCACCTCGGCGCTGGCTGGCGTGGTGGCACTCAAGGAGGCGTGGGCCCAGTTGCGAGTGGCGCGCAGGCGGTCACGCAGTTGCTTGAGCACGGCGCGATACGGTTCGGCGCTGTCGCCGGCCTGGGCACGCAAGGCCTCACTGGCGTTTTGCATGGACAGCTCGGCTGCCAGTTGGTCGACGTCACGCAGGTACAGGTCCGCCGCCATCCACCGCGCCAGCAATAGCACCTCGCGGGTCACGGCGGCAGTGACATTCGGGTTACCGTCACGGTCGCCACCCATCCACGAGGCAAAGCGGATGGGTGCGGCCTCCAGCGGCAGACGCAAGCCGGTGGCGGCATGCAGGGCCTGATCGGCCTTGCGCAGGTAATTGGGGATGGCCTGCCACAGCGAATGCTCGATTACCGCGAACCCCCACTTGGCTTCGTCCACCGGCGTCGGCCGGGTGCGGCGGATCTCTTCGGTGTGCCAGGCTTCGGCGATCAAGCGTTGCAGCCGTTCGTGAATCTGCGCGCGCTCGGCGCTGGTCAGGTCGCGGTGGTCCTGGGCCGCCAGTTGCGCGGCAATGGCATCGTACTTCTGGATCAGCGTGCGGCGGGCCACTTCAGTGGGGTGGGCCGTGAGAACCAGTTCGATCTCCAGGCGTCCCAACTGCCGGGCCAGGGCCTCGGCGCCATGGCCTTCAGCCCGCAACCGGGCGAGCAGCTCGGGCAGGACGCGTGCCTCGAAGGGCGCCGGTTGCGACTCGTCGCGACGGTGGATCAGTTGGTACTGTTCGGCAATGTTGGCGAGGTTCAGAAACTGGTTGAACGCACGCGCCACCGGCAGCAACTCATCCTCGCTCAGTTGGTTGAGGCTGGCGCTGAGTTCGGCGTCCACGGAGCCGCGTCGGTCAGCCTTGGCCCCCTTGCGGATCTGCTCGATCTTGTCGAGAAACGTATCCCCGTACTGTTCGCGGATGGTATTGCCCAGCAGTTCGCCGAGCAGGTGGACATCCTCGCGCAAGCGGGCATCGATATCGGTCATCAGCATTTCTCCAGCAAAAAAGTCCGGACAGCTCTTGGCTTAGAGAGTGCCGATGCCCGTCGCTTATGACAAGCGACGAAGGGACTTTAAACCTTGTCCAACAAAGCTAGTCTCATGAGTAAGCCACACAACGGCTTGTCACTCACCGCGCCTGCCACGAGCAGGCTGATTGAGGTCATCATGAAAATTCGTGAGCTTGCCCAGCATTGGGAAGAAAACGCCAAGGGTCGCCTGACCCAGACTGGCTACACGATCCATCTGGACGTGGAAGCCGCCGCGCGCCTGGCAGCGATTTGCGACATGTACCCCAAGCGCCAGCCAGAGGAGCTGCTGGGCGAGTTGATCGGCGCGGCGCTGGAAGAGCTGGAGGCGAGTTTCCCCTACATCAAGGGTTCGCAAGTCGTGGCGACCGATGAAGAGGGTGACCCGCTGTACGAAGATGTGGGGCCAACTCCGCGATTCCTCGCGTTGTCCCGTCGGCATCTGCACGAACTTTCCTCGCAGAACGACAAATCCAAACACTGATTTCTCTACGGCGAAAATCTTTGTAGGAGCTGCCGAAGGCTGCGATCTTTTGATCTTTCGCTTGAGACTCAAGCGGCAGGGGAAAGATCGCAGCCTCGCTTCGCTCGGCAGCTCCTACACACGCGCCCTCCAAAAAAATCGCACGTCTCCCTACGCCGTGAATACCGCGGCGCGCCTTGAAAGTTCAGCTTTTCTGTCACTGACCGATCAGTCAGTAATTCTTTTGGCGAATGGCCATCCTCGCTGAACTTTTGAAAAACGCCTCGGGTCACACCGAGTAACCATACTGGAACGGTTGTTTAAATAAACGCGCCTTGGCGCCAACGCCAAACCAGACGTCACGGTTTCGGTCCCAGCATGGATTTGTCGTTTTTTCAGGAGTTTTCCAATGGAGTTGAAGCCTATGAATACCTGCACTGCCAAACCCTCATCCACTGGCTTGCGCGGCTTGAAGTTGGCTGCCCTGGCGATCGGTAGCAGCTTCATTCTCGCCGGTTGCGCCGGCAATCCACCGTCTGAGCAGTACGCGGTGACCCAATCGGCGGTCAACAGCGCGGTCAGCGCCGGCGGCACCGAATTCGCCGCTGTGGAAATGAAATCGGCCCAGGACAAACTGAAGCAAGCCGAAATCGCCATGCATGACAAGAAATACGATGAAGCCAAGCGACTGGCCGAACAGGCCGAGTGGGATGCCCGCGTCGCCGAGCGCAAGGCCCAGGCCGCCAAGGCCGAACAAGCACTCAAGGATTCTCAGAAAGGGGTTCAGGAACTGCGTCAGGAAGGCATGAACAAGGTTCAGTAAACCGTTCACGCCACGACGTACTTCTCATTGATAAAAGGACGACAGACTATGATGCACAAACACTTGATGATGCCCGCCCTGCTCGCCGCCTGCGTAGCCCTGGCCGCTTGCTCCCACGACCCGAACGCCAACCTGGAACAGGCCCGTACCAACTACAACGGCCTGCAGGCTGACCCGGCCGCGACGAAGGTGGCTGCGCTGGAAACCAAAGACGCCGCCGACTTCCTGGCCAAGGCCGACAAAGCCTATATGGACAAGGAAGACGAAGCCAAGGTCGACCAGTTGGCCTACCTGACCAACCAGCGCGTTGAAGTGGCCAAGCAGACCATCGCCCTGCGCAACGCCGAAGCCGAGCTGAAAAACGCTGGCGACGAACGTGCCCGTGCGCTGCTCGACGCTCGCAATGCGCAGATCAAGCAACTGCAGGACAGCCTGAACGCCAAGCAGACCGAACGCGGTACGCTGGTGACCTTCGGCGACGTGCTGTTCGCCACCAACAAGTCCGACCTGCGCGCCAGCGGCATGACGAACGTGAACAAACTGGCGCAATTCCTCCAGGAAAACCCGGACCGCAAGGTGATCATCGAAGGCTATACCGACAGCACCGGTTCGGATTCCTACAACCAGTCGCTGTCGGAACGCCGCGCGGGCTCCGTGCGCACCGAGCTGGTGAAGATGGGCGTCGACCCAGCCCGTATCGTGACCCAGGGCTACGGCAAGGAATTCCCGGTGGCTGACAATACCAGCGTCTCGGGCCGCGCCATGAACCGTCGTGTGGAAGTGACCATCTCCAACGACAACCAGCCAGTGGCCCCGCGCTCGTCCATGAGCGCCAACTGATCGGCTGAGTGCAACAAAAAAGCCCCGCCTGACTTCAATCAGGCGGGGCTTTTTCATGGCTTATTCACCCTGTGGGAGCGGGCTTGCTCGCGAAGGCGGTGTGTCAGTCACTGTAGTAGGTAGCTGACCCGACGCCTTCGCGAGCAAGCCCGCTCCCACAGGGATATGTGGCGTCCTTGGGGTTACGGCTGAAGCTTCTGCGGCGTCTCCTGGCCCATGCAGCGCACCGCGCGTTTCTTCTCGTTGATCAGCACACCGGTCAGGCCTTTCTGCTCGGTGTCGAACAACACCAGTACACCGTCGATGCATTGGGCGACCTGGGGGGCCGGTTCCAGGGACACTTTGTAGTCCTCTCCCGGCACGGTCTTGAGCATGGTGAATTGGTTGAGCAGCAACGCGTCCTCGGGCTTGGCGAAGTGCAGGTAGCCGTAATACCAGAGCACCGCGACGGTGCCGATGATGCTGCAGATACCGGTGATGATCAGGGGGATGGCGTTACGTTCTTCGCTCATTGCGGCTTCTCTGGTGATTCAACGGGTGATTTCGGGTAGTTCGGGACTTCGCCCAGGCGGCGCAGGCCGTCAAAGTGCTGGGGGTCGTCGAGGTAGCGCAGCATCACGGTGCGCCAGGTCGGGTCGGCGAATGTCTGCACATGGCCGCCGCGGGTCAATTGCAGAACCCGCGGTGGCGGCGCAGCTTGATACAGGCGGATGCCGTTGGAAAGAGGCACGATGGGATCGTCCAGGCTGTGGTAGATCAATTTCGGCACGCCATTCAATTGCGCCACGGAACTGATCGCGCTGTCACCGTCCGGCACCAGCCAGGACAACGGCACCTGGAACGGCCAGGTCAGCCACGATGTGCTCAGGGCAAAACGCCCGACGTCGCGGTAACTGGCGGGCACGCCATCGAGCACCAGGGCCTTGAGCTGCCGTTGCCGCTGGGGATGCTCCACCAGGTAATGCACCGCCAGCGCGCCGCCCAGGCTCTGGCCGAGCAGCACCAGCGGCTTGCCCTGGACATCCGGGGACTGATCGAGCCATTGGAACGCGGCGTCGATGTCCTGGTAAATAGCCGGCAGGCTCGGCTCGCCTTCGGACACGCCGTACCCCCGGTAATCGACCATCAATACCTGGTAACCCTGCTCCGGCAACCACCAGCTCCCGCCCAGGTGCCAGGCCAGGTTGCCGCCGTTGCCGTGCAAATGCAGCACCGTGCCCTTGACCTCCACGCCTGGTTTGACGGGCAGCCACCAGCCTCGGAGCTTGAGGCCGTCAGCGGTGGTCAGGGTGACGTCGCGGTACTCGAGCTTGGCCCGCTCCGGGGTAAACGGCAGGCCGTGCTCGGGGTAGAACAGCAGTGAGCTGCAGCCGCTCAGGGCCAGCAACAGGCAAAAGATGCCGAGGATTCGCATCCGGTGAAACCTCGCAGACTTGAAGTTGAAATGCAGTGCTTCTGTGGGAGTGGGCTTGCTCGCGAAAGCGTCGGGCCAGCTACCTCTCAGGTGACTGACACACCGTCTTCGCGAGCAAGCCCGCTCCCACATGATCCTGTGTTGTTCAAAGGATATTGGAATAATCCGCCTCGATCCGGTCCAGGCTCAGGTGGTTCAGGAAGTTGGAGAAACACATCCAGGCCGACAGGGCGTTCATGTCGCGGAACTGCTCGGGCAGGTATTTGGGCGGCACCACCAGGCCTTCATCCACCAACTGGCGCAACGTGCGCATGTCCTCCAAGGTGGTCTTGCCGCAGAACAGCAGCGGCACCTGCTCCAGCTTGCCTTTGCGCACGGCCAGCTGAATGTAGTTGTAAACCATGATGAAGCCCTTGAGGTAGGACAAGTCTTTGGTGAATGGCAGCCCGGTCGGCACCGAGCCACGGAACACCCGGCTGGCGTTGCCGTAGCTTTCGGCCATTTCAAAACCCTGCTCGCGGAAGAACTCGAAGACCTGCAGGAAATCGGCGCCCTCCTCCACCATGTGAATGGCCCGGGTGCGGTTGGTCAGCTTGCGCAGGCGGCTGGGGTAGGAGGCGAAGGTGATGATTTCCATCAGGATCGCCAGGCCTTCCTGGGTCACCGTGGACGAGGGCGGGCCCTTGGACAGGAAGGTGCAGATCGGCTGGTTCAGGCCGTTGAGGGTGGTGCCGACGTGCACCAGCCCTTCATGGACCTCCAGCGCCCGCACATCGCGTTCGTTGAACATCGCATCGGTGCGGATCTTGATGTAGTCCGCGCCCGCCGCCGCGTCGGCCACGATGCCATCGGACTCGAACACCCGGATGGTTTCCTCGGCTTCGCCGAACACCCGGTTGAGACGGTGTTGCAGCAGGTTGACGGCTTCCTTGGCGCTGAGGACTTTCGGCTCGTCCTTGAGGTCGCCACGGCCATCGATGTTATTCAGGTAATCGGAGAGCATCAGGCCCAGGTCGGCCAGAGTCGGGTCGCCGGCGTGGAAGGCATCGGAGGCGGCGCCGTAGAGTTCCTGGGAGATCAGCCCGAAATCCTCGGTGCCACGGGCTTCGAGCATGCGCACCACCATGCGGTACTCCTTGCACATGCGGCGCATGATCTGGCCAACCGGGTTGAACTGCCCCAACTGACGGGTGATGTCACGCTCGATGTTCTGGAACTCCAGCTTCACTTTGCTGGAATCGAAGGACAGTGGCCGGTTGAGGTAATAGTCGCGATCCACCGCGGGCATTTCCTTGCCCTTGGCCTTGAGAAACCCCTTGCGGATATTCTCGTCCCACTTCACCGCATCGAGGATGCGAATCGGCGTTTGCGCCAGCACAATGCGATCGGACAAGGTGCGTATCGTCTGCTGGTAATCGTCCACCCGGAACTCCTGTGAAAAAACGTCCGCTTGTAGCAATTATTGGGATTTGGCCAGTCGCTGGTAACGCACGGCTTCCGAAAACACGTCGGAATTGGCCGGGTCGTCGAGGTAGCTGAAAACCTTGTTCATGTCGCTGTCCACCAACACGCCTTCGCCCTCCTCGCTCTGGTTCGGCTGGCCGCTGAGGAGCTTCTGGCCGATGGCCTGGTTGATCTGCTCCAAGTCCAGGTTGTAGACCACCAGTTCCTGTTTTTCGGTCAATTCGAAACCGGCGATCAGGAAATGGCCGCCATAGCGTGCCGGCACCTTGGCCGACAGGTACCAGCGGCTGCCGTGACGGGAGACGGTCAGGGGAATGGCTTCGCGCTCCTGGGGCCTGGCCCTGAAATAGCTGATAGCCTGGTAGCGGTGCTTGCCGACCTGCGTCAGCTCCAGGTTCAACGGTTCGCCCCAGGCATTGGTGCTGGTCCAGTGGCCGAGCAGGCCCGCGGGCGCGGCTTCGCTGTCAGGCAACGGCGCCTTGAACGACACCAGGCAGCCACTGAGCAGCAGCAACGACACGGCCAGGACAACGGCACGCCAGGCTTTCATTTGAACTCCCTATGGCATCTGTGGCGAGGGGATTTATCCCCGTTGGGCTGCGGAGCAGCCCCCTTGCAGTCAGCTCAGTTAGCCAGACGTACCGAGTTGGCTGGTTTTGGGGCCGCTACGCGCCCCAGCGGGGATAAATCCCCTCGCCACAGGGATCTGTGTAATTCACACCGACGCCAGTACCAGGTGCATGTAGCGGGTCAGGATGCCGAGCATATCTTCATCGGCGACCGGCTCGGCGCCATTGAGCAAGCCCTGATATTCCATCCGTCCGATAATCGCCGTCAACACTTTGGCATCCTGTTGCGGCTCGCGGGAGCCTAATACTTGGAAAAACTGACACGTGCCGTGCAGCAAAATCTGCTGGTGGGAGCGCACCAACTCCGCCAGGCGCGGGTTGAGCAGGGCTTCCTGGCGAAAGGCCTGCTCGGCCATCAGGTATTCACGACGACTGTCCAGCTGATGCCGCACGTAGTCGGCGGTCATCCGGGCAATGTCGTCCGCCAACTGCGAACGCGATTGGGCGCTGCCGTCACCATAGGCGACCATTTCCCGCAGCAGGCCTTCGTTGTTGGCCCACAGCTTGCCCATGAACGCCGCGCTACGCTCCACGTACTGGGCGAAGGTGTCGGTGAGCAGGTCATCGATGTCCTTGAAATAATACGTGGTGGCCGACAGCGGCACACCCGCTTCAGCGGCCACCGCGCGGTGACGCACCGCACGCACGCCATCGCGCACGACAATGCGCATGGCCGCATCGAGAATCTCCTGGCGACGCTGCTCACTGCCCTGTCGGCTGGCCTTGCGGCCCTGGTACTGAACACTTTCAGCGACAGCCGTGGCGACGCCCGCTGCACCTTCTGAAGCCATTGCACGATTCACGACAGGTCTTCCTCGCTCTTTGAAAAACTAACCAATTGATACGTTTGTACCAGACAGGCAATAAAAAGCCGCCCTTCCAGGCGGCTTTTTAGTTGAAGCACTTACGCTTGAGGCCGCATGTGCGGGAAGAGAATCACATCCCGGATCGACGGTGAGTTGGTCAACAACATCACCAGGCGATCGATGCCGATGCCTTCGCCGGCGGTCGGCGGCATGCCGTACTCCAGGGCGCGCACGAAGTCGGCATCGTAGTGCATGGCTTCGTCGTCGCCGGCGTCCTTGTCAGCCACCTGGGCCATGAAACGCTCGGCCTGGTCTTCGGCATCGTTGAGCTCGGAATAGGCGTTGGCGATTTCACGCCCACCGATGAACAGCTCGAAACGGTCGGTCACGCTTGGGTTCTCGTCGTTGCGACGGGCCAGCGGCGACACTTCGAACGGGTACTGGGTGATGAAGTGCGGCTGTTCCAGCTTGTGCTCGACCAGTTCTTCGAAAATCATCACTTGCAGCTTGCCCAGGCCTTCGAAGCCGAGCACCTTGGCGCCGGCCTTCTTGGCGATGGCACGGGCCTTTTCGATGTCGTTCAGGTCATCGGCAGTCAGTTCAGGGTTGTACTTGAGGATCGAGTCGAACACCGACAGGCGCACGAACGGCTCGCCGAAGTGGAACACCTTGTCGCCGTACGGCACGTCGGTAGTCCCGAGAACAAGCTGCGCCAGCTCGCGGAACAGTTCTTCGGTCAGGTCCATGTTGTCTTCGTAGTCGGCGTAGGCCTGGTAGAACTCGAGCATGGTGAACTCGGGGTTGTGCCGGGTCGAAACGCCTTCGTTACGGAAGTTGCGGTTGATCTCGAAGACTTTCTCGAAGCCACCGACCACCAGCCGCTTGAGGTACAGCTCCGGCGCGATGCGCAGGAACATTTCCATGTCCAGGGCATTGTGGTGGGTTTCGAACGGCTTGGCCGCCGCACCGCCAGGAATGGTCTGCAGCATCGGCGTCTCGACTTCCAGGAAGTCACGCTTCATCAGGAAGCTGCGGATGTGGGCGATGACTTGCGAACGCACGCGGAACGTCTGGCGCACGTCTTCGTTGACGATCAGGTCGACGTAGCGCTGGCGATAGCGCTGCTCGGTGTCGGTCAGGCCATGGTGCTTGTCCGGAAGCGGGCGCAGGGACTTGGTCAGCAGGCGCACGCTGGTCATCTCGACGTACAGGTCGCCCTTGCCGGAACGGGCCAGGGTGCCTTCGGCGGCAATGATGTCGCCCAGGTCCCAGGTCTTGACGGCGGCCAGGGTTTCTTCCGACAGAGTCTTGCGGTTGACGTAGACCTGGATGCGCCCGGTCATGTCCTGGATCACCATGAACGAACCACGATTGAGCATGATACGACCGGCCACCTTGACTGGAATCGCCGCCTCGGCCAGCTCTTCCTTGGTCTTGTCCGCATACTGCTTCTGCAAGACGTCGCAGTAGGCGTCGCGGCGGAAGTCGTTGGGGAAGGCCTGGCCCTTGGCGCGCTCGGCAGCAAGCTTTTCCTTGCGCAGGGCGATCAGGGAGTTTTCTTCCTGTTGCAGGGCTTGCGGGTCGAGTTCTAGGTCGCTCATGTCTTTAAGGATTCCATCACAGGTTCGTTGCCCCCGGCCCGGGCCGGAGTTTGCGGGCGAGCCGCGCTTCTTGATGGAAGCGTGCCCGCCCGCCGCATGGGTGTCGCGTTACAGCCCTTGTTTGAGGCTGGCGATCAGGTATTCATCGATATCGCCGTCGAGCACCTTGTCGCAATCGCTGCGTTCGATGCTGGTACGCAGGTCCTTGATCCGCGAGGCGTCGAGCACGTACGAACGGATCTGGTGACCCCAGCCGATGTCCGACTTGGTGTCTTCCAGCGCCTGGGACGCCGCGTTGCGCTTCTGCACTTCCTGCTCGTACAGGCGGGCCCGCAGCATCTTCATCGCGGTGTCTTTGTTGGCGTGCTGGGAACGCTCGTTCTGGCAACTGACCACAGTGTTGGTCGGTACGTGGGTAATCCGTACCGCCGAGTCGGTGGTGTTGACGTGCTGGCCACCGGCCCCGGAGGAACGGTAGGTGTCGATGCGCAGGTCCGCCGGGTTGATCTCGATCTCGATGTTGTCGTCGATTTCCGGCGAAACGAACACGGCCGAGAACGAGGTGTGGCGACGGTTGCCGGAGTCGAACGGGCTCTTGCGCACCAGGCGGTGCACGCCGATCTCGGTCCGCAGCCAGCCAAAGGCGTATTCGCCCTTGATGTGCACGGTGGCGCCCTTGATCCCGGCGACTTCACCGGCCGACAGCTCCATGATGGTGGCGTCGAAACCGCGCTTGTCAGCCCAGCGCAGGTACATGCGCAGCAGGATGTTGGCCCAGTCCTGGGCCTCGGTGCCGCCGGAACCGGCCTGGATGTCCAGGTAGGCGTTGTTCATGTCCATCTCGCCGCTGAACATGCGACGGAATTCCAGCTTGGCGAGGTTCTCGTCAAGGCGTGTCAGCTCGGCGACGACATCGCCGACCGCGCCTTCATCGTTCTCTTCGACAGCCATGTCCAGCAGGTCGCGGCAATCGGCCAGGCCGCTGGACAACTCGTCCAGGGTCTCGACGATCTGCGCCAGCGCAGAACGCTCGCGGCCCAGTTCCTGGGCGTACGACGGGTTGTTCCAGACGTTCGGATCTTCAAGCTCGCGATTGACTTCGGTCAGGCGCTCATGCTTTTGATCGTAGTCAAAGATACCCCCGAATAGTTTCGGAGCGCTCGGACAGGTCCTTGATGGTGTTAAGGATCGGGTTGATTTCCATGGCGGGCAGCACTCGTTGGCGAACTTTTGAAAGCCGGCGAGTATAACGTAATCAAGCGCCAGCGGCAGCCCGCCTGGCGGCTTTAGGGACAATGAGATCAAGACCGAGCCTGGTACACACCCCTGTGGCGAGGGGATTTATCCCCGTTGGGCTGCGAAGCAGCCCCAAATGCAGCCGACGCGATTTGCCTGAAGCACCGCAGGGTCCGATTCTGGGGCCGCTTCGCAGCCCAGCGGGGCGGTGCGACGTTTTGCTAAATCCCATCGCCACAAAAGCGTCCATCACCGACCGAAGGCTACTCGACCCCCACCCGATTACGCCCATTGTGCTTGGCCAGGTACAGCCCCTTGTCCGCCGCCGAGATCAGTTGCCGGCAATCGCCACCTTGCTGCGGCGTGACGGTCGAGACGCCGATGCTGACGGTCAGGTTCTCGCCGCCGTCGGGCGTGGTATGGGGAATTTTCAAGGCGCCGACGCTCTGGCGCAGTTTCTCGGCCATCAACCGGGCGCCGCCCGGCGAGGTGCCAGGCAGCACCAGGGCGAACTCTTCGCCGCCGTAGCGGGCCGGCAAGTCGGACGGACGGCTGCACGCCTCACGGATCGCCGTGGCGACCTTGCGCAGGGCTTCGTCGCCTTCCAGGTGACCGAAGTTATCGTTGTAGGCCTTGAAGTAGTCCACGTCGATCATCAGCAGCGACAATTGGCTCTGGTCGCGCATCGCCCTGCGCCATTCCAGCTCCAGGTACTCATCGAAATGCCGGCGATTGGACAGCCCGGTCAGGCCGTCGGAGTTCATCAACCGTTGCAGCACCAGGTTGGTGTCGAGCAGTTGTTGCTGGCTGACCCGCAGTGCGCGATAGGCCGCGTCACGCTGCAACAGCATCATGTAGGAACGCGAGTGATAGCGGATGCGCGCCACCAGTTCGATGTTGTCCGGCAACTTGACCAGGTAGTCGTTGGCCCCGGCGGCGAACGCCGCGCTCTTGACCAGCGGGTCCTCCTTGGTGGACAGGACAATGATCGGAATATCGCGGGTGGCGGGATGGTTACGGTACTCGCGCACCAGGCTCAGGCCGTCGAGGCCGGGCATCACCAGGTCCTGGAGAATCACCGTCGGCTTGATGCGAATCGCCTGGGCGATGGCCTGATGGGGGTCGGAGCAGAAATGGAAGTCGATGTTTTCTTCATTCGACAGCCCACGCCGCACCGCTTCGCCGATCATCGCCTGGTCGTCGACGAGCAAGACCATGGCGGCGTTCTCATCGCGCTTGAAATCGTCGAGCTGCAGGTCATTCATGATGGCTTACCTGGGTACGGCCCGGGGCAAGGCGCGCGGGGTTCTTCATGGGGTCACAATCTCCAACAGCCGTGGCGCAATGGCGTCCAGGGCAAGAATATGGACGGCGGCATCGATGGCGGCCGCTGCTTTGGGCATGCCGTACACCGCGCTGCTGCGCTGGTCCTGAGCGATGGTCACATAGCCCTGCTGGCGCATGAGTTTAAGCCCTTGCGCACCGTCGCGGCCCATGCCGGTGAGCAATACGCCCACCGCGTCACCGCTCCAGTACTGGGCGACACTTTCAAAAAACACGTCGATGGAGGGCCGGTAGATCTCGTTCACCGGCTCGGCGGTGTAGGCCAGGGTGCCGTCCTTCAACAAACGCAGATGATGGTTGGTCCCGGCCAGCAACACCGTGCCACTTTGCGGCGTCTCGCCGTGCCGGGCCAGGCGCACCGTGTGGCCCGACACGCTGCCCAGCCACTCGGCCATGCCCGCGGCGAACACCTCGTCCACATGCTGGACCAGCACGATCGCTGGGGCAAAGTCCCGCGGCAACGCCTTGAGCAGCACTTCCAGCGCCGCCGGCCCGCCCGCCGATGACCCGATGGCCACCAGGCTCTTGCGCGACACCGCCATACGCTGCGCCGGCGGCGCGGGGCGCTCATGCTTGTTGCGCTCACCGATCAGCCAGCCGATGTTGGCGATCTTGCGCAGTAGCGGCGCCGCCGCGTCCGCCGGATTACCGACACCCAGGGCCGGGGTATCGACCACATCCAGCGCGCCATGGCCCATGGCCTCGAACACCCGGTGGACGTTCTGCTGGCTGTCCCCGGTGACAATCACGATAGCGCAGGGGCTGTCGGCCATGATCCGCCGGGTGGCCTCGACACCATCCATGATCGGCATGAACAGGTCCATCAGGATCAGGTCCGGGGTGTACTCGGCGCAACGCTGCACCGCCTCGGCCCCGTTGGCGGCCACCCAGACCAGTTGATGCGCCGGCTCGAACGCCAGGGCGCGGCGCAGGGCCTCGACCGCCAGGGGCATGTCATTGACGATGGAGATCTTCAAGCGCGCGCCCCTCCGATCAATTCAACCACGGCGTCGAGCAAGGCGTCGTCGTGGAAACTCGCCTTGGCCAAATAATAGTCGGCGCCGGCGTCGAGACCACGGCGACGATCCTCTTCGCGATCCTTGTAGGACACCACCATCACCGGCAACGACTGCAAGCGGTTGTCGCGCCGCAACAGCGACACCAACTCGATACCGTCCATGCGCGGCATGTCGATGTCGGTGATCAGCAAGTCGAAATCCTCTGAGCGCAATGCATTCCAGCCATCCATGCCATCCACCGCCACCGCCACGTCATAGCCACGATTGAGCAGCAACTTGCGTTGCAGCTCGCGCACGGTCAGGGAATCGTCCACCACCAGGATCCGCTTGCGCGGGGCCTGGGCCTGGTTCTGCCGGGCGATGCGCTCCAGGCGCCCGGTATCGAGCAACTTTTCCACCGAGCGCAGCAGGTCTTCGACATCGATAATCAACACCACCGAGCCATCGTCGAGCAGGGCCCCGGCGGAAATGTCCTGGACCTTGCCCAGGCGTTCGTCCAGGGGCAGGACCACCAGGGTTCGCTCGCCGATGAACCGCTCCACCGCCACCCCGTAGATCGTCTCGCGCTCGCGGATCACCACGACCTTGAGGGTCTGGCCGCTGTTCTGCGTCGACGGGCGATTGAGCAACTGGCTGGCGGCGACCAAGCCGATATGCCGGCCTTCGTGCCAGAAATGCTGACGCCCTTCGACCTGGACGATGTCTTCCGGCGCCAGGTCGCACATGCGTTCGATGTGGGCCAGGGGAAAGGCGTACGCCTCATTGCCGACCTCCACCACCAGGCTGCGCACCACCGACAGCGTCAGCGGCACCTCGAGATGGAAACGACTGCCCTCGCCCGCCGCCTGCTCCAGCACCACCGCCCCGCGCAACTGCCGGACCATGTGCTGGACGGCGTCCAGGCCGACGCCACGCCCGGACACTTCAGTGACTTTGTCGCGCAGGCTGAAACCGGGCAGGAACAGGAAGGTCAGCAGTTCCTCTTCGCTCAGGCTGGCGGCTGTTTGCTCAGGGGAAAGCGCGCGCTCGACAATGCTGCGGCGCACCCGCTCCAGGTCCACCCCTGCGCCGTCGTCCGCCAACTCCAAGACCAGCAGACCAGCCTGATGAGAAGCACGCAGGCGGATCAGGCCTTCGGCGGGCTTGCCGGCCAGTATCCGTTGCTCCGGGGCTTCGATGCCGTGGTCCACGGCGTTGCGCAGCAAGTGGGTCAGTGGCGCTTCGAGCTTTTCCAGCACATCGCGGTCGACCTGGGTTTTCTCGCCTTCGATCTCCAGGCGCACCTGCTTGCCCAAGCTGCGGCCCAGGTCACGGACCATCCGTACCTGCCCCGACAGCACATCGGCGAACGGCCGCATGCGACAGGCCAGCGCCGTGTCGTACAGCACCTGCGCCCGCTGACTGGCCTGCCAGGCGAACTCATCCAGCTCGGCGGTTTTCTGCGCCAGCAACTGCTGGGTCTCGGCGAGCAAGCGGCGGGCATCGCCAAGGGCTTCCTGGGCCTGCAGGCTCAAGGCATGGTCCTTGAGGTGCACGTTCAGCTCTTCAAGGGCGCGCAAGCCAGTGCCTTGCTGGCGCTTGAGCCGTTGCAGCGTCGCCAGCCAGGGCTTGAGGCGCTGGGTCTCGACCAAGGACTTGCTCGACAGATCGAGCAAGCTGTTGAGGCGTTCGGCCGTGACCCGCAAGACCCGCTCGCCGCCTTCGGTGACCCGTTTATTCTTCGAAGCCGGCTCCGGTGCCGCGAACGGTTCCGGAACGAGCCGCTCGACACTGACGGGATCGAAAGGCACCTCGAGGCTTGTCGGTACCGGCGCCTGCAGTTGCGCTGCGCTGGGGTCGAGCAAACGCCCCATAAACGCCACATAGGCGTCGACATCCGGGGCACCGACGTTGTTGCCCGGCGTAGCGATGCGCGTCAGCAGGTCGGTGCCTTGCAGCAAGGCGTCGATGTGCTCGGGCCCCAGCATCAGGCGCCGCTCCTGGGCACCGACCAGGCAATCTTCCATGACGTGGGCCACGCTGACGCCGGCATCCACCCCGACAATCCGTGCCGCGCCCTTGAGGGAATGCGCCGCGCGCATGCACGACTCGAGGTAATCGGCCTGGCTCGGATCGCGCTCCAGGGCCAGCAAACCGGTGCTCAGCACCTGGACCTGGGCTTCGGCCTCCAGGCTGAACAGTTCCAACAACGAAGCGTCGCGCATCTGGTCAGGGGTCATGACAGGCTCCGGGCCACGGCGGACAGCAGCTGTTCTTCATCCAGCCAGCGCAGGCTGCGGCCTTTGTAGGGCAACACGCCACGGGTGTACTTGCCCGCCGATGGCGAAGCGCTCGCCAGGATGCGCTCATCGATGGCGTGGATGCCGTCCACCTCATCCACCGGCACCACCACCGGCCCGCCCTTGGCCGCGACAATCAACATGCGCGGCATGACCCGTGTACCGGCAACCGCCGCCCCGGGCTCCAGGTCCAACAGCTCCGCCAGCGACAGGCAGGCCACCAGCGCCCCGCGCACATTCGCCACGCCCAGCAGGGCCCGCGAGCGTTGGTGGGGCAACGAGTGGATCGGCTGCAACGGTGCCACTTCCACCAGGCTGCGTGTCGTCAGGCCCAGCCACTCCTCGCCGAGACGGAACATCAGCAGCGAGCGTGTGACCACATCATTGTCCACTGGGGCCAGGGACAAGTCCCGTTGATCCTGCGGCAAGGTATAACGGTCCAGCAGCCGGGTGGCCGCCGCCGAATACACCGAGCAATTGCGGCAGTGGATATGCTCGACCAACAGTGGACAGGATTTATCGCCATGCACCCCGATGCGGTTCCAGCAATCATCGATTGCCTGGGCATCGTCATGGGTGACGTTGTAAGAAGCCGAACCGCTCATCGTTTGTGCTCACTGTCTACCGTGCGCCCGCTACGGGCGGCGCGTTCCTGCAATCGACGGGCTCCGGCCGCGTCTCCCTGGGAAGCCAGCAGCGCCGCCAGATGCACCAGGGCCTCGGCGTGTTGCGGTTCAAGATAAAGCGCCTTGCGATAAAAACCCTGGGCTTCAAGCGCACTGCCGGCCATGTCGCTGAGCAGGCCCAGCCAATAGAACACCTGGGCGTTCGGCGCATGGCTGCGCAAATACTCTTCGCACGCCCCGCGGGCCTCGGCGCTTTTGCCACCGTTGGCCAGGGCGGCGATATTGGCCAGCAAGGTCGCGGCGTCGCTGCTCTTGGGCGGGGCAATCGGCGTGACGTTCGCGGCAAACGGCCGCGGCCGAATCACCGGCGCAACGACCCGGGGCGGCGGCTGACGAACCGGCAACGGCGGCGGCATCAACGCTGGCAACGGTTGAGGCTCCGCAGCCCCGTGGCGGCTGAAGGCGAACGATTGGGCTATCCCGATCGAGCGCATGCCCAGGCGTCCCAGCAAGCTGCCCTCGGCGGGGCCGATAAACAGCACACCGTCCTGATGGGTCAGGCGCTTGAGCACCTCGAACACCTGCTGCTGGGTCGGCTGGTCGAAATAGATCAGCAAGTTGCGACAGAACACAAAATCGTAAGGCGCCTCGTTCACCAGCAAGGCCGGATCCAACAGGTTGCCCACCTGCAAGCGCACCTGTTCACGCACCCGTTCGCTGAGGCGGTAACCCTCGTCCGCGACATCGAAATGCCGTTCGCGAAAACCCAGGTCGGCGCCGCGGAAGGAGTTTTTGCCGTAGCGCGCGTCCTTGGCCCGCGCCACCGACAGCGGGCTGACGTCCAGGCCGTCGACCTTGAACTGATGTGGCCCCAGGCCCGCGTCGAGCAAGGCCATGGCGATGGAATACGGCTCTTCGCCCGTGGAGCACGGCAAGCTGAGGATGCGCAGCGCACGCAGGTGCTTGATCTCGGCCAGGCGCTTGACGGCCAGCCTGGCGAGGGTCGCGAAGGATTCGGGATAGCGGAAGAACCAGGTCTCCGGGACGATCACCGCTTCGATCAGCGCCTGCTGCTCCGGGGCCGAATGCTGCAGGGCCTGCCAGTATTCATCGGCGGTTCGCCCGGGCACGGCACTGATGCGTTGGCGCACGGCCCGCTCAATGATCGCGGTGCCGACGGAGGTCACATCAAGGCCGATGCGCTCCTTGAGAAAATCGAAAAAACGCTGATCGTTGATCATGGCGTTGCCCCGAGGTCGTCGAGGTCCAGCGGCGGCGCAGGAAACAGCAGCGCCCGAACGGACTCGTCGAGCAGATCATTGACCCGCACCCATTGCAGCAATCCGTGGGCATCCTCGCGTACGGGGCCGAGGTACGGCGCCTGCCGGTTATCCAAGCCATAGGGTTTGAAATCGGCCGGATCACAACGCACGGTGTCGGTCGCCTGTTCCAGGATCAATCCCAGCACTTGCCCGGCCTGTTGCCCGTCGCTTCGATAACGCACCAGCACCAATCGTGTACTGGTCCGGGCCTCGGCATTCTGGCCGAACGTCAGGGCGCACAGGTCGATCACCGGCACCATCGTGCCGCGCCAGGCAAACACCCCTGCCACCCAGGACGGCGCCCGGGCAATCGGTTTGAGGGGCAAGCGCGGCAGCACCTCCACCACATCGATGGCCTGCAGGGCGTACCGTTCATTGCCGATGCAGAACACCAGGAACAACGACTGGCGGGCCGTCGGTGCGGCACCACGCCGGGTATCGATTTCGCCCATCAGACTTTGAAACGCGAGACGCCGCTGCGCAGCCCCACGGCGACCTGGCTCAGCTCGTCGATGGCGGAACTGGCCTGGCGCAGGGAATCCACGGTCTGGCTGCTGGCATCGCCCAGTTGCACCAAGGCGTGATTGATCTGCTCCGCGCCGGTGGCCTGGGCCTGCATGCCTTCGTTGACCATCAATACACGCGGGGCCAGGGCCTGGACCTGATGGATGATCTGCGACAGTTGCTCGCCGATCTGCTGCACTTCGGCCATGCCTCGGCGCACTTCTTCGGAGAACTTGTCCATGCCCATCACACCCGCCGATACGGCGGACTGGATCTCACGCACCATCTGCTCGATGTCATAGGTCGCCACGGCAGTCTGGTCCGCCAGGCGCCGCACTTCCGTGGCCACCACGGCGAAACCGCGCCCGTACTCACCGGCCTTCTCGGCCTCGATGGCCGCGTTGAGGGACAGCAGGTTGGTCTGGTCGGCCACTTTGACGATGGTCACCACCACCTGGTTGATGTTGCCGGCCTTCTCGTTGAGGATCGCCAGCTTGGCGTTCACCAGGTCGGCGGCGCCCATCACCGAATGCATGGTTTCCTCCATGCGCGCCAGGCCCTGCTGGCCGGAGCCGGCGGCCACCGAAGCCTGGTCGGCGGCGGTGGAGACTTCGGTCATGGTGCGCACCAGGTCCCGGGAGGTGGCGGCGATCTCCCGGGACGTCGCGCCGATCTCGGTGGTGGTGGCAGCGGTTTCGGTGGCCGTGGCCTGTTGCTGGCGCGAGGTGGCGGCGATCTCGGTGACCGAGGTGGTGACCTGCACGGAAGAGCGCTGGGCCTGGGACACCAGCGAGGTCAGTTCAGCCATCATGTCGTTGAAGCCGGTTTCCACGGCGCCGAATTCGTCTTTGCGCGCCAGGTTCAGGCGCCCGCTCAGGTCTCCGCTGCGCATGATCGCGAGGATCTCGACGATGCGATTCATCGGCGCCATGATCGCCCGCATCAACAACAGCCCGCACAGTACGGCGACGATCAGTGCGACCAGGAACGACAGGCCCATGGCGACCTTGGCCGCCGTCACCGCATCGCCAATGGTCTGGGTGGCGCTTTGCGCCAGCTCGCGATTGCGCTCGATGATCTGATTCAAATGCCCGCGGCCACCGATCCATGCGGGCGTCAGGTCTTTCTCCAGCGCCAGCCGTGCGCCCTCGTAGTCCTTGCGCTGGTACAAGTCCAGGACCTTTGCCACCGCCTGATTGAACGCCAGGTGGAAGGCCTCGAACTCGTCGAACGAGGCTTGATCGGCGGGGTTCTGGATCAACTTCTGGTAGTTCTGTATCTCTTCGCGCAGGTGCTGCTCGAAACCCTGGTAGCGAGCCTTGTCCTCGGCGGTGATTTCCCGGTTCCCCGAGAGGCCGACAATCTGTTGGGTCAGGACATAGCTGTCGACCCAGCCACCGCGGATCATCGAACTGAAATACACCCCTGGCACCGCGTCGGTCCGGACCTTTTCGCCACTGTCCTGGATCTTCAACAACCGTGAATACGAGACAACCACCATCAGCAGCATAATGGCGATGATCACCGCAAAACTCGCCAGGATGCGTTGGCGCAATGTCCAATTCTTCACAGTAAAACCTCGGGCACTTGAAATGCTGGGGAGTATAGCCGAGGGCGGCGTGGCGTCTGTATGGCGGCGTGGGAGGATTTTGACCAGGTCGAGGTTCGCCCCCACAGGAAATGCGTTGGACACAGAACTGCCAGACACTACAAAACCACTGTGGGAGCGAGCTTGCTCGCGATAGCGGTGTACCAGTCAAAAACGCTGTGACTGACCGGGCGCCATCGCGAGCAAGCTCGCTCCCACAGGAAATAGCGTTGGGGCTGTTTAGGCAGTCGCCTGGCGCACCTGCTTTTCCAGTTCTACCTTCAACCCCGGCTCCAGCTTGAGTTGGCGGGCCAGTTCGTCGAGGTAGGACTTCTCCATGAAGTTTTCCTCGTCCACCAGCATCACACTGGCGATGTACATTTCCGCGGCTATTTCCGGGGTGCTGGCGGCGCGGGCGACGTCGGTGGGGTCCAGGGGTTTGTTGAGCTCGGCGTGCAGCCAGTGTTGCAGCTCCTGGTCGTTGTCGAGCTTGGTGAATTCACCCTCGATCAACTGCCGCTCCCGCTCGTCCACATGACCGTCGGCCTTGGCCGCCGCCACCAGGGCCTTGAGGATCGCCTGGCTATGCTGTTCCACCTGCGCCGGGGGCACGCGGTCGAGGGTCTGCGGTTCGGTTTTCGGCGCGGTGCCCTGTTGGGCCTGCCAGTTGCCATAGGCTTTGTAGGCGATCACGCCCAAGGCAGCCAGGCCACCGTAGGCCAGGGCCTTGCCACCGAAGCTGCGCGCTTTCTTGTTACCCAGCAACAAGCCCATGGCCCCAGCGGCCAGGGCCCCACCGCCCGCGCCGGAAAGCATCCCGCCCAGGTTGCCGGAGCCGCCGAGCAACCCGCCCAGGCCGCCGGACGACTTGCCCTGTGAACCGCCAGCCTTGTTCTGCAACATTTCCTGGCCGGACTTGAGAAGCTGATCGAGCAATCCACGGGTGTTCATTTGTTGCCTCCACATTGTCGGGTCAACGTAAGGCCCCCAGCCTAGATCGAAAGTGCCCTGACGCCGCAGGCGAGATTGCTTCCAGATGTTGCCTGGCTCATTCGAAGACGCACTTACCTACCCTTCTGAAAAAACGATATACACTCCAGCACATCGATAAAATCGCCCACCGGGTATACGCCCATGATGACCCTGCGTCAGATCCGCCACTTCATCGCCGTGGCCGAAACCGGTTCCATCTCCGCCGCTGCGCAAACGGCGTTCATTTCCCAGTCCACCCTGACCCTGGCGATCCAGCAACTGGAGCAGGACATCGGCGTCAGCCTGTTCAGCCGCCACGCCAAGGGCATGACCCTGACCCACCAGGGCCATCAATTCCTGCGCCAGGCCCATTTGATCCTGGCCACTGTCGACAACGCCAAGCGCAGCCTGCAACAAAGCACCGATCAGGTGGCCGGCCAAGTCACCATTGGCGTCACCAGCCTGGTCGCCGGCTATTACCTGGCGGACCTGCTCACCCGTTTCCAGCGTGCCTACCCCAACGTGGAGATCCGCGTGATGGAGGACGAACGGCCGTACATCGAGCATTTGCTGGTCAGCGGCGAAATCGATGTCGGGGTGCTGATCCTGTCCAACCTGGAAGACCGCCACGCGTTGCAGACCGAAGTCCTGACCCATTCGCCATACCGCTTGTGGTTGCCGGCACAGCACCCACTGCTGGAACACGACAGCATCAACCTGGCCGACGTGGCCCGCGAACCGCTGATCCAGCTGAACGTCGATGAAATGGACCGCAACGCCCAACGCCTGTGGCGCGGCGCCGGCCTGCAACCGAGGATCACCCTGCGCACCGCCTCGACCGAAGCGGTGCGCAGCCTGGTGGCGGCTGGATTGGGCGTGTCGATCCAGCCGGACATGACCTACCGCCCCTGGTCGCTGGAAGGCGACATCATCGAAGCCCGGCCGATCGCCGACCTCAACCAGACCCTCGACGTAGGCCTGGCCTGGCGCCGGGGCACGGCGCGACCGGCGTCGGTCGACCCGTTCCTGGCCGTCGCCCGGGAACAACCTCATGGCGGGCGCAAGCCATCTATTTAATCGAACGCAGCCTTGAGAATTTCGAATTTGTCGGCCTCGGGGCTGAGCACTAGTCTTGCTGCATCAGCACAATCCCTTGTGGGAGCGAGCTTGCTCGCGATGGCGGAGTGTCATTAAAGCAATTGTCGATGGATAGACGGCCATCGCGAGCAAGCTCGCTCCCACAGGTTCTGTGTTTCAACCGATATAAAAAGAGAAATCGGACATGGCTGGCACGCAACCCCCCTTGTGCACCGCGTTGCTGATCGACGGAGAGCTCGTTGCCGGTGAAGGTCTTGTCGAGCCGATCCTCAACCCGGCCACTGGTGAGGTGGTGGCTCACATCGCCGAGGCCAGCACCGAACAGGTGGAAGCCGCGATCCTCGCCGCCCATCGCGCCTTCGACGGCTGGTCGCGCACCACGCCGCAACAACGCTCGAACCTGTTGCTGGACATCGCCAGCGCCATCGAAAAGAACGCCGATGAGCTGGCCCGCCTCGAATCCCTGAACTGCGGCAAGCCGCTGCACCTGGCGCGCCAGGATGATCTGAGCGCCACGGTGGATGTGTTCCGTTTCTTCGCCGGCGCCGTGCGCTGTCAGACCGGCCAGCTCAGTGGCGAATACCTGCCCGGCTACACCAGCATGGTGCGCCGCGACCCGATTGGCGTAGTGGCGTCCATTGCACCGTGGAATTACCCGATCATGATGGCCGCCTGGAAAATCGCCCCAGCCCTGGCCGCGGGCAATACGCTGGTGTTCAAGCCATCGGAACATACGCCGCTGTCGATCCTGGCGCTGGCGCCGGCACTGGCCAGGATCCTGCCGCGAGGCGTCATCAATATCATTTGCGGGGGTGGCGAAGGTGTGGGCAGCCATCTGGTCAGCCACCCGAAAGTGCGCATGGTCTCGCTGACCGGCGACATCGTCACCGGGCAGAAGATCCTCCAGGCGGCAGCGAAAACCCTCAAGCGCACCCACCTGGAACTGGGCGGCAAGGCGCCGGTGATCGTGTGCGACGACGCCGACATCCAGGCCGTGGTCGAAGGCGTGCGCACCTACGGCTATTACAACGCCGGGCAGGATTGCACCGCGGCGTGCCGGATCTACGCCCAGGACGGGATTCACGATCGCCTGGTGGCCGAACTCGGCGCAGCGGTCAGCAGCCTGCGCTTTGCCGGCAAGCGCGATGCCGACAACGAGATCGGCCCGCTGATCAGCACCCGCCAGCGCGACCGCGTGGCCAGTTTTGTCGAGCGCGCCCTCGGCCAGCCGCACATCGAACGCATCACCGGCGCGGCGGTGCATTCCGGCGCCGGTTTCTATTACCAACCGACGCTGCTGGCCGGCTGCAAGCAAAGCGATGAAATCGTCCAGCGCGAGGTGTTCGGCCCGGTCGTCACCGTGACCCGTTTCGACGAACTCAGCCAGGCGGTGGACTGGGCCAACGATTCCGAATACGGCCTGGCCTCCTCGGTGTGGACGCAGAACCTGGACAAGGCCATGCAGGTGGCGGCGCGGCTTCAATACGGCTGCACCTGGATCAACAGCCATTTCATGCTGGTCAGCGAAATGCCCCACGGCGGCCTGAAACGTTCGGGGTATGGGAAAGACCTGTCCAGCGATTCACTCCAGGACTACAGCGTGGTGCGCCACATCATGGCCCGCCACGGCCAGCATCTGTAGCTAACAGAACTACTCTAATAACAGGCCAGCCATGGCGCTTCACCCGGTTCGAACACTGCCCCGACCATAATTAAAGCAAGAGGGATTTCCATGTACGCGCACAAGACCGTATTGCTCAGTGCACTCACAACGGCGCTGCTGACCAGCGTCAGCCTCCAGGCCGCCGAACCGCTCAAGGCCGTCGGTGCCGGCGAAGGTCAACTGGATATCGTTGCCTGGCCGGGTTACATCGAACGCGGCGAAAGCGACAAGGCCTACGACTGGGTCAGCGCTTTCGAGAAAGAAACCGGCTGCAAGGTCAATGTGAAAACCGCCGCCACGTCCGACGAAATGGTCAGCCTGATGACCAAGGGCGGCTATGACCTGGTCACCGCCTCCGGCGACGCCTCGTTGCGGCTGATTGCCGGCAAGCGCGTGCAGCCGATCAACACCGCGCTGATCGCCAACTGGAAGAATCTCGACCCGCGCCTGAAGGATGCGCCGTGGTACGTGGTCAACCAGCAGACCTACGGCACCCCGTATCAATGGGGCCCGAATGTGCTGATGTACAACACCGACGTGTTCAAGCAGGCGCCCACCAGTTGGAGCGTGCTGTTCAATGCCCAGGACCTGCCGGACGGCAAGCCGAACAAAGGCCGCGTGCAAGCCTACGACGGCCCGATCTACATCGCAGACGCGGCGCTGTACCTCAAGACCGCCAAGCCTGAGCTGGGCATCAAGGACCCGTACCAACTCGACGAAGCGCAGTACAAGGCCGTGCTGGAATTGCTGAGGGCTCAGCAGCCGCTGATTCACCGCTACTGGCACGACACCACCGTGCAAATGAGCGATTTCAAGAACGAAGGCGTGGTGGCGTCCGGCGCCTGGCCGTATCAGGTCAACGGCCTGATGAACGAGAAGCAACCGATCGCCTCGACCATTCCGAAAGAAGGCGCCACCGGCTGGGCCGATACAACGATGCTCCACGCCGAGGCCAAGCATCCCAACTGCGCGTACAAGTGGATGGACTGGTCGCTGCAACCGAAAGTCCAGGGTGACGTGGCCGCGTGGTTTGGCTCCTTGCCTGCGGTGCCGGCAGCGTGCAAGGGCAGCGAACTGCTGGGCGCCGAAGGCTGCAAGACCAACGGCTTCGATCAGTTCGACAAGATCGCCTTCTGGAAAACCCCACAGGCCGAGGGCGGCAAGTTCGTGCCGTACAGCCGCTGGACCCAGGACTACATTGCGATCATGGGTGGGCGGTAAGTCCCTTCAGTCGCATGAAAATAGCAGATGAACATCTGCTCTTGTGGCGAGGGGATTTATCCCCGTTGGGGCGCGAAGCGCCCCCAAAACTGACGCCTCTGACTATCAGGCAGACTGAGTCGACTGCTTTGGGGCTGCTTCGCAGCCCAGCGGGGATAAATCCCCTCGCCACAGGTCCGTGCCCGATAACTCAGAACATAAGCCCCGCTTTTTGGAGCCCCGCACCATGACGCTTGCAGTCCAGTTCACCCAGGTATCCCGTCAGTTCGGCGATGTGAAAGCCGTTGACCGGGTCTCCATTGATATCCAGGACGGCGAGTTCTTTTCCATGCTGGGTCCGTCCGGCTCGGGCAAGACCACCTGCCTGCGGCTGATCGCCGGGTTCGAGCAACCCAGTGCCGGCTCGATTCGCATCCACGGTGAAGAAGCCACCGGGCTCGCGCCGTACCAGCGGGACGTCAACACCGTTTTCCAGGATTACGCCCTCTTCCCCCACATGAACGTACGCGACAACGTGGCCTACGGCTTGAAAGTCAAAGGCGTCGCCAAGGCCGAACGCATCCAGCGCGCCAACGAAGCCTTGGAGATGGTGGCCTTGGGTGGCTATGGCGAACGCAAGCCGGTCCAGCTGTCCGGCGGCCAACGCCAACGCGTGGCCCTGGCCCGGGCGCTAGTCAACCGTCCGCGGGTGTTGTTGCTGGACGAACCCTTGGGCGCTCTGGACCTGAAGCTGCGCGAACAGATGCAGGGCGAATTGAAGAAGCTGCAACGCCAGCTGGGCATCACCTTCATTTTCGTCACCCACGACCAGACCGAAGCGCTGTCGATGTCCGATCGCGTGGCGGTGTTCAACAAGGGGCGCATCGAACAGGTCGATACCCCACGCAACCTGTACATGAAACCGGCGACCACCTTCGTCGCCGAATTCGTCGGCACCTCCAACGTGATTCGTGGGGAGCTGGCCCGGGAACTGAGTGGTTATCCACAGCCGTTCTCGATCCGCCCGGAACACGTGCGTTTCGCCGAGGGCCCGTTGGCCAGCGATGAGATCGAGGTCCACGGCCTGCTGCACGACATCCAGTACCAGGGCAGCGCCACACGCTACGAGTTGAAACTTGCCAACGGCCAGACCCTGAACCTCAGCCAGGCCAACACCCAGTGGCTCGACAACACAGTCCGGCACCAGACCGGCCAGCCCCTCAGCGTTCGCTGGGCCCGTGAGGCGATGGTCGCGCTGCACGACACCGTCAGCGGCGAGGTGTGAGATGAACACCCTCACCATCACCCAAGCGCCTGCGCCCGGTTCGCCGCTGCGGCGCTTTGCCAACCTGCTGTACCGACGGCCCAACCTGTACTTGTCGATGTTGCTGGTGCCGCCGCTGCTCTGGTTCGGCGCGATCTACCTCGGCTCGCTGCTGACCTTGCTGTGGCAGGGGTTCTACACCTTCGACGACTTCACCATGGCGGTCACGCCGGACCTGACTCTGGCGAATTTCGCGGCGCTGTTCCAACCGTCGAACTTCGACATCATTTTGCGCACCCTGAGCATGGCGATAGCGGTGTCCATCGCCAGCGCCATCGTCGCATTCCCGATTGCGTACTACATGGCGCGCTACACCCGCGGCAAGACCAAGGCGTTTTTCTACATCGCGGTGATGCTGCCGATGTGGGCCAGCTATATCGTCAAGGCCTATGCCTGGACGCTGCTGCTGGCCAAGGGCGGCGTTGCACAGTGGTTCGTCCAGCACCTGGGCCTGGGGCCGGTGTTGCAGTTCGTACTGGGGATCCCCGGCGTGGGGGGCAGCACCTTGTCCACCTCACACCTGGGGCGTTTCCTGGTGTTCGTCTACATCTGGCTGCCGTTCATGATCCTGCCGATCCAGGCGTCCCTGGAGCGCCTGCCGCCCTCGCTGCTGCAAGCCTCGGCGGACCTGGGCGCCAGGCCACGCCAGACGTTCACGCAGGTGATCCTGCCGCTGTCGATCCCGGGCATTGCCGCCGGCTCGATCTTCACCTTCTCGCTGACCCTGGGGGATTTCATCGTGCCCCAGTTGGTGGGCCCGCCGGGTTACTTCGTCGGCAGCATGGTCTACGCCCAGCAAGGCGCCATCGGTAACATGCCCATGGCCGCGGCGTTCACGCTGGTGCCTATCGTGCTGATCGCGGTCTATCTATCCATCGTCAAGCGACTGGGAGCTTTCGATGCGCTCTGACTCTCAAGACCGAGCCTCGTGGGGCTTGCGGATCGCGGCGTGGGGCGGGCTGGTGTTCCTGCATTTCCCGATCCTGATCATCTTCCTCTATGCCTTCAACACCGAGGACGCGGCCTTCAGTTTCCCCCCCAAGGGCCTGACCCTGAAGTGGTTCAGCATCGCCTTCTCGCGCCCGGATGTGCTGGAGGCGATCAAGCTGTCGTTGCAGGTCGCGGCCATCGCCACGCTGATCGCCATGGTGCTCGGCACCCTGGCTTCGGCGGCGCTGTACCGTCGCGAGTTCTTCGGCAAACAGGGCATTTCGCTGATGCTGATCCTGCCGATTGCCCTGCCGGGGATCATCACCGGCATTGCCCTGCTGGGGACCTTCAAGACCCTGGGTATCGAACCGGGGATGTTCACCATCGTCGTCGGCCACGCCACCTTCTGCGTGGTGATCGTCTACAACAACGTGATCGCCCGCCTGCGCCGCACCTCCCACAGCCTGATCGAGGCCTCAATGGACCTGGGCGCCGACGGCTGGCAGACCTTTCGCTACATCATCTTGCCTAACCTGGGGTCGGCACTGCTGGCCGGCGGGATGCTGGCCTTCGCGCTGTCGTTCGACGAAATCATCGTCACCACCTTCACCGCTGGCCACGAACGCACCCTGCCACTGTGGCTGCTCAACCAGCTCAGCCGCCCGCGCGACGTGCCGGTGACCAATGTGGTGGCGATGCTGGTGATGATGGTCACGATGTTGCCGATATTGGGCGCGTATTACCTGACCCGCGGGGGTGAGAGCGTGGCCGGTAGCGGCGGGAAATAAATGTCACTGTGGAACCGGATCTCCTGTGGGAGCGGGCTTGCTCGCGAAAGCGGCGTGTCAGGCGGTGCAAATATTGGATGACATACCGCATTCGCGAGCAAGCCCGCTCCCACCCAGACAACAAACAAAACTCAAGAGGACTTGGACATGCAAACCAAACTGCTGATCAACGGCCACCTGGTGAACGGCGAAGGCCCCGGCCAGGCCGTGTTTAACCCCTCGCTGGGGCGAGTGCTGGTGGAAATCAACGAGGCCAGCGAAGCCCAGGTCGATGCCGCCGTCCGTGCGGCCGACAGCGCCTTCGACAGCTGGTCGCAGGTTGCGCCCAAGGACCGTTCCCTGTTGCTGCTCAAGCTGGCCGACGCCATCGAAGCCCACGGCGAAGAACTGGCGAAGCTGGAGTCGGACAACTGCGGCAAACCCCTTGGCGCCGCGCTGAACGACGAAATTCCGGCGATTGCCGACGTGTTCCGCTTCTTTGCCGGTGCCAGCCGCTGCATGAGCGGTTCGGCGGGCGGCGAGTACCTGCCGGGGCACACTTCGATGATCCGTCGCGACCCGGTGGGCGTCATCGCCTCCATCGCGCCGTGGAACTACCCGCTGATGATGGTCACCTGGAAAATCGCCCCAGCCCTGGCCGCCGGCAATACCGTGGTGCTCAAGCCGTCGGAGCAGACCCCGCTCACGGCCCTGCGCCTGGCGGAACTGGCGTCGGAGATTTTCCCGGCCGGCGTACTCAACGTGATCTTCGGTCGTGGGCAGACCGTCGGCAACCCGCTGGTCACCCACCCGAAAGTGCGCATGGTGTCGCTGACCGGGTCCATCGCCACCGGCTCGAACATCATTTCCAGCACGTCCGACAGCGTCAAGCGCATGCACATGGAGCTGGGCGGCAAAGCCCCGGTGATCATCTTCGACGATGCCGACATCGACGCGGCCGTGGAAGGCATCCGCACCTTCGGTTTCTACAACGCCGGCCAGGACTGCACCGCCGCCTGCCGCATCTATGCCCAGCAAGGCATCTACGAACAATTCGTCGAGAAACTCGGCGCCGCGGTGGGCAGCATCAAGTACGGCCTGCAAACCGCATCCGACACCGAGATGGGCCCGCTGATCACCGCCCAGCACCGCGACCGCGTGGCCGCTTTCGTCGAGCGGGCCATCGCCCAGCCGCATATCCGCCTGGTCACCGGTGGCAAGGCGGTGGACGGCAACGGGTTCTTCTTCGAACCGACGGTGCTGGCCGACGCCCAGCAGGATGACGAAATCGTCCGCCGGGAAGTCTTCGGGCCGGTGGTGTCCGTCACCCCGTTCCTAGACGAAGCGCAAGTGCTGGCCTGGGCCAACGACTCGGACTACGGCCTGGCTTCATCGGTCTGGACCAGCGATGTCGGCCGTGCCCATCGCCTGTCGGCACGCCTGCAATATGGCTGCACCTGGGTGAACACCCACTTCATGCTCGTCAGCGAAATGCCCCATGGCGGTCAGAAACGTTCCGGCTATGGCAAGGACATGTCCATGTATGGGCTGGAGGATTACACGGTGGTGCGGCATGTGATGTTCAAGCATTGACGACAAGACAACGTTGGCAACACATGCTCGCGCCTGCCCGGCGTTCGTCCTGCTAAGGTTTTCGTCGATCGGTGCACGCCCGCCGGTTGACGGAAATCCTGGCAGCACCTAGGGTGTCTACAACGTATACACCTTGGAGATCAGCCATGGCCTCGCCCGTTTTGTCCTTTCGTGTGGAAGAAGGTCTGGCCCAACAGCTGGACTTGCTGGCTGCCGCCACCGACCGCGACCGCCAATATCACCTCAAGCGTGCACTGGTTCGATATGTGGAAGCCGAATCCTGGCATCTGCAAGCCATCAGCGAAGGCATGGCCGATGCCGACGCTGGAAACCTGACCGATCTGGACGCCGTGAAGGCTAAGTGGGCAAAGCGTGCCGAGCATCGTACTGACCGACAAAGCACAGAGTGACCTCGACTCGATCCACGAACATTACCAAAGCGCTATCGGCGCAGAAGGCGCCGATGAGGTCATCCTCGCCATCCTGGAGACATTGCGCCAACTGCAACGCTTTCCCGGCTCGGGCCGTCCTTCGGTCGTTCCCGATATTCGAGAGCTGGTGCTGACACGCTACCCGTTCGTTGCCCCGTACCGGCTCGAGCAGGGACAACTGCAAGTCCTGCGGATACTGCACCTGCGCACCGAACGTCCCCAGGACTGGTCGGTGGAGTGATGTCGGCCGGCGCGCCTGCCCCGACCGCTCACCTGCGCCACGCTTCAAAACCGCGAAACACTCCTCATCGCATCCACCAGGTAGCGCATGGCGATGCGGTCGTTTTCCGACAACTCCCGATAACGCTCCACCAGCCTCAATTCTTCAAGGCTGAGCCGGCGTGTCCTGCGCGGGTTGGTCAGGCCTGGAAAGATCCCCAGCATTTCGGTAATGCCCTGTATTTTTGTCATGAGTTGTCCTTCTTACGTCGAGGTTGACCTGATAGCGCCGTCTGAACCCGGGTTAGATCGTCTATCACGCTAAAGAATAGGGAGGATTCAAAGCGTGAAAAGGGAGTTTTAGAGTAATTAGTCAAAAAAAGTTGGAATCGACATAAAAAAAGAAATAACTGTAAGAAAATTTGACCAAGCCACGCTTTCCCTGCTCTCAAAGCCCGTATTTCCCCTATGATTTTGCGCCTCGGTGAACCGATCCAGCTCTCAGGCATCTGTTCTAACGTTCGTAGCGTTTGGCCAAAGGCATGTCCGAACTCCTTTATCAGTCTTTGTTGCCAGGATCGGCGCGGGATTGTTTCGAGAAAGGTTGTATTTATGCACCGCAGGAATCTGCTCAAGGCCTCCATGGCCTTCGCCGCCTACACCGGGCTGTCGGCCTCCGGGCTCATGGCCGCACGCGCCTGGGCCGCCGATCAGACTGCCGACGGCGAAGCCCGTCCCTTCGATTTCAACGGTTTGAAGGATCAGGCCCGGCGGCTGGCCGAAAGCCGCTACGTCGACACCAAGCAAGTCCTGCCACCCACCCTGGCGCAAATGTCGCCACTGCAGTTCAACGCCATCCAATACGACGTCAATCACTCGTTATGGAATGACCTGGAAGGGCGGCAACTGGACGCACAGTTCTTCCACGTCGGCATGGGTTTCAAGCAGCCGGTGCGCATGTACAGCGTCGACCCGAAGACGCGTATGGCTCGTGAAGTGCACTTCCGTCCGGAACTGTTCAACTATGAGAAAACCACGGTCAACACCTCGCAACTGACGGGTGACCTGGGCTTCGCCGGCTTTCGTGTCTTCAAGGCGCCGGAGCTGGATCGACATGACATCGTTTCGTTCCTGGGGGCCAGCTATTTCCGCGCCGTGGATGCCAGCGGCCAGTACGGGCTGTCGGCCCGCGGCCTGGCCATCGACACCTATGCCAAGAAGCGCGAGGAATTCCCGGACTTCACCAAGTTCTGGTTCGAAACCCCGGACAAGAACAGCACCCGTTTCGTGGTCTACGCCCTGCTCGACTCCCCCAGCGCCACCGGTGCCTATCGGTTCGACATCGATTGCCAGCCGACCCGGGTGGTGATGGAAATCGATGCGCACATCAATGCCCGTACCGCCATCGAGCAACTGGGTATCGCCCCCATGACCAGCATGTTCAGCTGCGGCACCGTGGAACGGCGCATGTGCGACACCATTCACCCGCAAATCCATGACTCCGACCGGCTGGCCATGTGGCGCGGCAACGGCGAGTGGGTCTGCCGTCCGTTGAACAACCCTGCCACCCTGCAATTCAATGCCTTCGCCGACAGCAATCCGAAAGGTTTCGGCCTGGTGCAGACCGACCACGACTTTGCCAGTTACCAGGACACCGTGGACTGGTACAGCAAGCGCCCAAGCCTGTGGGTCGAACCGACGACGGCGTGGGGCGAAGGCTCGGTGGACCTGCTGGAAATTCCTACCACCGGAGAGACCCTGGATAACATCGTCGCGTTCTGGACGCCGAAAAAACCGGTGGCCGCCGGTGATTCGCTGAACTATGGCTATAAGCTCTACTGGAGCGCGTTGCCGCCGGTCAGCACCGACCTGGCCCACGTCGACGCCACCCGTTCTGGCATGGGCGGTTTCATCGAAGGCTGGGCACCGGGCGAGCATTACCCGACCGTCTGGGCACGTCGTTTCGCCGTGGACTTCAGCGGCGGCGGCCTCGATCAACTGCCGCCGGGCACCGGCATCGAACCGGTGGTGACCTGCTCCCACGGCGAAGTGAAGGACTTCAATGTGTTGGTGCTGGATGCGATCAAGGGTTACCGCATTACCTTCGACTGGTACCCGACCGATGACCGGGTGGACCCGGTGCAGATGCGCCTGTTCATTCGCACCAAGGACCGCACCTTGAGCGAGACCTGGTTGTACCAGTACTTCCCGCCGGCACCGGATAAGCGCAAGTATCCCTGACAGTGATCGGGTGCCTGGGCTTGCTCGCGAAGGCGGCAGTACAGGCACCAACGATTTCAAATAAGAAAAAGCCCCGGCCAATGACGACCGGGGCTTTTTGTTTTACTGGGCACTCAATCGCGCAAATCCGACTCATGAATCGGCTGGTCCCGATGCGTGGCCCGCTGGTACTGCGCCGGCCACGTGGCCTTGCGGCCGCCCAGGTCATCATCGGCATGCAGGGCCCAGTACGGATCGCGCAACAGTTCGCGGGCCAGGAAAATGATGTCGGCCTGGCAGGTGCGCAGGATGTGTTCGGCCTGGGCCGGTTCGGTGATCATGCCGACGGTGCCGGTGGCGATTTCCGACTCCTTGCGCACCCGCTCGGCGAAGCGTGTCTGGTAACCCGGGCCGGTGGGGATTTCCGCATTGGCGGCCGTGCCGCCCGATGACACATCGATCAGGTCCACCCCCAGCGCCCTGAAGCGCCGCGCCAACTCCACGGTTTCATCCGGGTTCCAACCGTCCTCGACCCAATCGGTGGCGGAGACGCGAACGAACACCGGCAGCTCTTGCGGCCATACGGCCCGGATCGCTTCGGTGACTTGCAGCACCAGGCGGATGCGGTTCTCGAACGAGCCGCCGTATTGATCGCGCCGCTGATTGCTCAAGGGCGACAGGAACTGATGCAGCAGATAACCATGGGCCGCGTGGACCTCGACCACCTTGAAACCGGCCGTGAGGGCGCGCCTGGCCGAATCCACGAAGGCCTGGATCACCCCGGCGATCTGCCCTTCGTCCAACTGCACCGGCTGGGTGTGTTGCGGATCGAAGGCAATCGGCGACGGACCGACCGGCACCCAGCCGCCATCCGCCGGTTTGACGCTGCCATGCTTGCCCAGCCAAGGTCGCCAGGTGCTGGCCTTGCGCCCGGCATGGGCCAGTTGTATGCCCGGCACGGCGCCTTGGGCGGTGATGAACCGGGTGATGCGTTGCAAGGGTTCGATCTGTTCATCGTTCCACAGCCCCAGATCCTGGGCGGTGATACGACCGTCGGCGGTCACGGCGGTGGCTTCGGTGAACACCAGGCCGGCACCGCCCACGGCGCGGCTGCCCAAGTGCACCAGGTGCCAATCGTTGGCCAGGCCATCGGTGCTCGAATACTGGCACATCGGCGATACCGCGATGCGATTGGGCAAGGTCAATTGGCGAAGGGTATAGGGTTCCAGCAGCAGACTCATGGGGCACCTCTCGAATCAGTGGGCAGGCTCCAGGGTTCTGTTTGAAAAGTCGACGAGTGACAAGAAGGTGCAACACCCGCCCCCGCGGGCAAAAAATCGACAAGACGTCACAAGGGCTATCAAGCAGTGCTTAGAGCCTAGTCGACAACCCGGGAGGCAGGAGGGTTCAGAACCTAAAAAACCGACGGTGTGACCAGATTACTCTTGATCGGGCCTGTGACTTTGTGGCGAGGGGATTTATCCCCGTTCGGCTGCGAAGCAGCCGTGAACCCGGCCAATGCCGTTTGGCTGAAGAAATTCGGGGCTGGGATATTTTGGGGGCTGCTGCGCAGCCCAGCGGGGATAAATCCCCTCGCCACACGTCATCACTTGATCGATAGCATTTGTGCCTACCGCGGTTCGATATGGGCAATCATCAACTGCACCGTTTCCTGGCCGCGGAACTCGTTGAGGTCGAGCTTGTAGGCCAGTTCCACCCAGCGCACGGTAGGGTTTGGCCAGATCTCGCGGTCGATGCCGAAGGCGATGCCGTCGAGCTTCACCGAGCCGCACTCGCTCTTGAGAATGACCTTCAGGTGCCGTTCGCCCACCACCCGTTGTTCGACCAACTGGAACACGCCATGGAACATCGGCTCCGGGAAATGCTGGCCCCAGGGACCGGCATGGCGCAGCGCCCGGGCCAGTTCGAGGTGGAATTCCTCCACCGCCAGGGTGCCATCCGACAACAACCGGCCGGTCAGGTCTTCTTCGCGCAATTGCCGGCGCACTTCCGCGTCGAACGCTTCGGCGAACAACGGAAAATTCGCTTCCGGCAACGTCAGCCCCGCCGCCATGGCGTGACCGCCGTACTTGCTGATCAGGGTCGGATGCTGCGCCGCCACCACGCTCAGCGCATCGCGAATGTGAAAGCCCGGTACCGAGCGCCCCGAGCCCTTGAGCAAACCGTCCCCGGCATCGGCAAAGGCGATGGTCGGGCGGAAATAGCGCTCTTTCATCCGCGAGGCGAGAATGCCGATGACCCCTTGGTGCCACTGTGGATCGAAGAGGCACAAACCGAATGGCATCGACTCCACCGGCAGGTCCTTGAGTTGAGCCAGGGCTTCACGCTGCATGCCCTGCTCGATAGACTTGCGGTCCTGGTTCATGCCGTCCAGTTGCGCCGCCATCTCCCGCGCCAGGGCCGGGTCGTCGGTGAGCAGGCATTCGATGCCCAGGCTCATGTCGTCCAGGCGCCCCGCCGCATTCAGACGCGGCCCGAGGATAAATCCGAGGTCGGTGGAGGTAATCCTTGAAGCGTCGCGCTTGGCCACTTCCAGGATCGCCTTGATGCCGGGCCGGGCGCGTCCGGCGCGAATCCGTTCCAGGCCCTGGTGCACCAGGATCCGGTTATTCGCGTCCAGGGGCACCACGTCGGCCACGCTGCCCAGGGCCACCAGGTCGAGCAATTCGCCGATGTTCGGCTGGGGGGTGCTGGCATACCACCCCAGGCTGCGCAGACGCGCCCGCAGGGCCATCAGCACATAAAAAATCACCCCGACACCGGCCAGGGCCTTGCTCGGGAACTCGCAGCCCGGCTGGTTCGGATTGACGATGGCATCGGCCGCCGGCAATTCGAGGCCAGGCAAGTGGTGGTCGGTGACCAGCACCTGGAGCCCCGCCGCTTTCGCCGCCGCCACGCCTTCCACGCTGGAGATGCCGTTATCCACGGTGATCAGCAACTGCGGTGCGCGGGCCAGGGCGACTTCGACGATTTCCGGGGTCAGCCCGTAGCCATATTCGAAGCGATTGGGCACCAGGTAATCGACATGGGCTGCACCGAGCAGGCGCAACCCCAGCATCCCCACGGTGCTGGCGGTCGCGCCATCGGCATCGAAGTCCCCCACGATCAGGATGCGCTGGCGCTGCTCCAATGCCGTCACCAACAGATCCACCGCGGCGTCGATCCCCTTGAGTTGCTGAAAGGGAATCAGGCGCGCCAGGCTCTTGTCCAGTTCAGCCTCGGACTGTACGCCGCGTGCCGCGTACAGGCGCGTCAACAGGGGCGGCAGGTCACCGAGAAATGGCAGGGTGTCGGGCAGTTGGCGGGGTTCTATGCGCATGGGGTGACGGACATTTCTCTGGATAATCGTGAAAGTTCTGGCAGGGAGCTTGTGTGGGAGCGGGCTTGCTCGCGAAAGCGGCGGCACATTCAACATAAATGCAAACTGATCTACCGTATTCGCGAGCAAGCTCGCTCCCACAATGAGTTCACTTGATGCCGGGGCGGTTCAACCGCGCTCGCCCAGCAACCATTGCAGCTGGACTTCATGCTGGCCACGGTCGTCGGTCACGAAAATCGTGCCCTCGCTGATCATCACATCCCACTTGATCACCCGGGGCATGTCCTGGGCCAGGGTTTCGAGCACTTCCTGGGGTACGGCGGCGATGTTGACGTTCTTCAGGTTCTTGACCGCCGGGATCACCTTGCCTTCCCACACCCGCAGGCTGCCATAGGCCAGCAGGCTGGTGCGCTCGGTCCGGCGCGAACACCAGGTCAGGCGATCGGCATCCGGCTGGCCGACTTCGATCCAGTGCAGCACACGGTCATCCAGGCTCTTTTCCCACAGCGCAGGTTCATCGACGTCTGACAGACCACGACCAAATGCCAGCAGCTCGTTGTACCAGAACGCGTAGGCCAGCAGGCGCACGGTCATGCGCTCTTCGGTTTCCGAAGGGTGGCGGGCGATGGTCTGCTTCACATTCTCGTACACATTGCGGTCGAGGTCGGTGAGGTTCAGTTCAAACTTGTAGGTCGTGGACGGCTGGGCCATGAACGGACTTCTTGATACGAGGAAAGGCGGCAAGTCTAACCGATGACGCAGGCAATCCACGAATTGCCGACCATCAACCTGCGGCGACCGGCCCTGGCCTATGATAAAACGCTCTATTCGTTCTGCCTTTGTCCTACAGGATCCGCCATGTCGCTTACTGCCAACCCCCTTGCCGGCGTCAAAGTCATCGAATTGGGCACCTTGATCGCCGGGCCCTTCGCCTCGCGCATCTGCGGCGAATTCGGTGCCGAAGTCATCAAGGTCGAATCGCCCGACGGCGGTGATCCGCTGCGCAAGTGGCGCAAGCTGTACGAAGGCACCTCGTTGTGGTGGTTCGTCCAGGCGCGCAACAAGAAGTCCCTGACCTTGAACCTCAAGCACCCCGAAGGCCTGGCGATCCTGAAAAAACTGCTCGGCGAAGCCGACATCCTGATCGAAAACTTTCGCCCCGGCGTGCTGGAAAAGCTCGGCCTGGGCTGGGAGGTGCTGCATGCCTTGAACCCGAAACTGGTGATGGTGCGGCTTTCGGGCTTCGGCCAGACCGGGCCGATGAAAGACCAGCCGGGGTTTGGCGCGGTGGGCGAATCCATGGGCGGCCTGCGCTACATCACGGGGTTCGAAGACCGCCCACCGGTGCGCACCGGGATTTCCATCGGCGACTCCATCGCCGCCCTCTGGGGCGTGATTGGCGCATTGATGGCCCTGCGTCACCGGGAGATCAACGGCGGCACCGGACAAGTGGTGGACGTGGCCTTGTACGAGGCGATTTTCGCCATGATGGAAAGCATGGTGCCGGAGTTCGACGTGTTCGGCTTCATCCGCGAGCGCACCGGCAATATCATGCCCGGCATCACCCCCTCGTCCATCCACACCAGCGCCGATGGCAAGCACGTGCAGATTGGCGCCAACGGCGATGCGATCTTCAAGCGTTTCATGCAGATCATCGGCCGTGACGACCTGGCCAATGACCCGCAACTGGCCAGCAATGATGGCCGTGACAGTCGGCGTGACGAGCTGTACGGGGTCATCGATCGCTGGGTCAACGCGCTGCCGCTCGACAGCGTTATCGACCAATTGAACCAGGCCGGGGTGCCGGCCAGTCGGATCTTCAGCGCCGAGGATATGTTCAGCGACCCGCAGTTCCTCGCCCGCGAGATGTTTCTGCAGGCCAAGCTGCCGGACGGCAAGGCGTTCAAGATGCCGGGGATCGTACCGAAGCTCTCCGACACCCCGGGCACCTGCGAATGGGTCGGGCCGGCACTGGGTGAACACAACGCACAAGTGCTCGGTGAGCTGGGCTACGACCCACAGCAGATCGCCAAACTGCGCAGTGACGGCGCCATTTGAGGCACTGCAGGGGCAGTCACGGGAGATCAAACTGTGGGAGCGAGCTTGCTCGCGATGGCGTCAGATCAGCCGCATCGATCTCGACTGACACTCCGCTATGGCGAGCAAGCTCGCTCCCACAAAAGCTTCCTGCGCCCGACAGAACACACCAAAAAACATAAACGCCGGGCAAAAAGAAACCCCGAGAAGTGGGGAGACGACTCGGGGTTAAACGTGACCATTCAAGGTCCGCACAACAAGCGACAAGCACCGGAGCACAATGCTCGCTCTTGCTGGTAAAGGGTCTGACTCATCAAGACGTAGGAAGGTTCCCACAAAAGCCCAGTCAATTCGCCGCGACCATGACCTTGTCGCGCGCCAGATTGCGCAGCGCCGCAATCACACAGGGCTCCAGGCGACCCTCGGCAATCAGCACATCGCGATGCAGGCCATCGACCACGTCCGTCAACTGACGCTTGTCGGTCAATTGGGCCTGATTGAACACTCGCTCGACCATGATGACCCCGCTGGCATTCTTCAGCGTCACCCGGCATTCGCCCTTGGCGCCGGAGGGAGTCAGCGACACCTGATACGGGCTCAAGGCTTCATTCAGCAATAGGCTGATACTTTCCATTCGCTCACCCTTCAATAGTCCGAAACAACTGCATGTGCACAGTAAATGACCGTGGGCCGCAGCAGAAAGTTCGTCAGCGCACCGAACCGGCATGCCTTCAACCTGTTCAACCGAGCATGCGCGTCCAATATGACAGGCAGACAACAGCGTTCTCCGAGAGCCGTTACGGGGTGACGGCCGGCTCAGCCAGGCCCCTGTCGCAACGGCGCCACCGCCGTCCGACATCGGTCCAGCCGCCCAGAATGCCGCGCAACTGTCCATCAGCCCCATAGAACGGCACCGACCAATGATAGATTTCCCGCAGTCCGCCGCTGAACATCAATTGCCGGTCGACGAATCGAGACTGGCCGGTGCGCAATTGCTCCATCACTTCCCCATGCAGCAGCTCGGCGGTAGCCGGCGGGAATGATGCCGAGTCGGTAAGCCGCGTGCCCCGGAGTTTTTCGAAGCGGGTCGCAAACTGGTCTTCATAGCTTTTGTTGCACATGATCAGGCGCCCTTCCAGATCACAGATGAAAATCGGGTCGGGAATGGCATCCATCAAGGCCCGCTGGAGCATCAACTGGTCGTTGAGGACCGCTTCGGCCTTGAGGCGTTGGTCGATCTGTATCTGCAGGCGACGGTTCCACAGCAGGGACAAGAGACCAAACACCACGACCACGGTCACACACCAGTAACCCCAGCGGGACATCCGCTCCCAGATCGATGGCGCCTGGACGGGCGTCGCACCGGCCATCCATTTCGAACGCAGTGCACGCATGTCCTCGGCGGGGAAGGCTTCCAGCGCTTTATTCAAGATACTCAACAGCACGGTCAGGTCCTGGCGCACCGCCAGGTAGTCCGGTTCCCACTTGCCCTCAAGGCCGCTGCCGACCTGCAACTGTCCGGCGGGATAGAGATGCACCCCGGTTTCATTTTCGATGGTGGCGTAGGCTTCCCGGCTCTCCACCAGCGCCCGCGCCTCGCCAAAAGTCTTGGTCGTGCGCAATTTGATCGCCGGGTAATCGCGCCTGATTTCCGCCTCCAATGCATGGCGTGCCGGCAATGCCAGGACCTTCCCTTCGAGCTGCTCCAGCGAATGGAGGGACGACTCCCCGTCACGGCCGACGAATACCCAACCGGAACCACCGAATGCATGGCTGAAACTCAGGAAGTCCCGACGCTCTTCGTTCATCGCCAGCAGGGTCGTCATGTCGGCTTCGCCATTCTCCAGCATTGTCAGCAACTCGCCGGGGGAGAATGACTCCCGATGCACGAACTCAAGGCCGGTCATGTGGGCGATGCGCTGGAGAACGTCGTGGTTCAGCCCATTCCACTGCCCCTGTTCATTCTTGAACAGGTACAGCGGAAACTGCATCGTGGCCACGATGACCCGGGGGTTCTCCTTGATCCATTTCAATTCCTGCGCGTCCAGCACCAGCCGTTCGCCTGGGTTGGGCGGTGGCGTTTCGAAAGCCGCCAGCGGCGCCGCGTTGCCTCCCTGCGTCCAGTACATCAGGGCCAGCCCCATTACCCAGCCCAGGGCTGGTTTGCCTTTGATAAAAAACGACATCTGCATTTCCTTCGAGATGACTCGCCCATCCCTCCAAGGGCGAAAACCCGGCCAGTTTGGCATGCAGAAACAAGAAAGCCCGTCAGGAGACGGGCTTCAAAATGTGACAGGTTTATCCGGTCAGAGTGGCTTGCCGCGATTGCCATGCTGGCTGACAAAGGCCTGCACGGCTTTCAAGTCGTTGGGCAACACGGTGCAACGCTCATCTCGCTCAAACAAATCAGAAAGATGCGCAGGCAGTTCGAGCGCTTTTCCTACACCGGCTTTCTCCACCGCTTCCGGGAACTTGACCGGGTGAGCCGTGCCCAGGATCACCATCGGGATGTCCAGGCTGCGACGGCATTCACGGGCCGCCCTGACGCCGATGGCCGTGTGCGGGTCGAGTAGTTCGCCGCTCTGGGCGAACACCTCGGCGATGGTTTCGCAGGTTTGCTCATCGTCCACGGCCAGGGAGTCGAACAACTTGCGGGCTTCGGTCCAGCGCTCAGGCTCGACGCTGAAACCGCCGCCCTGGCGGAAGCTGTCCATCAGCCCGGCAATCGCCGCACCGTTGCGACCGTGCAGGTCGAACAGCAGGCGCTCGAAGTTCGACGACACCATGATGTCCATCGAAGGCGACAGCGTGGCGTGCAGGGTTTCCTTGACGTACTGGTTGCCGCTCATGAAGCGGTGCAGGATGTCGTTGCGGTTGGTGGCGACGATCAATTGGTTGATCGGCAGCCCCATGTTGCGCGCCAGGTAACCGGCGAAGATATCGCCGAAGTTGCCGGTCGGCACCGAGAACGATACGGAACGGGCCGGACCGCCCAATTGCAGGGCCGCGTGGAAGTAATAGACGATCTGGGCCATGATCCGCGCCCAGTTGATCGAGTTCACCGCCACCAGCCGCGTACCCTTGAGGAAGCTCTGGTCGGCGAAGCTGGCCTTGACCATTTCCTGGCAGTCATCGAAGTTGCCTTCGATGGCGATGTTGTGGATGTTGTCGCCGAAAATCGTCGTCATCTGGCGACGCTGCACTTCCGAGACGCGGTTGTGCGGGTGCAGGATGAAAATGTCGACGTTTTCGCAATGCTTGCAGCCTTCGATGGCCGCCGAACCGGTGTCGCCAGAGGTGGCACCGACGATCACCACGCGCTCGCCACGCTTTTGCAGCACGTAGTCCAGCAGGCGACCGAGCAGTTGCAGGGCGAAGTCCTTGAACGCCAGGGTCGGGCCGTGGAACAGCTCCATGACCCATTCGTTACCGTTGAGCTGGCGCAGCGGTGCGATGGCATTGTGGGAAAAGACCCCATAGGTCTCTTCCAGGATCTTTTTGAAATCGGCGTCCGGGATGCTGCCGGTGACGAATGGGCGCATGACCCGGAACGCCAACTCGTGATACGGCAGGCCGGCCCAGGAAGCGATTTCCTCCTGGGTGAAGCGCGGCAGGTTTTCCGGCACATAGAGACCGCCATCCGTGGCCAGGCCGGCCAGGAGGACATCTTCGAAATTCAGGGCCGGTGCCTGGCCGCGGGTGCTGATATAGCGCATTTTTTGGCAAACCTTCGGTTTGAGCTTCAAGGTCAAGCGGCAAGCGACAAGTCAAAGCGGCTCGGCTTCTACTTGCGGCTTGCAGCTTATAACTTGCCGCTAAATTAATTCAAATGTTCGACGCGGATACGGACCACCGGCCCAACGACACCCTGGAGCGCTTCCAGCGCCGCAATCGCGTCGTTGATGTTCTGCTCGACCACCCGGTGGGTCAGCAGGATCATCGGCACCAGGCCGTCGTGTTCCTCGACTTCCTTCTGCATGATCGACTCGATGTTGATGCCGCGTTCCGAGAGGATGCTCGCCACTTGGGCCAGCACGCCCGGATGGTCCTTGGCCTGGATGCGCAGGTAGTAGGAGCTTTCGCACGCCTCGATCGGAAGAATCGGGTGCGCCGACAGCGAATCCGGCTGGAAGGCCAGGTGCGGCACGCGGTTTTCCGGGTCCGAGGTCATGGCGCGAACCACGTCCACCAGGTCGGCAATGACCGAAGAGGCCGTCGGTTCCATGCCCGCGCCCGCGCCGTAGAACAACGTCGAGCCAGAGGCATCGCCGTTGACCATCACCGCGTTCATCACGCCGTTGACGTTGGCGATCAGGCGGTCGGCCGGGATCAAGGTCGGGTGCACGCGCAGCTCGATGCCGCTGGCGGTGCTGCGCGCCACGCCCAGGTGCTTGATGCGGTAGCCCAAGGCTTCGGCGTAGTTCACGTCAGCGGTGGTCAGCTTGGTGATGCCTTCGGTGTAGGCCTTGTCGAACTGCAACGGAATGCCGAACGCAATGGACGCCAGGATCGTCAGCTTGTGCGCTGCGTCGATGCCTTCCACGTCGAACGTCGGATCGGCCTCGGCGTAGCCCAGGGCCTGGGCTTCGGCGAGCACGTCTTCGAAGGTACGACCTTTCTCGCGCATCTCGGTGAGGATGAAGTTACCGGTGCCGTTGATGATCCCCGCGACCCAGTTGATGCGGTTGGCCGACAGGCCTTCGCGGATCGCCTTGATCACCGGGATACCACCGGCCACGGCGGCTTCGAATGCCACGATCACGCCCTTCTCGCGGGCCTTGGCGAAAATCTCATTACCGTGAACGGCGATAAGCGCCTTGTTCGCGGTGACCACATGCTTGCCATTCTCGATGGCCTTGAGTACCAGCTCGCGGGCAACGGTATAGCCGCCCAACAGCTCTATGACGATGTCGATCTCAGGGTTCGTGGCCACTTCGAAGACATCGTTGGTAATCGCAATACCGGTCGTCTGGAACTGAGGCTTTGGCGTGCGCATGGCAATTTGTGCCACTTCGATCCCACGCCCGGCACGACGAGAAATTTCCTCGGCGTTGCGCTGAAGTACGTTGAAGGTGCCGCCACCGACGGTACCTAACCCACAGATGCCTACTTTGACCGGATTCACTCTTGACTCCCCATGAAACGGCCGACGCAAGGTCGGCCGTGAAATACAGCCGCGCAGCAACGCGACTCTGTGTTTAACGGCCCGACGAATGTGTTCGCCGAGCCGTGATCTTCAAAAGCGGACCGCCCATGATCATTTCGCGCCCAAGGCCAGTTTGGCCACTTGTGGCGCCGGCTGGTAGCCCGGAATTACCTGACCATCGGCCAAAACAATCGCCGGCGTACCGTTCACGCCTATTGACTGTCCGAGCGCAAACTGCTTGGAAACCGGGTTTTCGCACTTGGCGGCCTTGATTTCCTTGCCGTCGACCATCTTGTCCATGGCCGCTTTCTTGTCCTTGGAGCACCAGACCGCCTGCAACTGCTCATCGCCCGGCGAGCCCAGGCCCTGGCGCGGGAACGCCACATAACGCACTTCGATGCCGCGCTTGTTCAGCTCCGGCACTTCGGCATGCAGCTTGTGGCAATACGGACAGGTGGTGTCGGTGAACACGGTGATGTGGGACTTGGTTTCGCCGATCGCCGGATAAACCACGGTTTCAGCGACCGGAATGCCGTTGATCAACTTGGAAATGCCCTGGCGCTCGGTCATCTCGGTGAGGTTGACCGGCTTGCCGTCCTTGAGCTCGAACAGGTTGCCCTGGACGATGTACTGGCCGTCGGCGCTGGCGTACAGCACGCGGCTGCCCTTGAGCTTGACTTCATACAGGCCGGCCATGGGGCTGGCCGAGATGGCTTCGATCGGCACTTCGAGCTGGAGGTTTTCCAGGCTTTTGCGGATAGCCTTGTCGGCCGCGTCGTCGGCGATGGCAAAGGTACTGGCCAACGCAATGGCGGCGGCGGTGAACATCTGGATCAAACGCATGGGGACTCCTGAGGCGAACAAATGAGACGGGAAACGCCGACCCGCAGATTCGGGTTCCAACCGCCCACTGTGCAAACCGGCAAAGCCTACCACATAAGGCTGGCGTGGCCGAATGCCGCTGACGCACGACGTTTTGTAAGCACACTCAGGATTGATGTCGGCTGACACGCCGTCATCGCGGCAGATGTCAGCCCCGTGGATGATGCTTGGCATGCAAGTCCTGCAACCGCGCCCGGGCCACATGGGTGTAGATCTGGGTGGTGGACAAGTCGCTATGGCCGAGCAGCATCTGCACCACCCGCAAGTCGGCACCGTGATTGAGCAGGTGTGTGGCGAAGGCATGGCGCAAGGTGTGGGGCGAGAGGGATTTATTGATCCCGGCCACCTTGGCCTGGTGCTTGATGCGGTGCCAGAACGTCTGGCGAGTCATCTGCTCGCCGCGCAAGCTGGGGAACAGCACATCGCTGGGGCGCCCGCCCAGCAATTCATGACGGGCATCGCGCATGTAACGCTCGACCCAGACAATCGCTTCCTCGCCCATCGGCACCAGGCGCTCCTTGCTGCCCTTGCCCATCACCCGCAGCACGCCCTGGCGCAGGTTGACCTGTTCCAACGTCAAGCTGATCAACTCGGTGACGCGCAAGCCACAGGCATACAGGACTTCCAACATGGCCCGGTCGCGCTGCCCGATGGCCTCGCTGAGATCGGGTGCCGCCAGCAGCGCCTCCACATCGGCTTCCGACAGGGACTTGGGCAGCGGACGCCCCAGTTGCGGCATTTCCACACGCAAGGTCGGGTCTACCGCGATCAGCTTTTCCCGCAGCAAATAGCGATAAAACCCACGCAGACCGGAGAGAAACCGCGCCGTCGAGCGGGGTTTGTAGTTCTGCTCCAGGCGCCACGCCAAGTGATCGAGGATCAACTCACGGCCGGCATTGAGCAGTTCCAGGTGATTGTCCTGCAACCAGCCGTTGAACAACGCCAGGTCGCTGCGGTAGGCATCACGGGTGTTGTCGGACAGGCCCTTCTCCAGCCACAGGGCGTCGAGAAACTGGTCTATCAGCGGATGATCGATGGCTGGCATAAGAACTCTTGAAGGATGCGGGCACACACGGCATCGAAATGGAAAATGAAGCTATGCAGGGTGCTCAAAGCGCAAATCGCAGGCAACAAAAAAGCAGCCCGCAGGCTGCTTTTTTTGCATCGGAAGCTGGACTTAAGCCAGTTTTTCCTTGATGCGAGCTGCTTTACCCGACAGGTCACGCAGGTAGTACAGCTTGGCTTTACGTACGTCACCGCGACGCTTGACAGCCATGCTGTCGATTTGCGGGCTGTAGGTCTGGAAAGTACGCTCTACGCCAACACCGTTGGAGATTTTACGAACGGTGAATGCACTGTTCACGCCACGGTTACGCTTGGCGATAACGACGCCTTCGAACGCTTGCAGACGGGAACGGTCGCCTTCCTTCACTTTCACCTGGACGACAATGGTGTCGCCTGGGGCAAAGGTAGGGATTTCTTTGGTCATCTGCTCTGCTTCGAGTGCAAGGATGATTTTGTTAGTCATGCTGTGCTCCTAAGGCGAGTCGTCGGACTCACCATCGATACGTTGTTAACTATCGTCCCGCTCGCGGATGTATTCCTCGAGCAGCTTCTTCTCTTCTCCAGAAAGCGAGCGGCTTTCCAGAAGATCGGCGCGTCGTTCGTAGGTCCGACCAAGGGACTGCTGCAAACGCCAACGCCGGATGTGCGCGTGGTTGCCACTTAGCAACACGTCGGGAACACGCTGATCCGCATACACCTCCGGTCGGGTGTAGTGCGGGCAATCCAGCAGACCATCCGTAAAGGAATCTTCCTCAGCGGAATCTGCATGCCCTAAAGCTCCAGGCAGCAGTCGTGTAACCGCATCGATCAGGACCATCGCCGGCAGCTCGCCGCCAGACAGTACATAGTCGCCAATCGACCACTCTTCATCGACATGAGCTTCAATGAAACGCTCGTCAATGCCTTCATAACGGCCGGCAATCAGGATCAATGCATCCGATTTCGCCAGCTCGCGTACCGCCGACTGGGTCAGCTGGCGGCCTTGGGGCGACAGGTAGATCACCTTCGCACCCTCCCCGGCTGCCGTCCTGGCCTGAACCAGCGCATCTTCCAGGGGCTTGATCTTCATCACCATGCCCGGACCACCGCCAAACGGGCGATCGTCCACAGTGTGATGCCGATCCGTGGTGTAGTCCCGCGGATTCCAACAGGTGAGCTGCAACAGCTCCTGTTTCACCGCGCGGCTGGTTATGCCGTACTCGCTGATGGCGGAAAACATCTCGGGAAACAATGTGATGACTTCAACGCGCAAATTAGCCACGTTCAGAAATCCGCATCCCATTCCACCTTCATCTCGCCTGCGGCAAGGTCGACGGCCAACACGCATTGCTCGGTATAGGGCAACAGGCGTTCGCGATCATCCAGGCTGCCGACGCAAGGCTTGACCACCATGACATCGTTCGAACCGGTCTCGAGCAGGTGATCGATTTTCCCGAGCAATTGCCCGAGGTGGTCGATGACCTTCAGACCCACCAGCTGGTACCAGTAGTACTCGCCGTCGGTCAGTTCAGGGAACAGGTTGCGCGGCACGCAGATCTCATAACCGGCCAGAAGACGCGCTTCTTCACGATCATCGAGACCCTTGAGCTTTGCGACCAGGAACTTGTCGTTCCCGCGTCCGCTGACCAGCTCCACCTGTTTCACGCTACCTTCGCGCTTGAGCGTCCAGGTTTTGTAGTCCAACAGGTTCTTGATCGGATCAGTAAAGGAATACACCTTCACTTCGCCGCGAACGCCATGTACAGAATAGATCTTGCCGACAACGATCAAATCATCAGCATCTTTTGGCGTCGCGTTCATATTGCTCAGGCCGCAGCCTTAGCCGATTCCTTCAACAACTGAGCAACGCGCTCAGAAGGTTGTGCACCAACGCTCAGCCAGTAGGCTACGCGCTCTTGGTTCACGGACAGACGAACTTCCTGACCACGGGCAACAGGGTTGAAGAAACCAACCTGCTCCTTGTGGGAACCGTCACGCGGGTTGCGGCTGTCGGTTACGGTCAGGTGGTAAAACGGGCGCTTTTTGGAGCCGCCAAGGGCAAGACGGATTGTTAGCATGTGAACATCGTTCCTGTAGTCGGTGCTGCAAATCTAAATGCACAGCGGGCATAGGTGCCCGAAAGGCCGCATATTCTAAGGAATATCCGGACTTTTGCAAATGTCTTTTTCCGGCGCCTGGCGCCATGCGATCAAGATTTGCCATAGAGCCGTCATGGAAAACGGCAGGTCAGCTCCCGCATAGCACGGGTTTGCTGGAGATCCCCGCATCCGTGCGGGGCAACGTCGGCACGACAGCCGGCGCAGATTCTTTACATTTTCGGCATGCCGCCGCCGGGCAACATACCGCCCATGCCGCGCATCATCTTGGCCATCCCGCCCTTGGCGGAGAATTTCTTCATCATCTTCTGCATCTGCTTGTGCTGCTTGATCAAGCGACCGATGTCCTGCACCTGGGTGCCGGAACCCATGGCGATGCGGCGCTTGCGCGAACCGCTGATCAGCTCAGGGTCGCGGCGCTCGGCCGGGGTCATGGAGTTGATGATGGCCTCCATCTGCTTGAACTGCTTTTCAGCCGCGCCCTGGGCATTGCCCATCTGCGCCAGGTTCACGCCACCGATGTTCGGCAGTTTGTCCATGAGGCCGCCAAGGCCGCCCATGTTCTTCATTTGTTGCAGCTGGTCGCGAAAGTCTTCGAGGTCGAAGCCCTTGCCCTTCTTCAGCTTCTTGGCCAGTTTGTCGGCCTTGTCCTTGTCGAGGGTCTGCTCGGCCTGCTCGATCAGGCTGAGCACGTCGCCCATGCCGAGGATGCGCGAGGCGATACGCTCGGGGTGGAACGGCTCGAGCGCTTCGCTCTTCTCGCCCATACCGATGAACTTGATCGGCTTGCCAGTGATGGCCCGTACCGACAGCGCGGCACCGCCACGGGCGTCACCGTCGACCTTGGTCAGGATCACGCCGGTCAGCGGCAGTGCATCACCGAACGCCTTGGCGGTGTTGGCCGCGTCCTGGCCGGTCATGGCGTCGACAACGAACAGGGTTTCCACCGGGTTGATCGCGGCATGCAGCGCCTTGATCTCGCCCATCATCTCTTCATCGATGTGCAGGCGACCGGCGGTATCGACGATGACCACGTCGATGAACTTGAGCTTCGCTTCCTTGATAGCCGCCTGGGCGATGTCCACCGGCTTCTGGCTCAGGTCGGACGGAAAAAACGTCACGCCGATGTCGTTGGCCAGGGTTTCCAGCTGCTTGATCGCCGCCGGACGGTAGATGTCCGCCGACACCACCATCACCGATTTCTTCTTGCGCTCTTTAAGGAAGCGCGCCAGCTTGCCGGCGGTCGTGGTCTTGCCCGCGCCCTGCAGACCGGCCATCAGCACCACCGCTGGCGGTACGGCGGCGAGGTTCAGGTCCTCGTTGGCGGCGCCCATCAGGCTTTCGAGCTCGGCCTGGACGATTTTCACGAACGCCTGGCCCGGCGTCAGGCTGCGCGACACTTCGGTGCCGACGGCGCGTTCCTTGACCGAATTGACGAAGTCCTTGACCACCGGCAGGGCGACGTCGGCTTCGAGCAACGCCATGCGCACTTCGCGCAGGGTGTCTTTGATGTTGTCCTCGGTCAGTTTCGCCTTGCCGGTGACATGGCGCAGCGTCTGCGAGAGACGGTCGGTTAGGTTTTCAAACATGCGCGATCCTTTCAGGCCCAGATGAGACCGGGATAATGGCGGCCCAGACCGTGAAAATGTGCTCGGCGAGCCTGCGGCGTGGGCAGGTCGCGGATTATAGCGAAGAAGCGTGCGGCGTACACCTTGCTGTGGTCTTTCGTGTGGAGGGGGTTCTATGCCAAACTCAGCGCCTTTCGGGCTTGCCTAACAGGATTTATGCTCCCCTTGTCACCCAGCTTGCTTGCCACCCTCGCCGCCGCTTGCCTTTATGCCGCTGCGACCCTCTATCAAGGCACCCGCCTGGCCACCGGTGCCAAGGCGAACAAACGCCTGCTGGTCACGCTTGGCGTGCTGGCGGTGCTCGGCCACGCGGCCAGCCTTTATACCCATCTGATGACGCCCATCGGCCTGGGCCTGGACTTTTTCAACGCCGCCAGCCTGATCGCCGTCGCCGTGATCGCCCTGACGTTGCTGGCCTGCTCGCGCATCCCGGTGGAAAACCTGCTGGTGCTGCTGTTCCCACTGGGGCTGGCCACGGTGTTGCTGGCGCAGTTCGCGCCGTCGGGCACCGTGCAGATCATCGACGAAGAGCCGGGCATCCTCGCCCACATCCTGCTGTCGATCCTCGCCTACGGCCTGTTCACCATCGCCGTGTTCCAGGCCCTGTTGCTGCTGGTGCAGGACCACCAGCTCAAGAACAAGCACCCCTCCGGGCTGATCCGCAACTTCCCGCCGCTGCAAACCATGGAAAGCCTGTTGTTCGGTTTCCTCTGGGCCGGCTGGAGCCTGCTGTCGCTGTCATTGATCTCCGGCTGGTTGTTCGTCGAGAACCTGTTCGCCCAGCACCTGGTGCACAAGACCCTGCTGGCCTGCCTGGCGTGGGTGGTCTTCAGCGTGCTGCTGTGGGGCCGCAACCGCCTCGGCTGGCGTGGGCACAAAGCGATTCGCTGGACCCTGGCCGGTTTCTGCCTGCTGATGCTGGCGTACTTCGGCAGCAAGCTGGTCCGTGAATACATCCTGCATATCTGACGGACGGCCCTGATGGATACGTTGCCCGTAGCGCCGTTGTTCGCCGTGCTGGTGGTGCTGATCCTCTGGTCAGCCCTGTTCACGGCGATCGAAGCCGCCCAGCAACACCTGCTGGCCCAGCGCACCGCTTCGCGCGCCAGTGACAAACCACTGGCGACACTGACCTTCCCGCTGCCCAGCCTGATCCTGTGCAATACCCTCTGTCGCGCCCTGGCCGTGGTCATCGGCACCTTGCTGGCGATTTTTACCTGGCTGGAAAACGGCCCCTGGGTCGCCTGGCTCGGCACCAGCGCCGCCCTGCTGGTGTTCGCCGACTACTTGCCGCGCACCCTGGCCAGCCGCCAGCCCGACGCGGTGCTGGCACTGGGTAACGCCTTGCTGGGCATACCGTTGAAGATCCTCTATCCATTTGCCTGGCTGTTGAATGGCGCCAGCCAGTTGTTGCTGCGTCCATTTGCCCGCAAGCCCGGCATGGTGCAGCAGAGCGACGACGAAATGCCCGCGCCACCGCGCAGCGAGCAGGAGTCAGAGCAGGGCAGCGGCCGGCTGCATCCGATTTCCGGCATCCACGCCCTGGACAACATCACCGTCAACGATATCCTCGTGCCCCGCAGCGAGGTCGATGGGATCAACCTCGACGACCCCATCGGCGAGATCATCGAACAGTTGCGCCTGAACCGACGGACGCGCCTGCCGGTGTTCCACAGCGATATCAACCAGGTCGAAGCGGTGCTCAACACCCGCCAGATCCGTCACTTGCTGGCGGACGCGAGCCTGACCAAGGAAGCGCTGCTGGCCGCCTCCCATGAACCCTACTTCGTGCCCGAAAGCACACCCTTGCAGCTGCAACTGCTGAATTTCCACAAGCAGCAGCGGCGCTTGGGCATGGTGGTGGACGAATACGGCGAAGTGCTGGGCATCGTCACCCTGGAAGACATCCTCGAAGAAATCGTCGGCGAATTCGAGAGTCAGCACAGCCTCGACAACCCCCACGTCCATCCCCAGCCCGATGGCCGCCTGATGATCGATGGCGCGGCGTCGATCCGCGAATTGAACAGGACCCTGGGCTGGCACCTGCCTTGCGACGGCCCCAAGACCCTCAACGGGCTGGTGACCGAAGCCCTGGAAACCATCCCCGAAAGCCCGGTCTGCCTGAAGATCGGGCGTTATCGCCTGGAAATCATCGAGACCGTGGACAACCGCGTCAGCCAGGTGCTGGCGTGGCATAACAGTTCGGTGCCTGCAGTTTCCTGATTCCCCGCAAGCTCAAGGTGAAACACTGTTGTGGCGAGGGGATTTATCCCCGCTGGGTCGCGCAGCGGCCCCCAAACTATTAGCTCAGTTGCATCAGATTCAGCGCAACTTCGTTTTTGGGACTGCTTCGCAGTCCAACGGGGATAAATCCCCTCGCCACAAAAGCTCGTTTCGGCGTCAACAGGTATTGTTGATTCGTTAGCCCCCTTCCTATACTCAACCCGCTTACCCAGCCCCGCCCGAACCCCGTGCCTACCCCGCACCCGGCCGGTTCCGGCCAGACCATCGGCAAAATCCGCATCAGCCCTGGGACTGTTCCTACCCGAAACAGCGACGGGATACCCGCCCACATCCCTGGGTGTTCGACCATAATAATTCGCTCCAACGGAGCACATGACTGTCAGGGATAACCGCATGACGACCGCTACCTGCAATGAGGCTGTGCCTGCCCAGCCGACCAACTCGGCCACTCGCGTGGCCACCGCGAGTTTCATCGGCACTGCCATCGAGTTCTACGACTTCTACGTCTATGCCACGGCGGCGGCCCTGGTGATCGGGCCGGTGTTCTTCCCACAAACCTCAGGCACGGCACAGATGCTGTCGTCCTTCCTGACGTTCGGCATCGCCTTCCTCGCCCGTCCGCTGGGTTCTGCGTTGTTCGGCCATTTCGGCGACCGGATCGGCCGCAAGTCGACGCTGGTAGCCTCCCTGCTGCTGATGGGCGTGTGCACCACGCTCATTGGCGTGCTGCCCGGTTACGCCAGTATTGGCGCCTGGGCGCCGATCCTGTTGTGCCTGCTGCGTTTCGGCCAGGGCCTGGGATTGGGGGGTGAATGGGGCGGCGCGGCGTTGCTCGCCACCGAGAACGCCCCCAAAGGCAAGCGCGCCTGGTTCGGCATGTTCCCGCAACTGGGGCCCTCCATCGGCTTCCTGGCGGCCAACGGACTGTTCCTGACCCTGGCCATGAGCCTGGACGACGAGCAATTTCGTGACTGGGGCTGGCGGATTCCGTTCCTGCTCAGTGCCGTGCTGGTGATCGTCGGCCTCTACGTGCGGCTCAAGCTCCATGAAACCCCGGTGTTCGCCAATGCCATGGCCCGCCAGGAGCGGGTCAAGGTGCCGTTGGTCGAGCTGTTCAGCCAATACTGGGCGCCGACCTTGCTGGGCGCCGCGGCGATGGTGGTGTGTTACGCGCTGTTCTACATCTCGACGGTATTTTCCCTGAGCTACGGCGTGTCCACCCTCGGCTACAGCCGCGAGACATTCCTGGGCCTGCTGTGCTTTGCCGTACTGTTCATGGCCGCCGCTACGCCGTTGTCCGCCTGGGCCAGCGACCGCTACGGCCGCAAACCGATCTTGATCATCGGCGGCCTGCTGGCGATTGCCTCGGGTTTCCTCATGGAACCGTTGCTGACCCACGGTACGACCGGCGGCGTGGCGCTGTTCCTGTGCATCGAGCTGTTCCTGATGGGGGTGACCTTCGCCCCCATGGGCGCCTTGCTACCGGAACTGTTTCCGACCCACGTACGCTACACCGGCGCCTCGGCGGCCTACAACCTGGGCGGTATCGTCGGCGCCTCGGCCGCACCGTTCTTCGCCCAGAAACTGGTGGCGATGGGCGGTTTGAGCTATGTCGGAGGCTATGTTTCGGCGGCCGCGCTGCTCAGCGTCATCGCCGTGCTGTGCCTGAAGGAAACGCGCCACAACGACTTGAACCGGGTCGCCTGACGCGCCTCCCCGTAGGAGCTGCCGCAGGCTGCGATCTTTTGATCTTTCACTTGAGACTCAAGCGTCAGAGGAAAGATCGCAGCCTCGCTTCGCTCGGCAGCTCCTACGGGGTAAAACCGGCCAATGAAATAACCGTTAACAATCGCCCACCATTGAAACCACCCCCCACCTGCCCCATCTAAGACCCATACCCCATTGCGCAGGTGCCCCATGAGCGACCAGCACTCTACTGAAGCCACTAACGACTACGCTGATTCCGAACACATCGAACACACTTCCTCCGGCACCGGCCTGGCGCTGCCCGGCCAGAACCTGCCGGACAAGGTCTACATCATCCCCATCCACAATCGCCCCTTCTTCCCGGCCCAGGTGTTGCCGGTCATCGTCAACGAAGAACCGTGGGCCGAGACCCTGGAACTGGTGGCCAAGTCCGATCATCACTCCCTGGCGCTGTTCTTCATGGACACGCCCCAGGAAGACCCGCGCCATTTCGACACCTCGAAACTGCCGCTGTACGGCACGCTGGTGAAGGTCCATCACGCCAGCCGGGAAGGCGGCAAGCTGCAATTCGTCGCCCAGGGCCTGACCCGCGTGCGCATCCGCACCTGGCTCAAGCACCATCGCCCACCGTACCTGGTGGAAGTCGAATACCCGCATCAGCCAAGCGAGCCAACCGACGAGGTCAAGGCCTACGGCATGGCGCTGATCAACGCGATCAAGGAACTGCTGCCGCTCAATCCGCTGTACAGCGAAGAGCTGAAGAACTACCTCAACCGCTTCAGCCCCAACGACCCTTCGCCGCTGACCGACTTCGCCGCCGCGCTCACCTCCGCCACCGGCAATGAGCTGCAGGAAGTGCTCGACTGCGTGCCCATGCTCAAACGCATGGAAAAAGTGCTGCCGATGCTGCGCAAGGAAGTCGAAGTGGCGCGGTTGCAGAAAGAGATTTCCGCCGAGGTCAACAACAAGATCGGCGAACACCAGCGCCAGTTCTTCCTCAAGGAACAGCTCAAGGTCATCCAGCAGGAGCTGGGGCTGACCAAGGACGACCGCAGCGCCGACATCGAACAATTCGAACAGCGGCTGGAAGGCAAAGTGCTGTCAGCCCAGGCGCAGAAGCGTATCGAAGAGGAGATGAACAAACTCTCCATCCTGGAAACCGGCTCGCCGGAATACGCCGTCACCCGCAATTACCTGGATTGGGCGACCTCGGTGCCGTGGGGCGTGTATGGCCAGGACAAACTCGACCTCAAGCATGCGCGCAAGGTGCTCGACCAGCACCACGCCGGCCTGGACGACATCAAGGACCGCATCCTCGAGTTCCTCGCCGTCGGCGCCTACAAAGGTGAGATCAGCGGCTCCATCGTGCTACTGGTGGGCCCGCCGGGCGTGGGCAAGACCAGCGTCGGCAAGTCCATCGCCGAATCCCTGGGCCGGCCGTTCTACCGCTTCAGCGTCGGCGGCATGCGCGATGAAGCCGAGATCAAGGGCCATCGACGCACCTACATCGGTGCCCAGCCGGGCAAGCTGGTGCAGGCGCTCAAGGATGTCGAAGTGATGAACCCGGTGATCATGCTCGACGAAATCGACAAGATGGGCCAGAGCTACCAGGGCGACCCGGCCTCGGCCTTGCTGGAGACCCTCGATCCGGAACAGAACGTCGAATTCCTCGACCACTACCTGGATCTGCGCCTGGACCTGTCGAAAGTGCTCTTCGTGTGCACCGCCAACACCCTGGACTCGATCCCCGGCCCGTTGCTGGACCGGATGGAAGTGATCCGCCTGTCGGGCTACATCACTGAAGAAAAAGTCGCCATCGCCAAACGGCACCTGTGGCCCAAGCAACTGGCCAAGGCGGGTGTGTCCAAGGGCAGCCTGAGCATCAACGACAGCGCCCTCAAGGCCCTGATCGACGGTTACGCCCGTGAGGCCGGGGTGCGACAGTTGGAGAAACAACTAGGCAAACTGGTGCGCAAGGCGGTGATGAAGCTGATCGACGACCCGAAAGCGGTGATCAAGCTTGGGCCGAAGGACCTCGAGGCCTCCTTGGGCAAGCCCGTGTTCCGCAACGAGCAGGTGTTGTCCGGCATCGGCGTGATTACCGGCCTGGCCTGGACCAGCATGGGCGGCGCGACCTTGCCGATCGAAGCCACGCGCATCCACACCCTCAATCGCGGCTTCAAGCTGACCGGGCAACTGGGAGAGGTGATGAAGGAGTCGGCGGAGATCGCCCACAGCTACGTCAGCTCGCACCTGAAGCAATTCGGCGGCGATCCGAAGTTCTTTGACGAGGCCTTCGTTCACCTGCACGTACCGGAAGGTGCCACACCCAAGGACGGCCCGAGCGCCGGCGTGACCATGGCCAGTGCCTTGCTGTCCCTGGCCCGCAACCAGCCGCCGAAAAAAGGCGTGGCCATGACCGGCGAACTGACCCTCACCGGGCACGTCCTGCCGATTGGCGGCGTACGCGAGAAGGTCATCGCGGCGCGCCGGCAGAAAATCAACGAACTGATCCTGCCGGAAGCCAACCGGGGCAACTTCGAAGAATTGCCGGACTACCTCAAGGAAGGGGTGACGGTGCACTTTGCCAAGCGGTTTGCGGATGTGGCGAAGGTGTTGTTCTGAGCATCTTGTAGCGCCTGCACGGGCCTCATCGCGAGCAAGCTCGCTCCCACAAGGTTTGGTGTGGATCACAAATGCTGTGAACACCACAAATCCCCCTGTGGGAGCGAGCTTGCTCGCGATGGCGCCATCAGCAACAACACATCCCCACCTGACACACCCAGTAGCATCTTCGGTTATGCTCGCCGTTCGTCGTGAATGCCGGAGCCTTTGCCCATATGTCCCTCACTCGCCTGCTCGTCCCCCTCAGCCTCGCCCTGCTGAGCGCCTGCGCCACGCAAACCAGCAACAACGTGACCGTGGAAAAACTGAGCCAGTGCCCGGTAAGGCTCAATAACGGACAAAACCTGATCCTGAGCCTGCCCAGCAACCCCAGCACCGGTTATCGCTGGGCGATCCAGGATTCGGCCGGTGGCGTGTTGAAGGGCTTGGGGCCGGAGGTTTATCTCAATCCGGAAGACGCCGGCATCGTTGGCGCCGCGGGGGTCTCGACCTGGCGCTTCCAGGCGTTCAGCGCCGGCACCGGGCGCTTGCGCCTGACTTATCAACAGCCTTGGGCGCCGGAAGTGCCGCCCGTGGAAACCTTTGACTGCGCCATCGCGGTGAACTGACCGTGGGTTGGCTGATCCTCGCACTGATGGGTGCGGCCACCTACCTGTACGGCGTGGCCATGCATGCCACGCTGCTGTGCCTGCTGGTCAAGCCCATGCCGGTGCTGGCCTTGCTCGGCTGGCTGCACGATGCGCCGCCCAGCGAATATCGGCGCTGGATCAGCCTCGGGCTGATTTTCTCGCTGGTGGGCGATGTGTTGCTGGCCTGGCCGGGGGACCTGTTCGTGTTCGGCCTTGGCGCGTTTCTGCTGGCGCACCTGGCCTACCTGAAAGCCTACCTCAGCGACTGCCGCCGACCGGCGCTGCTGCCCTTGGCCCTGGCCTTGGGCATCGGCGCGGTGCTCCTGGCAATCCTGGTGTCGAGCGGTCTCGGGCCGTTGCTGGTGCCAGTGGTGATCTACGGCCTGGTCATCAGCGCCATGCTCTGGCGGGCGTTGGCACGGCTGGGCACCCACGTGCCCAAGCGTTCGGCGTGGCTGGCCGCCGCCGGGGCACTTGCGTTTGTGTTTTCCGACAGCCTCATCGGCATCAACCGGTTCGTGCACCCCTTCCATGCCGCGCCTTACCTGATCATCGTCAGCTATTGGCTGGGCCAATGGGGCATTACAGCGTCGGCGTTCGCCCGAAAGCCATACTGAGCCAAATAATGTGGGAACGAGCTTGCTTGCGATAGCGGTCTGTCAGTCAACATTATGGCCGGCTGAACCATCGTCATCGCGAGCAAGCTCGCTCCCACTGGTTTTTTGGTTAAAATGCCGGCCTTTTCACCACCCATGCCGCTGGAACCGCCGTGAGCAAAGACCCTGATCGCCTATTCGCCCAACCCCTGGCCCAAGTGCCGGACTTCGCCTTCAACGAGGACGTAGTGCGGGTGTTTCCGGACATGATCAAGCGTTCGGTGCCAGGTTATCCGACCATCGTCGAAAACCTCGGCGTGCTCGCCGCGCAATTCGCCCAGCCGGGCAGCGTGCTCTACGATCTCGGCTCGTCCCTGGGCGCGGTGACCCAGGCCCTGCGCCGTCATGTGCGCACTGATGGTTGCCGGGTGATCGCGGTGGATAACTCAGCGGCCATGGTTGAGCGCTGCCGTGAATACCTCAACGGCCAGGACTCGATGTTCCAGGAGCTGCTGCCGGTGGAAGTGATCGAAGGCGACATCCTCGCCCTGACGTTCCAGCCAGCCTCGGTGGTGGCACTGAATTTCACCCTGCAATTCATCGCGCCGGACCAGCGCACCGCACTGTTGAGCCGCATCCGTCAGGCCCTGCTGCCGGGTGGCGCCCTGATCCTGTCGGAAAAATTGCGTTTCAACGATGCAGAGGAACACACCCTGCTCACCGACCTGCACGTGGCGTTCAAGCGCGCCAACGGCTACAGCGAGCTGGAGATTGCCCAGAAACGCAGCGCCATCGAAAACGTCATGAAGCCCGACAGTCTCGAAGAGCACCGCGAGCGCCTCTTGGCGGCTGGCTTCTCGAAAGTCGTGCCGTGGTTCCAGTGTCTTAACTTCGCCTCGTTGATTGCCCTGCCATGATCGATCTGTCCCCCCTCGCCCGCCATCTGGCCGGCACGCCCCTGGCCGATTGGGCCGCGACGCTGCAGACGCAACTCGACAGCAAGATGGAAAAGGGCCACGGCGACCTGGAGCGTTGGCAAAGCGCCCTCGATGCGCTGCCGGTTTTGCAACCCACCACCGTCGACCTACTGAATGGCCTGACCCTCGACGCCGATTGTTCCGACGAAACCCGTGGACAAATGCGTGCCGCGTTGATGGGCCTGTCACCCTGGCGCAAAGGGCCTTTCGACCTGTTCGGCGTGCACGTGGACACCGAATGGCGCTCGGACTGGAAGTGGTCGCGGGTGGCGCCGCACCTGGATCTTGCGGGCAAGCGCATCCTCGACGTGGGCTGCGGCAACGGTTATTACATGTGGCGCATGCTCGGCGCCGGGGCGGACACGGTGATCGGCGTCGACCCCAACTGGTTGTTCTTCTGCCAGTTCCAGGCGGTACAGCGCTACCTGTCGCAGCCCAACGCCTGGCATTTGCCGTTCCCCTTCGAAGCCCTGCCAGCGGAACTGGAAGGCTTCGACACAGTGTTTTCCATGGGCGTGTTCTACCATCGCCGCTCGCCGATCGAACACTTGCTCGCCTTGAAGGACTGCCTGGTCAAGGGCGGCGAACTGGTGCTGGAAACCCTGGTGATCGAAGGCGACGAACACCAGGTGCTGGTACCCGAGGACCGCTACGCGCAGATGCGCAACGTGTGGTTCCTGCCGTCGGTCCCGGCCCTGGAACGCTGGCTGCGCCGCGCTGGGTTCAGCGACGTGCGTTGCGTGGACGTGAGCCTGACGACCGTGGAAGAACAGCGCAGCACCGAGTGGATGAAGTATCAGTCATTGAGTGATTTCCTCGACCCCGCCGACCACAGCAAGACCATCGAAGGGCTGCCGGCGCCGATGCGGGCGGTGATTGTGGCACGTAAATAAATCGCCCAACCACCACAAGCCCCCTGTGGGAGCGAGCTTGCTCGCGATGACGGCCGGACATTCAACAGACATGTTGCCTGACAGACCGCTATCGCGCTCCCACAGGGGATCAGTCTGAAGACTTGGCTCTTCGGGCCTTGAAGAACTCACTCAACACCGTACTGCATTCCTCGGCCAGCACCCCGCCCTCGAACATCACCCGATGGTTCAGGAAACCCTGGCTGAAAAACTGCCCCTGGCTCTGCACGATGCCAGCCTTGGGCTCCAGGGCGCCGTAGACGACCCGGGCGATGCGCGAGTGGACGATGAGGCCGGCGCACATGCTGCACGGTTCCAACGTCACGTAGAGGGTGCTGCCGGGCAGGCGATAGTTGCTCACCGCCTGGGCAGCGGCGCGGATGGCGACCATTTCCGCGTGGGCGCTGGGGTCGTGGCCGCTGATCGGGCAGTTGAAGCCGCGCCCGATGATCTCGCCGTCCTGCACCAGCACCGCGCCCACCGGCACTTCCCCCAGGGCGGCGCCTTGGGCGGCGAGGGCCAGGGCTTCGCGCATGAAGTCCTGGTCACGACTGCGGTCGATGATCCGGGCGGGGCGAATCTGGCGCATCACGCCACCTCGATGGCGGCCATCAGGCCGGTTTCCATGTGGTCGATCACATGGCAGTGGAACATCCACACCCCTGGATTATCCGCCACCAGCGCCACCTGCGCCCGTTCGTTCTTGCCCAGCAAGTAAGTGTCAGTGAAATATGGCACGACCTTGTGCCGGTTCGACGCGATCACCTTGAAGCTCATGCCGTGCAAATGGATCGGATGCTGGTACTGGGTCATGTTCTTCAGTTCGAAAATGTAGCTCTGGCCTTTCTTCAGGGTGGCGATCGGCCGGTCGGCGCAGGTCTTGTCGGTGATGTCCCAGGCCTTGCCGTTGATCTGCCACAGGCTTGGCGGCTTGCCGTTGTCGACATTGACCGACACCGAGCCGACCCATTCGAAATTGAAGTTGAGTTTCTCGGCATTGGCCAGGTCCGGTTCGGACACCGGGTTGGCTGGCAATGCCGGCGGCCACTGGGTCGGTGCGTCACTGTTGGGCACCGAACGCAAGGTGCCCAGGCGCACCGGGCCATTGCGCAACGACAATTCTTCACCGGCCGGCGGCGCCTTGATCGCCAGGCAAATGCGCATGCCCGGGCCCAGCCAGTATTCCTTGCCCAGCGGACGCGGTTCGATGGGATTGCCGTCCAGCGCATAGATCTGCGCTTCAACGCCTGGGATGTTGATACGGTAAGTCAGGGTGTTGTCGAGGTTGAGCAAACGCACCCGGGTGATCTGCCCGGCCGGCAGATCGATCACCGCCTGCGGCACGCCGTTGATGGTCGCCAACCGCCCGGCCGTGCCGCCACGGGCCGCCTCGCGGGGAATGCTGAACGCGACGAACTCGCCCTGCTCATCCACATGCCAGCTCTTGAGGCTCAGGGTCTGTTCGTACTTGAAGCCGGTGGGCTCACGCTCTTCGATGATCAACGGTCCCACCAGCCCACGGCCGAGTTCTTCGCTGCTGTTGACGTGGGGGTGGTACCAGTAACTGCCAGCGTCCGGCACGCGGAATTTGTAGTCGAAATATTCGCCCGGCAGCACCGGCAGTTGCGAGACATACGGCACGCCGTCCATCTCCAGCGGCAAACGGATACCGTGCCAGTGGATGGTGGTGGCGACCGGCAGGTGATTGATGAAACGCACCCGCAACCATTCGCCCTGGCGCACCCGCAGCTCGGTGCCCGGCGCCGAGGGGCCGAAGGCCCAGGCCTGGGTCTTGTGCCCGGCCACCAGCTCCACGTCCAGGGGCGCCGCGATGAGTTCATAGTCGTGACCGGCCTCGGCGTCCGCCCGCTTGCCCAGCCAGTACCGCGACGCACCGCCTGCACCCACACCAACGACAACAAGACCGGCCAGGCCACCGAGTATTTGGCGACGGGTAAAGGACATGAACGCAACCACCTATTGAATCCGCGCGAACCGTTGGGCCCGCAAAAGGCGAATACGATACACCCGCAGATGAGAAACAGTAAGGCCAGCGAAAATGAAAAAAACAAAATGAAAAATGCCCTGGGGAGGTTATCCACAGGGCATTTTCGTGCACTCCGAGACAAGCCTTTTCGACAGGATCAGTCTATTCGCTGGTTACGTATTGCTGTGCCGCGGCGTGAAGAAGGCCAACGCCGCTGCAACGATGAACAACGCGGGCACGTCGCCCACCAGATGGCCGACGTGGCTTGTCCCGTCCATCTCGACGCCGAAGGACTGCACGGCCATGATCGCACCGTGCACGACGCTCGACCACACGGTGAACCAGATCAGGCTCAAATGTTTCATCGGATCGCGCGACGCCATCAGCAGGAACACGCCGAGGGTCGCGTAGATGCCGACGATCATCAGCGGATACTGGGAATGGCCGCTGTGCCACGCCCAGCCGGACGGCCACAGGATCATCAGCGGCCAGATCGCGAATATGGCGATCAGACCGACTACGATCAAAACGATGCGCAAGGCGGCGAGCCGTTGGGTGTCGTTCATGGCGGGCTCCTTATTGCGGCGGATTGCCGTAACTGGATGCCCGTGAGTATAGAACGCTCCCCGGTGTGTATCCCGTCAACCGATACCGTCAGTCGTCTTGACGGTTCAGGCCGGCATGCCCGTAATCAGATGCACCACACCGTGCTCCAGTGTCATCACCCCTGCCACCCCGGCCGCGCTCAACCCTGGCCGGTCGATCCGTGCCACGTCCCGCAACTCCACCCGCAGCCGCGTCAGCGCTACGGGTTGATGGTGCTTGAGGTTATCCGCGCCACCCAGCGCGGCGACGATGGCCGGTGACAGCTCATCAACCGCTGTCGCTGGCCTGGGCTCTTCCGGTACCAGGTCCGGGGTCAGGGCTTTCCAGAATGCCTGTTGCAGTTTGTCTAACATGTTCAATTCTCCATGGCCAGGGTGGCCGGACTGGCCGTGGGTGAATGAATACGCAAGAGATCGCGCACTTGCTCGGCGCTTTCCTGGGCCAAGGCCTGTTGGGCCAGCGTGCGGCATTCGCTCAGATCCCATTCACGCACGCAGGCCTTGATGGCCGGAATCAGCGGCACGCTGACCGATAGCTCATCCACGCCAAGCCCCAGCAACACCGGTACCGCCAAGGTTTCCGATGCCAGCGCGCCACACACTCCGACCCATTTGCCATGGGCGTGAGCGGCCTCGACCGTCCGGGCGATCAGGCGCAGCACCGACGGATGCAGGCCATCGGCCTGGCTGGCCAAGCGCGGGTGGTCGCGGTCCATGGCCAAGGTGTACTGGGTCAAGTCGTTGGTCCCGATGGAGAAGAAATCCACTTCGGGAGCAAACAGGTCGGCCATCAGCGCCGCCGCCGGCACTTCGATCATGATGCCCAGCTTCGGCGCTTGCGGCAGGCCCAGGTTGCGCACCTCTTCGTCCAACATCTGCCGCACCAGCCGCAACTCCGACAGCTGCGTGACCATTGGCAGCATGATGTGCAGCCGCGTCAGCCCCGAACAGGCGAGAATTGCCCGGAACTGTTCGCGCAATAACTGAGGTCGCTCCAGGCACAGGCGAATACCACGCATGCCCAGGAACGGATTGGCCTCGTGGGCCATCGGCACATAGGCCAGCGGCTTGTCCCCGCCCACGTCCAGGGTACGCACCACCAGATTACGCTCAGCTCCCAGGGCCCGGGCGACGGCGCCATACAGGAGCGCTTGCTCGTCGTGTCCCGGTGGGTGGGCGCGATCCAGGTAAAGCAGTTCGGAGCGCAACAGCCCCACCCCATCGCCCCCCAGGGTCATGGCCTGCTCCACGTCCCGAAGCGAGCCGACATTGGCAGTGATCTCGACTCGATGACCGTCAAGGGTACGGGCCGCCAGGGCCGATTGCTCGAGGTCGCGCCGCTGCCGTCGCAACTGTCGGTCACGGGAGGCCTGGAGTTGCTCAATCCGCGCCGCGTCTGGATTCAAATGCAGTTCTCCGCTGTCGGCATCCAGCAACACCGGGGTGCCGTTGGCGAGGGTCAATACCTGCTCAGGCACGCCACACAACGACGGCAGGCCCAGCGCACGGGCCAGGATCGCCACATGGCTGGTAGCACCGCCACCCACCGTGACGAAACCGGCGATTCGCGAGGTGTCCAGGTTGGCGGTCTGGGACGGCGTCAACTGCGCGGTCACCAGGATCGACTGCTCGGGCAGATCCCAGGCGTGGTCCCGTACGCCGAGGATCAGCTTAAGGACCCGATGCCCGACATCGGACAGATCCATCGCGCGCTCGGCCAGCAGGACACTGCCCGACTGCTGGAACTGCGTGGCGGTCGCCTCGGTCGCGGTTTTCCAGGCAAAGGCCGCACTCTTGCCTTCGACGATCAAATCCCGAGCCTGCTCCAGCAAGGTGGGGTCTTCCAGCAGCTCCTGATGCGCGGCAAAAATCTGGGCCTGGACACTGCCTGCACTCTCGCTCTGCAACGCCTTCAATGCCTGGTTCGCCTGGTTCAACGCCTGGTCCAGAAGGGCCTGCTCGGTCTCGATTCCCGCGCCTGGCTCTTGCACTTCCAACGTATGGGTCGCGATCTGCACCACCACACCCGACACCGAGCCCGGCGAGGCACACACGCCTTGCCAGCGCTCAGGCGTGGGCGATTCGACGCACATGGGCACTTCTGGCGTCGGCTGCGCCTGGACGGATTCACCGCAGCCCGCCAACAATAGTTGCGTCAGTGCCTCGAGCGCCTGTTCGGCCTGTGGACCGGCGGCACTGAGCTGCAAACTGTCGCCCTTGACCGTCTGCAACGCCATGATCGCCACCAGGGATTTGGCATTGGCGCTGGCCTGCTGTTTGTGCAGGCAGATGTTCGCATCAAAGCCTTTGGCCGCCTGGGCGAACACCGCAGCGGGACGCGCATGCAGACCGCTGTCATTAGGCAGGATCAGCGGCTTGGAAAACAGCACCGAGCCCTGTTGCGTCTGCGTGTCCTGCCCTGGCGTCCCTTGACTCACCTGCAGCAACGGCTGACCGCTTTCCACCCAGGACGACTGGGCCGGTATCAGGCTGAAGTCTTCGCCAGTGACCACCAGCATCAACGTCAATAGACTGCGCGCGTGCAAGGCGATGTAGTCGGCATCGAAATCGATCAGCGGTTGCCCGACCTCGACTCGTTGACCTATTTCTACTCGGGAAGTAAAGCCCTTGCCCGCCAGGTTCACCGTGTCCAGGCCGATGTGCATCAACACCTGAACACCGTTGTCACTGGTGACACTCACTGCGTGGGCGCTGTCCTGGAGCGTGCCGACGACACCGGAGAGCGGCGCACAAAGGGTCTGCGAAGTCGGATCGATACAGATTCCATCCCCCACGACACGGTTGGAAAAGACCGGATCAGGCACGTTGTCCAAGGGCATCAAGACCCCGGACAACGGTGCGAGCAATTGCAAAGGTTGCGTTGTGTTCATGACTTCACCTGCTGCTGTCTGTTCTTTTGGCATCGCGGGCAGAGCGCATCCACCGACCCGCGTCACACGGGTCATTTCCACCAGTACTCAACCTGCACGCCCACGTTGGAACCATGCCGCGTGCCGCCAAATGCGCCGGTGTCGGACAGCGCCGAACCGGCCGCCAGTTCATTGGCTGCGCGCTGGGCCGCCGCGTTCCAGCTGGCGTAGGTGTAATACAGTCGTATTTCCGGGCGGGCCCAGAATTCCGGGCCCTTGGGCGACCAGGTAGGGGCAAAGGTGAATTTGCTCAGCTTGCGTGTTCCATCGCTGGCCTGCACTTGGTCATGGCCCAGTTCCGCCACCAACTTGAACTGATCGGTGATGGCATAGGCCGGCCGAACCCCCAACGACAGCCAGTCCTGATCGGCGCCATCAGGGCGAATGTCCTTCTGGTACACCGCCTGCACTTGCCCGCCGAAACGCGGCGTGACCTGCCAATCGAAAAACTCCACCAGACGATAGCTCTTGTTGCTGTCGTCCAGTCCGGTATCGCCGGTATAACCCAGTCCGGTGCCGGGCCCCTCACCGTATTGCAAGGCCAGTTTATTCTTGCCACCCAGGAAGTCCTGCTGCACATGCTGGGCGGTCAAGGCCCAGCCGCGATGGGCATCACGACGATTCGCCTGATCGATGAAGCTTACGCCGAACTCCAGCTCGCCACCGGGGTTGGTATCGAAGCCGCCCACGTTGAAATCATGCCGGTTGACTGGGTCTTTCTGGTACAGGTTGTCCTTGCGCGAAAAGGCGTAGCTGTATTTCAGCCCGCCGATCAACACATCCTCGATTCCGGCCCCAGTGGCGCTCTGGTTCCAGTAGTAGAAATCGGAAATATGGATGTCGTTACGCTTGTAGTAACGCCGACCGGCCCATAGCGAGCCTCCGTTCAGGCTGGGCATGTTCGACCACTGGGCATACATCTGCGGCATCCGCGCCGCGCCGTTTTCGCCCTGGAACGTCGGCGTGCGGTCGTAGCGGTTGTACAGCGACGCCATGCCATCCACGCTCAGTACCGAACCGTCGTCGAGGGTGAAAAGATCCTGGCGCAGCTCCAGTTCGCCATATTGTTCGCACTCGTTGCCCAATCGGTATTTGCTTTGTGCCCCGGGCAACTGGAAACAGGATTGGGAGCGGCCATTGGTGGCGCTGCCGACGCCACTGCGCAGGTAGCCGGAGAACTCCAAGGCCTGGGCCGGGAATGGCAACGCCAGGCAGATACAAGACACCGCAAGTCCACGATTTATTGTTGTTTTCATATGCCGCTCCTTCTTTTTTATTGTTTTTTGATGCACTTCAATCGTCCTTCGCCCGCCAACGAATGGGCGATAAAGGGCACACGGTGCGTCGAGCGCAACGTGATCGCTATCAGGCAATGCCTGGGTCAGAAATGACGTTTATTCAGTCGCTCAGGTGCAGCACGAACGACTCGTAGGGGCGTAGGAACAATCGTCGCTCACGGTGTTGGCGGTCGTAGTTGCCGATCACCCAGCGTTGCTTCGTGTCGCCGGAGAGAATCCCTTCGGGCAACTGGACTTCGCAGTCGCCACCGTAAAAGTGGCTGACGACCAGCAGGCGTTCGCCCTGCCCTTCGCGCAGGTACGCCCACACCTGGGGATGCTCGGGCAGCAGCAGGCGATAGACCCCGTCCTGGATCAAGGCTTCGCTGCGACGCAGGGCAATCAAGCGACGGTAGTAATGCAGTACCGAGGTCGGGTCTTGCAGTTGCTGCTCGACATTGATGAAGGCCGCGTTGGCGGGTACGTCGATCCAGGGTTCGGCACGGCTGAAACCCGTGTTCGGCCCGGCAGTCCATTGCATCGGCGTGCGCCCGTTGTCCCGGGACTTTTGCATGATCGGCGCCATGGCCTCGGCTTCAAGCACTCCGGCGTTGCGCTTGAGGCGGTAGATGTTCAGGGTTTCCACATCGCGGTACTGATCGATGTGATCGAAGCCCGGATTGGTCATCCCCAGCTCCTCGCCCTGGTACACGAAAGGCGTGCCTTGGAGAAAGTGCAACGCGGTAGCAAGCATCTTCGCCGAGACCACCCGATACTTTCCGTCTTGCCCGAAACGCGACACCACCCGCGGCTGATCATGGTTACACCAGAACAGTGCGTTCCAGCCGCCACCGGCCTGCATGCCGGTCTGCCAGTCGGACAAAATGCGCTTGAGCTCTAAAAAGTCGAAGTCGGCCCGCACCCACTTTTGCAGGTTCGGGTAATCCACTTTCAAATGATGGAAGTTGAAGGTCATCGACAACTCCCGTGATTCCGGGCACGAGTAACGAACGCAGTGCTCAAGGTTGGTGGACGACATCTCGCCAACGTTGATCAGGTCGAAGCCTTCGAAGACTTCCCGGTGCATGTCCTGCAGATAGCGGTGTACGTTCGGGCCATCGGTATAGAAACGTCGGCCATCGGTGTGATCGTCAGGAAAGTCGGCCGGCTTGGAGATCAGGTTGATCACATCGAGACGGAAGCCCCCCACGCCCTTGTCCCGCCAGAAGCGCATCATCTTGAACACTTCGGCGCGCACCTGCGGGTTGTCCCAATTCAGATCGGCCTGAGTGTGGTCGAACAGGTGCAAGTAATACTGGCCGGTCTGTGCTTCGTACTCCCAGGCAGAACCACCGAATTTGGATTCCCAACTGTTGGGCTGGTCGCGCCAGATATAGAAATCGCGGTACGGGTTGTCGAGGCTGCTGCGAGCAGCCTGGAACCAGGGATGCTCGATGGACGTGTGGTTGACGACGATATCGAGCATCAGCTTGATGTCGCGCCTGTTGGCTTCGGCGATCAACAACTCGCAATCGGCCATGGTGCCGTAGCTGGGGTCAATGGTGTAGTAATCGCTGATGTCGTAGCCGTTGTCCCGTTGCGGGGAACGCAGGAACGGGGTGAGCCACAGGTAATCGACTCCCAGCCAGTGCAGGTAGTCGAGCTTGTCCACGACGCCCAGCAAATCACCGGTGGCCTGGCCGCCGTGGCTGTAGAAACTCTTTGGATAAATCTGGTAGATCACTGAGCGTTGCCAGTCTTGCATGGCGAGATTCCTTCAATCTGTTGGGTGCTGGCCCGCAGGTTTCATTGCAGGCAGCCCGGCTATATGGAGGTCAGGCGACGCGATACCCGGGCCGGACGATCTTCATGCTCAACGCGCAGGTCAGGGCAAAGGGCACGCTCATGGCGATGACCATGCCGATCACGAACATGGGTATGGCGTCGGGAATGATCGAAATGAAACCCGGCAAGCCCCCCACGCCAATGGCTGAGGCCTTGATCTTGTTCAACGAGAGGAAAATGCAGCCCAGGGCCGAACCGGCCAAGGCGCAATAAAAGGGGAATTTGTAGCGCAGGTTGACCCCGAACATCGCCGGTTCCGTGATGCCGAAGTAAGCGGAAATCGCCGAGGTGGACGCCATGCTCTTGTCCCGGGCATTGCGGGTCATGTAGAACACCGCCAGCGCCGCGCTACCCTGGGCCAGGTTGGACATGACGATCATTGGCCAGATAAAGGTCCCGCCCTGGGTCGAGATCAACTGAAGGTCCACCGCCAGGAACATGTGGTGCATGCCGGTGACTACCAGCGGCGCATAGAGCAGGCCGAAAATCACCCCGCCAATCACCGGCGCCAGGTCGAACAGCGCCACCATGCCTTCGGTGATCAGGATCCCGAGGTGCCGGGTAACCGGCCCGATGATGGCGAGGGCCAGCACCCCGGTGACCACAATGGTGGTGATGGGAATCACCAGCAGCTGGATGGCGTTGGGCACCCTGGCACGCAACCACTTCTCGATCACGCTCATGACATAGGCCGCCAGCAGGATCGGCAGGATCTGCCCTTGGTAGCCGACTTTTTCGATCCGGAACCAGCCGAAGATATCGAAATAGGGCAGGCTCTGGCCGTCCAGCCCCGCCACGGCCTTGCCGTAGTTCCAGGCGTTGAGCAGGTCCGGGTGAACCAGCATCAGGCCCAGCACGATGCCGAGAATTTCACTGCCGCCAAAACGCTTGGCCGCCGACCATCCCACCAGGGCCGGCAGAAAGACGAAGGAGGTGTTGGCCATCAGGTTGATCAGGCTCCAGACACCGTCCAGGTTCGGATACGCGTCGAGCAACGTCTGGCCGGCAATGAACATGCCCTTGGCCCCCAGCAGATTGTTGACGCCCATCAATAGGCCGGCGATCACCAAGGCGGGCAGGATCGGCATGAACACGTCGGAAAGCACCCGTACCAGGCGCTGCATGCCGTTGCCCTTCTGCGCGCCCTGGCGCTTGACGTCGGCAATGGTCGCGGCGGCCAGGCCCGTCAGCTCCCGCAGGGCGGCGTAGACCTTTTCCACTTCGCCCGGGCCGATGACTACCTGGAACAGCCCGCCGGTAAAAAACGAGCCCTTGACCAGGTCGACCTGGTTCAGCGTGGCGCTGTTCACCCGGGCGGCGTCCTTGAGGGACAGGCGCAGGCGCGTCACGCAATGGGCTGCTTGCTCGATATTGTCGACGCCACCGAGGCTTTGCAGCAGCTCACTGGCGATTTTGGAGTAGTCGTGGCTCATGCTTTTTTTCTTCCGCGTCATTCTTGTTATTGAGAGTCGACAGCACGTGGAAGGGAAAGTACTCGTCTGTACGAGTTAAATCAACAACTCGTACAGACGAGTCTTGAAATTGTTTATGATGCCCCCTGACAAAACGGGAAGCGTCCTACGCTCCTCTCATCAAATAATGACAGCCGAATGGACAAATCCCCCACTTGGCCCTTAAGGTTCCGCCCCGGTGAACAGCGCGGTACAGAGCCCTCTCCATGAGTAAATACAACCGGATCTACAACGATCTGCTGACCAGCATTACCACCGAACGCCTGGAGCGTGGCGCCCGCTTGCCTTCGGAAACCGAACTGATGGACAGCTACCAGGCCAGTCGAGGCACCGTGCGCAAGGCCATCGAACAGCTTCAGGAACGTGGTTTTGCCCAGAAGATCCACGGCAAGGGCACCTTCGTGCTGTCGACCTCCCCCATCGAATTCCAGCTCGGCGGCATCGTCAGCTTCCAGGAGACGTACCCGCGCCTGGGCGACGACGTCAGCACCGATGTGGTCGAATTCAGCCAGATGCCCCTGGAAGGTGCCCTGCTCGAGCACATCAAGGCACCCGCCGGCAGCCAGGTGACGCGCATCAAGCGGGTACGACGAATCGACGGCAAACGGGTGATCCTGGACATCAACCATTTCGTCAGCGATGTGATCCCCGGCCTGACCCGCGACATCGCCGAGCGCTCGATCTACGCCTTCATCGAACAGACCCTGCTGCTGCAAATCGCCTATGCCCAGCGCACCATCGAAGCGGTTCGCTGCGGCAAGGACGACCAGCAACACCTGGACCTCGACGGCCAAAGCCACGTCATCGTGGTCAGCAACCAGACCTTTCTCCAGGACGGCCGACAGTTCGAGTACACCGAATCACGGCACACCCTGGATAAGTTTTATTTTTCGGATGTGGCGCGGCGCTGAAGTCGTGTGAATCCCCGGTCAGCGACGCCACAAGCATGTCACCCAACCAAAGCTTCCAGCCCCTTGAAAGGCAAGCCCGGTAACCGCCGGCCTTCTTTCGCAACGTTGACCTGCAAGGCCACCTGGGCCACGTCCAACACGTTCTTGGTCAGCGAATAGCTGCCCTTGGCCTGTAGCCAGGTCAGAACGTCTGCCAAGTGCCAGATAGACGCACTCCCCTCGTGCACGGGCGTCGGGAAGCTGCCCGGATGAGCCAACATCAGCTTGCGCATGTTTTGCCGAGATACACCGACGATCTCGGCTACGTCGGTCAGCCCGACTAAATCAGGCGCTACCTCGATCAGTCTGGCCGATGGCACGGCGCGGCGAACGTCGCCCAGTGCACTAAGCACAGCCTCAACCGCATCAGGCGCATCGCGAGTGAACTCAAGCGCCAGCCGCCCCGGCTGCCCGATGCCTACCAAGGCATCGTCGCAGCCCGCTTCACCCAGCCGCTCGACCAGTTCATCCAGCGCGCAGCCATCGTCAGCAAGCTGATATTTCAAGGTAAAGGTAAATTCCATTGTTCTATTCCTTAGCATCGTAATCCGCATCGCGCCGATTGCGATGCGTCGAGCAATTGTCCACGACGCGTCGCAACGCTCGCGCATGGTTGCCAGGATTCTTCGGCGTGCTCCATATCGATGTGATGCAGAACTCGCCACAACGGCACTCCACGTCGTTGTACGGGCAATAAACCCGTCCCCAGGCGTGACCGCCGCCAACTTCTATGCGCCACCCGCGCCCTTCGGCATGCCTGAGCGCGTCTTCGATCTCTTTCTTCGGGTGCGTTGGACGAATCATCCGTGATCTCCAGTATTCGCACGACCCGCAGAGTTGTCAAATGACAACCTTCCCTTCTTTCGAACAGCCGCACTCGGCAACGTCTCAGAAAGCCAAAATTGATCGGCATGCGACAAGTCTCCGTGAACCATGCCGGTGAAATACCCATAGGGCTGCAGCCGATGATAAGCGCTTCCTGGTGCGCTCCAAGGCGGGTAATCGTAGCGAAAGGTGACGGCACCACCCTCCCAACACTGCCACGGTATGTAGGCGCGATTGGCAGTCGCGAAGCATAGGCAATGTATTTATGCACGGCTGGTTTACCGAAAGACCGCTTCCGTAAGCCCTTGCGACTCAACCCACAGCCTCGCAGCGACGCTCGTGTCCAGTGCTTGCGCAGGAACCTTGGCAATGGCCGGATAGCCGCGTATTTCGCTGAGCCTGTCCGGGCCGTAATAGACACCGCCTTGAGCCTGCGGTGAGGTCGCGGCGAAGAGGGTCGGCAACGCCCCCTGCGCTGCCGGCTGGAACAGGAACCACATGTAGCGACGAGCCATACCCGGAACGCTCCATGCACCGGCGCCATTGGGCAACAGATCGGTGCGCGAAATGCCCGGATGGGCAGCGACGCTCTGGATGCCCCAGCCAGCAGCATCGCTGCGGCGTTGCAATTCAAGGGCGAACATCAGGCAAGCGAGTTTCGATTGGCTGTAAACCGGCATCGGCTTGTAGCTGCGCTGAGCTTGCAGATCATCGAAGTTGATCGTGCCACTTCGGGCGGCGACGCTTGAAAGACTGACCACCCGTGGCTTGTTGCCCTTGCGCAGCAGCGGCAGCAGTTGGGCAGTCAAGGCGAAGTGACCCAGGTAGTTCGTGCCGAACTGCAACTCGAATCCGTCGCAAGTCACCTCACGCTTCGGCGGCGCCATCACAGCCGCGTTGTTGATCAGCAAGTCCAGGCTGTCGCGCGAACTCCGCAGGCTCTCGCCAAACGCCTCGATGGATTCGAGGCTGGCGAGATCCAGTGCCGCGAAAGTCACATTCGCGCCGGGAACACTTTGGCGAATCTGATCGACTGCTGCGGCGCCTTTCGACGGATTTCGACCGGCGATGATGACATTCGCACCGGCACGGGCCAACGCCAGCGCGTCTTGGAATCCAAGGCCGCCAGTACCGGTGACGACCGCCGTACGGCCGCGTTGGGAAGGGATGTCGGAAACTGTCCAGTGGGTCATGATGCTTGCCTGCCGAGAAGTTGAAATGCACACTAGGTGCATATAAATATGCACCTAGTGCTAAAACTTAATGCACTCAGTGCAACAATGCAATAGGCCATCGAATGTCAGAAACCTTCCCTCCCGCAGGTGAAGCCCCCACAGAAGGCTTGCGGGAACGCAAACGCCGCGAAACACGCCAGCGCATCGCCGAGGCCGGCCAGCGCTTGTTCCTCGCCAACGGTTACGACGGCACAACGCTGGACACCATCGCGGCAGCGGCTGGCATCTCGCGCCGCACGTTTTTCTCGTACTTCAAATCGAAGGACGACATCATCTTGTTCTGGCAGGACGCCGATTCGGCCAGGTTGATTGCCGATCTGCTGAAGACATCGCCCGACGTACCGCCACTCGATGCTGTTCGCGATGTGATGGTCAAGCACATCGCGCGCTATACGACCGAGCAGATGACAGCCGTGGACAATCTCATGCGTTCGAGCGAATCGCTGCTTGCGCGCAAGCAGGCGTACTACGCGCAACAGGAACAAGCGCTGTTCAACACGCTGTGCGAGGTCTGGCGGCAACCTGAGCGGCGGTTGGCCCTTCGGATGGTGGCCGTGGTGTCCGTCGGTGCGATGAGACTCGCGCTTCAGGCGTGGCGGGATCAGACTGGCCAGCGAAAGCCGGTGGCCAAGTTCCTGCAGGACGCCTTTGACAGTTTGAGAACAGAGCTTTGACTGTAGCGACGGGGCGTTTGCGGGTGGACATTGATACCGGACGCGACAGAACTGCCGCGTCCGGTTCGGGAAAAGCCTCGGCGTACGCCGGGGCCATGCTGCGAGGTCACGCGGCCAGTGTTCAGCCAGTCGCGGCTGTTGGCTAAACTGTCGGAACGGTGCCGCCGTCGATCCGATACTCGGTCCCTGCGATCGAAGCGGACCGCGGGGACGCCAGGAACGCGATCAAATCGGCCACCTCTTGTGGTGTGGCCGGTCGACCTACTGGAATTCCTCCCAGCCAATCCATGACGATTTTCTTGCCGCCCTCGTAATCCGTTCCGGCGTCCGCCGCCATCCGCTGCGCAAACGCTACGGAAGCCTCGGTCTCAATCCAGCCCGGCGCAACGCTCAGCACGCGAACGCCCTTCGGCGTCACCTCTCTCGCCAGAGACTTGCTGTAGGTCGTGAGGGCCCCCTTGGCTGCGGCGTAGGCGGTGGTGGACTCGGGCAAAGGCAGCACGCGCTGGATGGAGCTGACGTGGATGATGACGCCGGAGCCCTGAGCCAGCATCGCTGGCAGCAACGCACGATCCAGGCGTACGGCAGGCATCAAGTTCAGGTTCAGCTCGGCGAACCAGTGCTCATCACTGATCGCGGCGAAACCGCCACCGGGAGTGTGCGAACCGCCGAGCACGTTGATCAGGATATCGACGCCGCCCCAGTCCTGCAGGACGGTCTGAGCAAGATGATTCGCACCTTGCGCCGTCGACAGATCGGCAGCCACGTAGTTGACGCCCTCCACCGGCTCCGCTGGCAAGGTGCGCGCGGATGTCGCCACCCGAGCGCCGGCCTCCACAAGGGTTTTCACGACGGCAGCGCCAAGGCCCAGCGTGCCGCCGGTGACCAATGTCCGCAGGCCATTCAGATGAAGGTCGAAGCTCATGCCGTGATCTCCAGCGATGCGATCAGGCCGCGTTCAAGGCGAAAGCGGTAGGACAGAACGATCGGGCTGCCAGGGAAGTTGCCGGTGACGTTGGCGCGGACAACTTGAAAGCCGTCCTCTCCCTCAATGGCGAACGGCACGCTCGTCGCGCTGTACTTGGCCGATGCCTCGGCCATAAAGGCCTTGATGGCGTCGACGCCCGTGTAGGTACGGCCGTCGTCCTTCATGACGGCTTGCGCGGTGAAGCAACGCGCCAAGGCGTCGGGGTTGTGTTGCGCCGCGAAGTACGCGGCAATAGGCTCAGGGAGGGTCAAGGTATTCAAGTTTTGGCTCCATGGGGTCAGCGAAGGCCTTAGGATGCGCGTCTACCTGAATTCAGTGAATACACTAGAATCTTTATAGCTTACTTAGGAAACGATACAGAATGCGTGGATCCGACTTCGCTGAACTGAAGGCCTTCGTAGCCGTCGTGGAGCGCCAAAGCTTTGCCCGAGCTGCAGAGCATTTGGGCCTATCGCCGTCGGCACTCAGCCAGACCATCCGGCAGCTCGAAGGCCGCATCGGCGCTCGCCTTCTGAATCGCACAACTCGAAGCGTCGCGCCATCGGCCAGTGGCGAACTGCTCTACAGGCGCATAGCGCCTTTGTTTCGGGAGATGGCTGCTGCAGTCGCCCAAGCCAGTGAGGCGACAGGGCAGATGAGCGGCACGCTTCGCATCAACACGCTGGGGATCGCAGCGCGGACCATCATCGCGCCCCGGCTTTCACGCTTCCATCAAGCACACCCTGACGTGGTTCTCGACATCGTGGTCGACGACGCGCTCGCCGATATTGTCTCTGGCCGCTTTGATGCGGGCATCCGCGTAGGTGGGCAGCTCGAGAAAGACATGGTTGCCGTGCGCCTCACGCCGGACCTGAACATGGTGGCCGTGGCCTCCCCGGACTATATCGCGCGTAGAGGAACCCCCAAGTCACCTGCCGATTTGCATAACCATACATGCATCAACTGGCGGCTCCAGATGGACGGCAGGCAATATCGCTGGGAGTTCAAGAAACGAGGGCAGCGGCTCGAAGTGGCGGTGGACGGCCCCGTCGTCACCAATCATGCTGACATCGGCATTGCTGCTGCGCTGAACGGGCTCGGCATTGCCTATCACTTCGAGCGAGATGGCGTGGGCGAGCTCTTGACCCAGGGACGGCTGGTCCAGGTCCTGCCGGACTGGTCGATTTCGCGCCCGGGGTTGTTCCTCTACTATCCGAGCCGCCAGCATCGACCAGCCCTCCTCGGGGCGTTCATCGACTGTCTCCTGGATCGAAAACCGTTCGATCGGCGCTAGGCCTCAGGAAGGGTCGCCATAGCGTCGGCAAACACCACGGAGTGGGCTATGGCTTCCAGCACAAAAGAGGTGGCAGCAGCATGCGCATTTCCGCTTCTAAAGGGCAAGCTCCACGATTTGGCCATAGCACATTTACACTATGGTTTCTATGCGAGGCTTAATTCTAAACTACTGACAGGATTCTAATTCACCCTAAAAAAATGAGAAAACCATGACAAAATTAAAACTTGTTGCAGCGGTTTCTGTTTTGGTGGCACTAGCTGGATGTAATGTCATCGCTAGCAAAACTAATATACTCACTGATGACCAAATAAAATCCCAGGCTGGCGGGGCCCTAGGGTATTCTCCTGAGGAGCTGACTTTGGTAAGCCGCCGGACGGAAGGAACCAATACGTTCGCCGCGTTGAAGTCCAAAGATAATCAACAGTTTAATTGCATTATCAACGGCGGGAACCTCTTGACCTTTGGCATGACCAACCCACCATCCTGTGCTAAAAAAGGTCAGCCACCAGTTAGTGCTACTCCATTCGGTGGTTGATTTTTAAAGACAGTGTATACCAAGAGCCTCTTGAATATTTAGTTGAGTTCTACTCCTTATATAGAGTTGCTCTTGGCTTCCTAGAGAGAAGTGATTTCGAGTTATGATTTTTCATAACTTGAATTTTTTGATTTTTATTAGACTAATGTGCTGTTCGCTAAATAGGCTTGGTATCGGTCAACATGGCAATCAATCGGATTCCATGTAAAAAATACCCTGCTTGGAAAAGCACTCGCGCACAATGATAAAACCCAATGAAACCGGGCTTGTCATGAGATTTGATACCATGCCCTTGCCTGCTAAGGCGACATGGTATCGAGCGCTAGGCATGGGCATTTGGCTCAGTCAATGCCCCGTACCACACCGCATAAACACCGTCTCGGCGATGCACAAAGCGGCCAGAACTTGCCAGGCCAAAAAAGCCAAAAGCCCGCAATTACGCGAGCTTCAGGGCATTGGTTTGCTAGATCGTGCCGGTCAGTGCCGGACGCAGGATCATTCCCACTCAATCGTCGCCGGCGGCTTGCTCGACACGTCATACGTGACGCGGGAGATGCCTTCGATTTCGTTGATGATGCGCCCGGAAACGGTTTCCAGCAGCTCGTACGGCAGGTGTGCCCAGCGAGCGGTCATGAAGTCGATGGTTTCCACGGCACGCAGGGCCACGACCCAGGCGTAACGACGGCCATCGCCGACCACGCCCACCGATTTCACCGGTTGGAACACCACGAACGCCTGGCTGACCTTGTGGTACCAGTCGGCCTTGCGCAGTTCTTCGATGAAGATGTGGTCGGCGCGACGCAGCAGGTCGGCGTATTCCTTCTTCACTTCACCGAGGATCCGCACGCCCAGGCCCGGGCCCGGGAAGGGGTGGCGGTAGACCATGTCGTAGGGCAGGCCCAGTTCGAGACCGAGGCGACGCACTTCGTCCTTGAACAATTCGCGCAGCGGCTCGACCAGCTTGAGGTTCATTTCCTCTGGCAGGCCGCCGACATTGTGGTGGGACTTGATCACGTGGGCCTTGCCGCTCTTGGCGCCGGCCGACTCGATTACGTCAGGGTAGATGGTGCCCTGGGCCAGGTACTTGATGTTGTCCAGCTTGCAGGATTCGGCATCGAACACGTCGATGAAGGTGCGGCCGATGATCTTGCGCTTCTTCTCCGGGTCGGACTCGCCGGCCAGGTTGTTCAGGAACTGCTCTTCGGCATTGGCGCGGATCACCTTGACGCCCATGTTCTCGGCGAACATGGCCATCACTTGCTCGCCTTCGTGCAGGCGCAGCAGGCCGTTGTCGACGAAGACGCAGGTCAGTTGGTCGCCAATGGCCTTGTGCAGCAATGCGGCAACCACCGAGGAGTCCACACCGCCGGACAGGCCCAGCAGCACGTTGTCGGTGCCGACCTGGGCACGGACCTGAGCGATGGCGTCTTCAGCGATTTTCGACGGGGTCCACAGGGCTTCGCACCCACAGATGTCGAGGATGAAACGCGACAGGATGCGGCCGCCCTGCTTGGTGTGGGTCACTTCAGGGTGGAACTGCACGCCGTAGTAACGGCGATCATCGTTGAACATGCCGGCAATCGGGCAGCTCGGGGTGCTGGCCAGGATGTGGAAGTCTTCCGGCATCTTGGTGACCTTGTCACCGTGGCTCATCCACACGTCCAGGCCGAACAGGCCGTCGGCGTCGACGTGGTCTTCGATACCGTCCAGCAGGCGGCTCTTGCCGACCACGTCGACGCGGGCATAACCGAACTCACGCAGGTCCGAACCTTCGACCTTGCCGCCCAGCTGTTCAGCCATGGTCTGCATGCCGTAGCAGATACCGAAGACCGGCACGCCCAGGTCGAACACGGCTTGCGGGCAGCGCGGGCTGTCGGCTTCGTGCACGGACTCAGGGCCGCCGGCGAGGATGACGCCTTTCGGAGCGAATTCGCGAATCGCTTCGTCATCCATGTCGAACGGATGCAGTTCGCAGTACACGCCGATTTCACGCACGCGGCGGGCGATCAGCTGGGTGTACTGGGAACCGAAGTCGAGGATCAGGATGCGGTGAGCGTGAATGTCGAGGGCCATGGGAAAACTCTATAAAGCAGTTGCAAGCTTCAAGCTGCAAGCTGCAAGTAATCGGAAGCTGCGCGGTAGCTGTATGAACACAGCCCCGCCTGCAGCTTATAACTTGTGGCTTATAGCTGTCGGCATCAGCCGACCCGATAGTTCGGCGCTTCCTTGGTGATCTGCACGTCGTGGACATGGGACTCGGCCATGCCGGCGCCGGTGATGCGCACGAATTCCGGCTTGGTACGCATCTCTTCGATGTCGGCGCTGCCGGTGTAGCCCATGGAGGAACGCAGGCCGCCCATCAGTTGATGGATGATGGCGCTCAGGGTGCCTTTGTACGGCACGCGACCTTCGATGCCTTCCGGCACCAGCTTCTCGGCACCCGCGGAGGAGTCCTGGAAGTAACGGTCGGAAGAGCCCTGGGCCTGGGACATGGCGCCCAGCGAACCCATGCCGCGATAAGCCTTGTAGCTACGGCCCTGGAACAGCTCGATCTCGCCCGGCGCTTCTTCGGTACCGGCGAACATCGAACCCATCATCACGCAGTAGGCACCGGCGACGATGGCCTTGGACAGGTCACCGGAGAAGCGGATACCGCCGTCGGCGATCAACGGCACGCCTGTGCCTTCAAGGGCGGCGGCAACGTTGGCGATGGCGCTGATCTGCGGCACGCCGACACCGGCGACGATACGGGTGGTGCAGATCGAGCCAGGACCGATACCGACCTTGACCGCGTCGGCACCGGCTTCGGCCAGGGCCTTGGCGGCTTCGCCGGTGGCGATGTTGCCGCCGATCACCTGCACGTCAGGGAAGTTCTGCTTGACCCAGCGAACGCGGTCGATCACGCCTTTGGAGTGACCGTGGGCGGTGTCGACCACCACCACGTCAACGCCGGCATTGACCAGGGCGGCGACGCGGTCGCCGGTGTCCTTGCCGGTGCCGACCGCAGCGCCGACGCGCAGACGACCCTGGTCGTCCTTGCTCGCCAGCGGGTAGGCCTTGGCTTTTTCGATGTCGTTGACGGTCATCATGCCCTTGAGGGCGAATTTGTCGTCGACGATCAGCACACGCTCGATACGGTGCTTGTGCAGCAACTCGCGGACTTCGTCCTTGTTGGTGCCTTCCTTGACCGTGACCAGGCGCTCTTTGGGCGTCATCACTTGGCGGACGGAAGCATCGAGACGGTTCTCGAAACGTACGTCGCGGGAGGTGACGATGCCGACCAGGTCGCCATCGTGCAGTACCGGAACGCCGGAGATGTTGTGCATGCGGGTCAGTTCGAACAGATCCCGGACCGTGGCGTCAGCCTCGATGGTGATCGGATCCTTGACCACGCCAGCCTCGAACCGCTTGACCTTGCGCACTTCGGCGGCCTGCTGTTCGATGGTCATGTTCTTGTGGATGATACCGATACCGCCTTCCTGGGCCATGGCAATGGCCAGACGGGCTTCGGTCACGGTGTCCATGGCGGCGGAAACCAGGGGGATATTCAGTTCGATGCCACGGGTGAGACGGGTTTTGAGACTGACTTCGTTAGGCAGTACTTCGGAATAACCGGGCACTAGGAGAATGTCGTCGAAGGTCAGAGCTTCTTGGCTGATACGCAGCATCGCGGGGGCTCCCGAGCGGGAAAATGGAAGCGCGCCATTATACTCATGGACCCCGTCTGGCTCAATGTAAAACTCTGTCTATTATTGGCGGGCTGATTGACGGGGCTAATCACTACAATCTCTGGAGCACTCCTGATCCTGTGGCGAGGGGATTTATCCCCGCTGGACTGCGCAGCAGTCCCAAAGCAGTCGACTCAATATGCCTGATGTACCGCATAGCCTGGGTTTAGGGCCGCTTCGCGCCCCAGCGGGGATAAATCCCCTCGCCACGAAAGCAATCTCCAGCCTGCCTATCTACAACTCCACCCGCACCCAACTCACCGGCTGATCGAGCCAATCGGCGAACTCATCGAGAAAGTCCTGCTTGAACCCCGCCTCCAGCCAGTTATTGAAGATGAACCCCAGGTTGGAAAAGCCGCACGGCTGCAGGAACAGAAAACCATTGATGTCATCTTCATGGCCGCATTCGGGGCAGGTGAAGTTGTCGGTGCGCGCTGGCATCCAGTCTTCCAGGCTTTCGAACAACGCTTCGCCGACTTCCTTGCGGCACTCGGCGCAACCGGCTTCTTCGAGAAAGCCCTTGGCCGGCGTATAGATGCAGCGCTTGGTAATGATCTCCAGGCCATTGATCGCTTCGCCGAACGGCAAGGCTTCGGGGTGCATTACCACGTCGCGGGCACCGGGGGCGATGGCGTGGGCCATGCGATTGCCGGTGCGCCCGCAGGTGGTCAGTTGTTCTTCGACGATATTTTTGCGCACCAGCCAGCGCACGATCGCCCGGGCCCGGGGCTCGTGGACCGGCAGGGTGGAAATTTTCGGGACGATGATGCTTTGCGAATTCATGACGAGGCCTGGAGGTTCCCATGGGGGCGAATAAAGGCCGGCAGCTTAATCCCTGGCCAAGCCAGGTCAAGCACTCAGGTAACGCCCGATCAAGGCAATGCCACTGGCGAGCACCAGCCAGGTCACCAAGCGCACGAACGCCTCGCGCGACAACCTCATGGTCAGGCGACGACCCACCCACAGCCCCAGCGCCATGGCCGGCAACAAACACAGCGCCAGTACCAGCAAGGGTAGCTCGGCATACACACCGGCGACGATAAACAGGCTCAAGCGCACCACCGTGCTGCAACTGATCAAGGCACTTTGCGTGGCCCGGGCCGGGTCCTTGGGCAGGCGGCTATTCAAGTAAATGGCATATAAAAAGCCGCCACTGCCAAACAACGCCCCGAACATCCCGCCCACCGTGCCCATCGGAAACGCCCACCGCGATGACAACTGCGTCGGCCGGGTTTTTATCAACAGGCTATAGATGGCATAGCTGCTGATGAACAGCCCCATCAACAGCAACAACAGATCGGACTTGAGGTTAAGCAGGAAAATCACTCCCAGGGTGCAGCCCAGTGCCATGCACGGCAGCAACCGCAGTAGCTCTGGCCGGGACACGTCCCTACGCGATGGCAACAGGTTGCCGAAGGCCGCGACAAAATCCAGCAGGACCAGCAGCGGGATGATCTTCGACAAGGGCATGAACAGCAGCAGGATGGGCGCGGCCACCAGCGCCGTGCCGAACCCGGCGATGCCGAACACGATATAGGCCAGGGTAATGGCCGAGCCGATCGCCAGCCATTGCATGGGGGCAAATGCCCACTGGCCCAACCACGACAGAAGATTCATCCGGCACTTCCTTGATGACGAAGCGGGGACTTTAGCCAGATGTGTCGGGGCATATCCAGCATTTGTGGTGACCGGCCTATCGCTATCGCGAGCAAGCTCGCTCCCACACTGGACCTATGTCGCACTGGAAATCAAATGTGGGAGCGAGCTTGCTCGCGATGAAGGCAACTCGATCCGATTTGTTTGCACACATGGAGATTCACCAGCGAATGCCCTTATCATGCCGCCCATGATTAAAGATCCCTTTGCCCGACTGGGCCTGGACCGCGAGGTCCTGACTGTCAGCCAGCTCAACGGCCGTGCGCGGGTGTTGCTTGAAGACGTGTTCAGCAACATCTGGGTCGAGGGCGAGATTTCCAACCTTGCCCGTCCGGCCTCCGGCCATGTGTACTTCACCCTCAAGGACAGCGGTGCCCAGGTGCGTTGCGCGCTGTTCCGGCAGAATGCCGCGCGGGTGCGCCAGGCCTTGAAGGATGGGCTGGCAGTAAAAGTGCGCGGCAAGGTTTCGCTGTTCGAAGGCCGTGGCGATTATCAGTTGATTCTCGACACCGTGGAGCCGGCCGGCGATGGCGCCCTGCGCCTGGCCTTCGATGCCCTGAAGGAAAAACTCAGCGCCGAGGGCCTGTTCAGCGCCGAACGCAAAGTGCCGTTGCCGGCCCATCCGCAACGCATCGGCATTATCAGTTCGCCCACGGGCGCGGTGATCCGCGACATTATCAGCGTGTTCCGCCGCCGGGCGCCGCAGATCTCCCTGACCCTGATTCCCACCGCCGTGCAAGGCCGCGAAGCCACCGGGCAAATCGTCCGCGCCCTGAAACTGGCCGATGCCCGTGGCTTCGATGCGCTGATCCTGGCCCGGGGCGGCGGTTCCCTGGAAGACTTATGGTGCTTCAACGAAGAAGCCGTGGCCCGGGCGGTGGATGCCTGCGTCACGCCAATCGTCAGCGCCGTCGGCCATGAAACCGACGTGTCCATCAGCGATTTCGTCGCCGATGTGCGCGCCCCGACCCCGTCCGCCGCCGCCGAACTGCTGGCGCCGGATGCCGGCGATCTGGTGCGCCGGGTCGAAAGCCTGCATCGCCGGCTGGTGATGCGCATGCGCGACCGGCTGATGCGCGATCAGTTGCGTCTCGAAGGCCTCACCCGGCGCCTGCGTCATCCCGGCGAACGCCTGCGCCAGCAAGCCCAGCGCCTCGACGACCTGGACATGCGCCTGCGCCGGGCCTTCGAACGCAACCTCAATACCCGCCGCGAGCGGCTGATCCGCCTGGAAACCCGCCTCGCCGGGCAACACCCGGGCCGACAGCTGGCCATGTTGCGCCAGCGCCTGGACAGCCTGGCCGAACGCCTGCCCCGGGCCATGCGTGAAGGGCTCAAGGCGCGCCGCGTGCAGTTGCACAACCAGATGCAGACACTGCACATCGTCAGCCCCCTGGCGACCCTTGGCCGGGGCTACAGCATCTTGCTCGACGAACGTGGCCATGCAATCCGCAGCGCCGGGCAAACCCAGACCGGCCAACGCCTGACCGCCCGGCTCGGCGAAGGCGAACTGCTGGTGCGGGTCGAAGACAATCACCTGACGCCGGTCACCCTTTCTTTACTGGATTGATTCATGCCGCGCTATCTCACCCCATTGCTGTTGCTGTGCCTGACCTTCAATGCCCACGCCGACAGTTACATCACTCGCTTGTTGAACAAGCCGGTGCCCGGCGGCGTGGCCGTGGTGGACCTGGGCAGCGCGGCCCAGGCACCCAAAGCCACTTACCAGGGCAAGCCGGTGCTGGTGGTCAAGGAACAGCAGAATTGGCTGGCGATTGTCGGCATCCCGCTGACGGTCCAACCCGGCACCCAACAGATCAGCAGCGGCGGCGGCACCCAGCCCTTTGTGGTCGGCTACAAAAAATACCCCGAGCAACACATCACCTTGAAGAACAAGCGTCAGGTCAATCCGAACCCGGCGGACCTCAAGCGCATCGACGCCGAGCTGGCGGTACAACTGAAGGCCTATCGCAGCTTCAGCCCGAACATTCCCAGCAACCTGTTGCTGGACAAACCGGTCAATGGCCCGCTGTCGAGCAAATTCGGCGTGCGCCGCTTCTTCAACGGCGAAGAGCGCAACCCCCATGCCGGCCTGGACTTCGCCGTGCCCGCCGGGACACCGATCAAGACCCCGGCCGCGGGCAAGGTGATCCTCACCGGCAATTATTTCTTCAATGGCAATACGGTGTTCGTCGACCACGGCCAGGGTTTCATCAGCATGTTCTGCCACATGTCGAAGATCGACGTGAAGGTCGGCCAGCAACTGGCCCGGGGCACCGTGGTGGGCAAGGTCGGCGCCACTGGCCGCGCGACCGGGCCGCATATGCACTGGAATATCAGCCTGAACGATGCGCGGGTGGATCCGGCGATTTTCATCGGTGCTTTCCAGCCCTGAGATGTGTGCCGGGGCTACCGGCCTCATCGCGAGCAAGCTCGCTCCCACATTGGGATGTGTTGTGACCACGCCCCCTTGCAACCCACAGAGATCCGCTGTGGGAGCGAGCTTGCTCGCGATGACGGCAGCCGCATCACCGCCCGCCTATGAATTGCCAAGCTCAAAACATCGGCGCAATTTCCAATATCGACATCTCTAATATCCGCGATTAAATCTCGTAAACCCGCTCAAAAGCAGAAGTTCTCTCAATTTTTTCCGACTGCTTGCGATCCGCCGTTCACGCGGTTAGGGTTGGAGCATGAAAACCTCTCACACCCTCATCCAGCTTCGCCAGCACCGCAGCCTGTGCCTCGTCAGCGCACGACTGCCGGGCTGAATCGCGGCATCTCGTCCAGGCTTCAAGCCACCCCATTCGAACCACCGGCAGGCCGCCTTTTTCCGGCCACGACAATAAGGATTTCCCCATGAGCATGCTCAAAGACCCGTCTTCCAAATACCGCGCGTTCCCGACCATCAACCTGCCGGATCGCACCTGGCCGTCGAAGACCATCACCGCCGCGCCGATCTGGTGCAGCTCCGACCTGCGCGACGGCAACCAGTCGCTGATCGAGCCGATGGACGCGGTCAAGAAGCTGCGCTTCTGGAAAACCCTGGTGGCGGTGGGCGTGAAGGAAATCGAGGCATCGTTCCCGGCCGCTTCCCAGACCGACTTCGACTTCGTGCGCACGCTGATCGAAGAAGGCCACATTCCGGACGACACCACCATCCAGGTGCTGACCCAGGCCCGTGAAGACCTGATCGCCCGTACGTTCGAATCCCTGCGCGGTGCGAAAAAAGCCATCGTCCACCTGTACAACGCCACCTGCCCGTCGTTCCGCCGCATCGTGTTCAACCAGGACAAGGAAGGCGTGAAGGAAATCGCGGTGAACGCGGCCAAGCTGTTCGTCAAATACGCCGCCCAGCAGCCGGAAACCCAATGGCAGTTCGAATACTCGCCAGAAACCTTCAGCGCCACTGAGCTGGAGTTCGCCAAGGAAGTCTGCGACGCGGTGATCGAAGTCTGGAACCCGACACCCGAGCGCAAGGTGATCCTCAACCTGCCGGCTACCGTGGAAGTCGCTACCCCGAATATCTACGCCGACCAGATCGAGTGGTTCCACCGCAACATCACCCGGCGTGACAGCGTGCTCATCAGCCTGCACACCCACAACGACCGTGGCACCGGCGTGGCCGCCACCGAGCTGGGCCTGATGGCCGGCGCCGACCGTGTCGAAGGCTGCCTGTTCGGCAACGGCGAACGCACCGGTAACGTCGACCTGGTGACCGTGGCGCTGAACCTCTACACCCAGGGCATCAACCCGGAGCTGGACTTCTCCGACATCGACGGCGTGCGCAAAGTGGTCGAGGAATGCAACCAGATCCCGGTGCACCCACGTCATCCCTACGTCGGCGACCTGGTCCACACCGCGTTCTCCGGCTCGCACCAGGATGCCATCCGCAAGGGCTTCGCCCAGCAGAAACCGGACACCCTGTGGGAAGTGCCGTACCTGCCGATCGACCCGGCCGACATCGGTCGCAGCTACGAGGCGGTGATTCGCGTCAACAGCCAGTCCGGCAAAGGCGGGATCGCTTACCTGCTGGAACAGGAATACGGCATCAGCCTGCCACGTCGCATGCAGATCGAGTTCAGCCAGGTGGTACAGCGCGAAACCGATCGCCTGGGCCTGGAAATGACCGCCCAGCAGATCCACGGCCTGTTGCAGCGTGAATACCTGCAAGCCAACACCCCGTACGCGCTGGTCAGCCATCGCCTGCAGGAAGAGAACGGCAACAGCGCCGTAGAGGTGGAAGTGGCGAGCAAGGGCCAGGGCGAGACCAACCTGCACTGGCGCGGCAAAGGCAACGGCGCCCTGGAAGCGCTGGTGGCCGGCCTGCCGATTCCAGTGGAGATCATGGACTATAACGAACACGCCATCGGTGCTGGCACCAACGCCAAGGCTGCGGCCTACATCGAACTGCGGGTTAACGGCGAGCGTGCGGTGCATGGCGTGGGTATCGATGAGAACATCACCACGGCGAGCTTCAAGGCCCTGTTCAGTGCACTGAACCGCTCGCTGAGCCAGCCGGAGGCCAAGGCGGCCTGATTTGTGCTGAAATGCAAAAAGGCCCCGGGGTGTGAACCCTGGGGCCTTTTTGTTTGGCTGATGGTTGGGTGCTGACTGTACTGGCCTCATCGCGAGCAAGCTCGCGATGGCGGCCTGTCAGACAACCAAACTGTCAGGCATGGGTATCGACAGAAACGGTCATGGCCTGCAACAACGACGCCCGCAAGGTTTGCAGCATCGCCTGGGTACCCATGATCTGGGTCTGGATGGCCATGGCTTGCTGAGCCTTCTGCTCTTCGTTGGCCTGACTCTTCTGCACGCGGGCCAACTGGGCTTGCTGCTGGGCCAGCAGTTTTTCGGCCTGCTCAATCTGCTTTTTCAGTTGTTCGATGATGTCCCCACCGCCGCTGGCGGGAGCGCCAGCGACATTCGCGCCGCGGGTATCGACCTGCAATGTCTTGTCTTTGTCGTCAGTGTCAGTCGATGCCACTGGACTGACCGCTTTCTCTTCTTCAGCCCCGCGGATGGAAACTTTAGGGGCTGACAACGGATAAGGGTTTACGGTGGTTGCGCTGATACTGGTCATAGGGACTTCTCCTTGGCTGACCGGTTATCGGCACGCAACAGCGTTCCTTGAGGCTGAATCGTTTCAACTCGTGAATTCGAAGCGATCGGCATCCAGGTTCGCCGGAAACCGCGTGCGATACGCCGCCAGGTCCGCCGCCTTCAAACACACGGTGAACACGCCATCCGCGTCACCGGCGCTGAGCAAGGTTTCACCCTGGAAATCCAGCACCTGGCTGTCTCCGGTGTAGGCGAAGCCCTTGCCGTCGGTGCCGACGCGATTGACCGCTGCCACATAGCACAGGTTCTCGATCGCCCGGGCCGGCAGGAGCCGATTCCAGTGCATACGCCGCGCTCCGGGCCAGTTGGCGGTGTACAGCAAAAGGTCGGTGTCCTCGGCGTCGCGGCTCCACACCGGAAAGCGCAGGTCGTAGCAAATCAACGGGCGAATCCGCCAGCCCTTGAGTTCGAACAGCACCTGTCGCTCACCCGGCGTGTAGTGGTTGTGCTCGCCGGCCATGCGAAACAGATGGCGCTTGTCGTAATGCAGCACTTCACCGTCCGGTCGCGCCCACAGCAGGCGATTGCGGTGGCTGCCGTCGCCGGCCTGGATGATCACACTGCCGGTAATCACCGCGTCCAGCTTCGCGGCCTGGGTCTTGAGCCATTGGCGCGTCGGGCCGTTCTCCGGCTCCGCCAGGGTCTCGGATTCCATGGAGAAACCCGTGGTGAACATCTCTGGCAGGATGATCAGATCAGCCCCACGTGCCTGCTCAAGCAGCGCTTCGAAATGCTCAAGGTTGGCCCGGCGATCGTGCCAGGCCAGGGTGGTCTGGACCAGGGCAATGTCGAGGTCAGGCAACGCGCTCAAATCACGCATAGTTTTTCCGCCGCTTCACGCAGCGTCTCCTCGCGTTTGGCAAAGCACAGGCGCACCAGGCGCTGGCCTTGGGGTGGGTCCTGGTAGAACACCGAGATCGGAATCGTCGCCACGCCATGCTCGCGGGTCATCCACACCGCCATGTCGACGTCATTGAGGTCCGGGCGAATCCGCGAATAGTCCACCAACTGGAAATAAGTACCGGTCACGCGCTTGAAGCTGAACCGTGACGGGGCCAGCAGGTCGCAGAACAGGTCGCGCTTGGCCTGGTAGAAGTCCGGCAGTTCGTCGACGTGCTCCGGATGTTCGGCCATGTAGTCGGCCAGGGCGTACTGCAACGGCGTCACGCCGCAGAAGCTGACGTACTGGTGCACCTTGCGCAGCTCTGCCGTCAGGGCCGCTGGCGCCACTACGTAGCCGGTTTTCCAGCCGGTGACGTGGTAGGTCTTGCCGAACGAACTGACCACGAAGGCGCGGCGGTACAGCTCTTCGTGGGCCAGGACACTGGCGTGGGCGACGCCGTCGAACACCAGGTGTTCGTAGACCTCATCGCTGACCAGGTAGATGTCACGGTCGCGAATCAGTGTCGCCAATTGATCGAGTTCGGCACGGCTGATCAGGGCACCACTGGGGTTGTGCGGCGAATTGAGGATGATCATGCGCGTGCGCGGGCTCAGGGCCTCGCCGAGCTTCTCGAAGTCGATGGCGAAGTCATCCAGGCCCAATGGCACGTGCACGCAGCGCCCACCGGCCAAGAGAACGGAAGGCTCGTAGCTGTCATAGCTAGGATCGAAAACGATCACTTCGTCACCGCTGTGGACCACCGCCGCGATGGCACAGAAAATCGCCTCGGTCGCGCCAGGGGTCACGGTGACCTCTTGATCGGCATCGACGTTGGCGCCGTAACTGCGGGCGATCTTCGCCGCGATCTGCTGGCGCAGCGCCGGCAGGCCGGTCATCGGCGAGTACTGGTTATGGCCTTGAGCAATGTGCCGGCCAACCGCATCGCGCAGGGCCTGCGGGCCATCGAAATCGGGAAAGCCCTGGGACAGGTTCAGCGCGCCCGTCTGCGCGGCGAGCTGGGACATCTGGGTGAAAATCGTGATGCCGACGTTCGGCAACTTGCTGGTGATCATGAAGGGTCCCTGCTCTGCACCCGGCTCTGGTGCGGCGCGGGAGAGCCCGAGGATAGCCCAATCGCCGAGCGTGAAAAAGGGTGCCGCGGTGGGCACCCGATCTCACTCAATGACATAACAGCCATCCCGACACAGAACCCTGTGGCGAGGGGATTTATCCCCGCTGGGTTGCGCAGCAACCCCAAAGCAGTGAGTTCAATCTACCTGACACACCGAGTTGAGGGTTTTAGGGCTGCTTCGCAGCCCAGCGGGGATAAATCCCCTCGCCACAGGTTCCGTGTGCTGCCTCAGTCACTGTGGGCAACGCCCCTCAGTGAGCAGCCAATCAACGCTTGTCGCGGCGCTTCTTGTCAGCCTTCTTGTGGTGCGACATCAAGCGGCGCTTCTTGTTGACCTGGCGGTCGGTGAGCGTGTTCTTGTTGCCTTCGTACGGGTTCTCACCGCCCTTGAACTCGATGCGGATCGGCGTGCCGACCAGCTTCAGGACGCGACGGTAGGTGTTTTCCAGGTAGCGGACGTACGACTTGGGCACCTTCTCGATCTGGTTACCGTGGATCACGATAATCGGCGGGTTGGCACCGCCCAAGTGGGCGTAGCGCAGCTTGATCCGACGGTTGTTGACCATCGGTGGCGCGTGCTCGCCTACCGCATCTTCGAGGATCTGGGTCAGGCGGTTGGTCGGCCAGCGGGTGACCGCCGACTTGAACGAGTTCTGCACCGAAGCGTAGAGGTTGCCCACGCCCGTGCCGTGCAGGGCCGAGATGAAGTGGATGTCGGCGAAGTCGACGAAGAACAGCCGGCGCTGCAATTCGACCTTGACGAAATCCCGCTCGCTCGGCGTCATGCCGTCCCATTTGTTGATCGCGATGACCAGCGCACGCCCGGCTTCCAGGGCGAAGCCCAGCAGGTTCAGGTCGTGATCGACCACGCCTTCGCGGGCGTCCATCACGAAGATCACCACGTTGGCGTCTTTGATCGCCTGCAAGGTCTTGACCACGGAGAACTTTTCAACTTCTTCGTGGATCTTGCCGCGCTTGCGCACACCGGCGGTGTCGATCAGCGTGTACTTCTCTTCGTTACGCTCGAAGGGAATGTAGATGCTGTCACGGGTGGTGCCAGGCTGGTCGTAGACGATGACCCGGTCTTCACCGAGCATACGGTTGACCAGCGTCGACTTGCCCACGTTGGGACGGCCGATGATGGCGATCTTGATCCCGTCTTTTTCGCTCGGGCCCGGAATGCGCTTGGCTTCCTCGCCCTCGGCAACGACCTCTTCCTCGCCCTCTTCCGGCTCTTCCGCGTCGTCCTTGGGGAAACTCTCCAGGGCGATTTCCAGCATCTGGGTGATGCCACGACCGTGGGCGCCGGCGATCGGGATCGCCTGGCCCATGCCCAACGGTGCGAACTCGGCGCGGGCCATGTCCGGGTCGATGTTGTCGACCTTGTTGGCGACCACGTAGGAACGCTTGTTACGCTTGCGCAAATGCTCGGCGATCATCTGGTCGGCGGCGGTAAAACCCGCCTTGGCGTCTACCAGGAACAGCACCACATCGGCTTCTTCAATGGCGAGCAGCGACTGCTCGGCCATTTTTTCGTCCATGCCGTGTTCATCACCGGAGATGCCGCCGGTGTCGACCAGAATATAGGTACGCCCTTGCCACTTGGCCTCACCGTATTGGCGATCACGGGTCAGACCGGACAAGTCGCCGACAATGGCGTCGCGAGTCCTGGTCAGGCGGTTGAACAAGGTGGACTTGCCGACGTTCGGTCGGCCCACCAGGGCGATTACGGGAACCATGCGGCTCTCCACTTCGTTATTTCAGAAAATACAAAAGCCGCTGCGAGGCAGCGGCTGGTGCTCGGAGGCAGTCCTGTGGGAGCGGGCTTGCTCGCGGAAGCGGTGTGTCAGTTAACAAATTTTCTTCTGATACACCGTATTCGCGAGCAAGCCCGCTCCCACAAAGGACGGGCCGCTTGAGATCTAGCCCCAAGCATAGCCTTACTTGATGGTCAGGGCTTCCAGTTTGCCGCTGTTGCCATACACATAGATCATGTTGCCCACCACCAGCGGACGGGCACGCAGGCCGTCGCTGTCGATGCGCTCACGGCCGACGAAACGACCGTCCACCTGGCTGAGCAGGTGCAGGTAACCTTCCAGGTCACCCACTGCGACGTAGCTGGAGAACACTTCCGGGGCCGACAGTTGACGACGGGCCAGGGAGTCGTTGCTCCACAAGGCGGTGGTGGAACGCTCGTCAACGCCTTCGACGGTGCCCGAGGACAGGCTCACGTAGACGCTGCCAAAGCCTTGGGCGACACCGGCGTAGCTGGACGCATCGCGCTGCCACAACGGACGACCGCTTTCCAGGTCCAGTGCCGCCACGCGGCCCTGGTAGCTGGCGACGTACAACGTACCGCCGGACAGCAGCAAGCCGCCGTCGATATCGACCACGCGCTCCAGTTCCGAACGACCTTGCGGAATCGCTACGCGCTGTTCCCAGACCGGCACGCCGTTGGAAACATCCAGGGCCACCACTTTACCGGTCGACAAGCCAGCCACCGCCAGGCGGTTGGTGACGACAGGCGCACTGGTGCCACGCAGGGTCAGTACCGCCGGGGTACTGTCATACAACCAGCGCTGGTTGCCGGTGGCGGCATCCAGGCCGATCAGGCGGTCGTCCTGGGTCTGGACCACCACCACGTCACCGTTGGTGGCCGGCGGTGCGAGCACTTCGCTGGTCACCCGGGCGCGCCATTTCTCTTCACCGCTGCTCGCGTCCAGGGCGACGATCTCGCCCTTGAGCGTGCCGATCATGACCAGGCCGTAACCCACGCCAACGGCGCCGGAAACAGGCAGTTCGAGATCTTTCTCCCATTTGACGTCGCCGTTGCTGCGATCCATCGCCATGACCACGCCCGTGACGTCGCCGGCATAGATGGTGTCGCCATCGATGGCCGGCACCAGCATGTTGTAGGTTTCACCCTGGCCATCGCCGATGGAGCGGCTCCACTGCTTCTGCAGCACGACTTCTTCTTTGAAGTCGGTCAGTTCGGCTGGCGGCAGTTCTTTCTTGCTGTTGCTGCTGCAACCCGCGGCCAGAATGGCCAGGGCCAGCAATGCTGCATGTTTCCACTGGATCACGTCACGCATCCCCTTTGGCCAGGTCGTCCAGCTTGATTTGCAGGCCACCGACCGCGGCTTCATCCGACAGCGCAGCCTTGGCTTTTTGGTAGGCCGCATGGGCCTCATCGGCACGACCCAGCTGCACCAGCAGGTCGCCCTTGAGTTCTTCGCGGGTCGCCAGGAACGCCTTGTCGGCATCGCCGTCGAGCAGCTTCAAGGCGTCTTCGGCCTTGTTCTGGGCCGCCAGCACCTGCGCCAGGCGCTGACGCGCCACTTCGCCCAGGGTCGGGTTGGCCGGTTTGTCGACGATACCTTTGAGCTCGGTGGCCGCGTCGTCCAACTTGCCGCTGTCCACCGCCACCTTGGCCACGAACAGGCGACCGTACTGCGCGTAGGCAGTGCCGCCGAATTCCTTGTCCAGCTTGCCGGCCAGGTCCGCCACGCGGGCAGGGTCAGGCTTGCCGTCCGGGGTCAGGGTGGTTTCCAGCAATTGCTGGTAGAGCACCGAGGCGCCTTGCGACTGGTTGCTCTGATATTTCTGGTAGGCCTGCCAGCCGAACACGATGACCAGCGCCAACAGGCCGCCAGTGACCAGCGGCTTGCCGTTGCGCGTCCACCAGTCCTTCAAATCCGCCAGCTGTTCATCTTCGGTACTCGACACCCCAATACTCCTTAATCGCTAAATCGGCTGTTTGACAGCTTCAACCCTGCACGACGCAGGTGGCCAGGTGTGCAGCAAGCGCATCCCAGGCAATGCTTTGTTGTTCGCCCTGGCCACGCAGGGGTTTGAAACCTACCACTTGTTGGGCCAGTTCGTCGTCACCGAGGATCAGTGCATACAGTGCACCGCTCTTGTCGGCCTTCTTGAATTGGCTCTTGAAGCTGCCGGCGCCGGCGTTGATCTGCAAGCGCAGGTTGGGCAACTGGTCGCGGATCCGCTCGCTCAACGACAAGGCGGCCAGTTCGGCGGCCTCGCCAAAGGCGCACAGGTAGACGTCGACCTGACGGGACAGTTCTTCAGGCACCTTGTCCAAGGCTTCCAACATCAGTACCAGGCGCTCGATGCCCATGGCAAAGCCCACGCCCGGGGTCGGCTTGCCGCCCATCTGCTCCACCAGCCCGTCGTAGCGGCCGCCGGCACAGACGGTGCCTTGGGCGCCGAGTTTGTCGGTGACCCACTCGAAGACCGTCTTGCTGTAGTAATCCAGGCCGCGAACCAACTTGGGGTTGATCACGTAGGGAATGCCCACGGCGTCCAGGCGCGCCTTCAGCCCTTCGAAGTGCGCACGGGATTCGTCGTCGAGGTAGTCGGCCATTTTCGGCGCGTCGACCAGGACCGCCTGGGTATCGGCATTCTTGGTGTCGAGCACGCGCAGTGGATTGGTCTTCAGACGGCGCTGGCTGTCTTCGTCGAGCTTGTCCAGGTGCGCGGAAAGAAACTCCACCAGCGCTTCACGGTAGCGGCCACGGGACTCGCTGGTGCCCAGGCTGTTGAGCTCGAGCTTGACCGCGTCACGCAGCCCCAGCTCGCCCCACAGGCGCCAGGTCATGACGATCAGCTCGGCATCGATGTCCGGACCTTCGAGGTTGAACACTTCCAGGCCAATCTGGTGGAACTGGCGATAACGGCCTTTCTGCGGGCGCTCGTGACGGAACATCGGGCCGACGTACCAGAGCTTCTGCACCTGGCCGCCGCCGGTGATGCCGTGTTCGAGCACCGCACGCACGCAGGCCGCCGTGCCTTCGGGGCGCAGGGTCAGGGAGTCGCCGTTGCGGTCGTCGAAGGTGTACATCTCTTTTTCGACGATGTCGGTCACTTCACCGATGGAGCGCTTGAACAGCTCGGTGAACTCGACGATCGGCATGCGGATCTGCCGGTAACCGTAGTTATCCAGCAGGCGCGCCACGGTGCCCTCGAAATAGCGCCACAGGGGCGTCTGCTCGGGCAGGATGTCGTTCATGCCACGAATGGCTTGCAGAGACTTGCTCACAGGTAATCCTTAAATTCGTTCGACTCAACCACGCGCAATCACTGCAGCGTCGGCTTCGACCTTTTCGGCCGCTTTCTGGCGAATCAGCCGTTCCAGCTCATCCACCAGATTGTCATTCGTCAGTTTCTGCGACGGCTTGCCGTCGATGTAAATCAGGTTCGGTGTACCGCCAGTCAGGCCGATATGGGCCTCCTTGGCTTCGCCCGGCCCGTTGACCACGCAACCGATCACCGCGACATCCAGCGGCACCAGCAGGTCTTCGAGGCGCCCTTCCAGTTCGTTCATGGTCTTGACCACATCGAAGTTCTGCCGCGAGCAGCTCGGGCAGGCGATGAAGTTGATGCCACGGGAACGCAGGTGCAGGGACTTGAGAATGTCGTAGCCGACTTTCACTTCCTCGACCGGGTCAGCCGCCAACGAGATGCGGATGGTATCGCCAATCCCTTCGGCGAGCAGCATACCGAGGCCGACGGCGGATTTCACCGTGCCCGAACGCAACCCACCGGCTTCGGTGATGCCCAGGTGCAGCGGCTGGACGATTTCCTTGGCCAGCAGGCGGTAGGCTTCGACGGCCATGAACACGTCGGACGCCTTCACGCTGACCTTGAAGTCCTGGAAATTCAGGCGTTCCAGGTGCTCGACGTGGCGCAGGGCGGATTCCACCAGCGCCGCCGGGGTTGGTTCGCCGTATTTCTTTTGCAGGTCTTTTTCCAGGGAACCGGCGTTGACGCCGATGCGGATCGGGATGCCGCGGTCGCGGGCGGCATCCACCACGGCACGTACCCGGTCTTCGCGACCGATGTTGCCCGGGTTGATGCGCAGGCAATCGACGCCCAGTTCGGCCACGCGCAGGGCGATGCGGTAGTCGAAGTGAATGTCGGCGACCAAAGGCACCTTGACCAGTTGCTTGATCTTGCCGAACGCCTCGGCGGCGTCCATGTCCGGCACGGAAACGCGCACGATGTCGACACCGGCGGCTTCCAGGCGGTTGATCTGCGCGACCGTGGCGGCCACGTCATTGGTGTCGCTGTTGGTCATGCTCTGCACAGCGATAGGCGCATCGCCGCCCACGGGCACGTTACCAACCCAGATCTTTCGGGATTCGCGACGCTTGATTGGAGATTCGCCGTGCATGACTTATTGACCCAACTTCAGGCGAGCGGTCTCGCCACTGGTGAACGGAGCGATGTCGACCGGCTGGCCGTTGTAGCTGACCTGCGCGCCACGGGCATAACCCAGGCGTACGGCAAACGGCGGCTTGCCGTTGACGGCGGTGCTGTCACCCTTGCGCTTGAGGCCGCTGAACAGCACCTTGCCGTTGCCGTCGGTGATCTGCGTCCAGCAGTCGGCGACAAACTGGATCTGCACCTGGCCTTCACCCGCGACTGGCGCCGGGGTCGAGGCCGCTGGAGCTGCCGGGGCGACTGGAGTGGTAGGCGCGGCGTGGGTCGCAGGCGCAGCTGCGGTCTGTGCTGGCGTACTCGGCGCGGCCGGTGCCGTGGCGATCGGTGCGCTGCCGGTGTTCGGGACAGTCGGCGTGGTCGGTGCTGGAACAGCCGGCTCGGCACCGGCCTGGGCATCGGCGTCGTCCTGGCTTTGTGGCAACGCCAGGGTGGTTTCGCCTTCGGCCTGGCCTTCGACGACAGCCTGGTCTTCCGGCTCGTCCAGCGGATGAATCTGGGTGGTGCCGTCAGCGCCCTCGACCTCGACGTGCTCGGGGTTCATGGCGACGGGCTCCTTGTTGCGCAAGGACGCCTGGTCCTGCCACCAGACAAAACCGCCACCGATCACCGCGATCAGCAGCAACAGGCTGACGATTCGCAAAATGGTGTGGGAAACGCGAACCGGCTCCTCGATGCGCCCCAGGCTGTGCACGTTGCTGCCCTTGGCATCGGAACCGGTGTATTGATCGAACTGCTGGACCAGCACGGTCTGGTCCATGCCGAGCAACTTGGCATAGGCGCGGATATAACCCCGGGCGAAGGTGTGCCCGGGCAGCTTGTCGAACGCGCCCGCTTCCAGATTGCCGAGGGAAGCCACGGTAAGATTGAGCTTGAGGGCCACTTCGGCCAGCGACCAACCATTGCTTTCGCGGGCTTGACGCAGGGTCTCACCGGGATTTACGCGAGTCGCTGCTACAACTTCGGGATGCGCCGCTTTCATCATTGCTCCGACAGGTATTGCTGATATTCCGGCGTACCGGGATAGAGTCTTTTGAGTTGCAAGCCGTAACTCGCAGCTTTGTCGCGATCTTCAAACACATGTGCCAGCCGAACGCCGAGCAATAGACTACGTGCATTTTGCTCGCTCAGCAGGCTAAAACGCTCGTAGTAGTCACGGGCGGGCACATAATGCCTGTCTTCGTAGGACAACTCAGCCATTTCCAGCAGTGCCCGCGGTTGCTGGCGGTTGAGCCGCAGCGCCTTTTCGAGCTGCTGGCGGGCCAGGTCACGCTGGCCCAACTGCGCGGCCGTCATGCCGAGGTTCTCGAAAACCCGCGAACGCTCAGGGTAAAGGGTATCGGCGGCAGCCTGCTCGAAGCGCTCATAGGCTTCCTTGTAGCGTTTCTGCTCGAAAAGAAAGCTGCCGTAGTTGTTCAGGATCCGTGCATCCTGGGGCCGGCCGGACAGCGCCTTGCGAAAGTGCTGGTCGGCCAGTTCCGACTCCATCTCGGCCTGGAACACCAGGGCCAGGGCCGCGTTGGCATCCGGGTCGGAATCGTCCAGCTCCAGGGCCTTCTTGAGCGGCACCTTGGCCCGTTCGGTCATGCCCTGCTGCAGATAGCCGATGCCCAGTTGCACATAGGCCACACGCGCCTCGTCACGCCCTTTGCTGGTCTTCATCGGGTTGTAGTCACCCGACAGGACACAACCGGAACACAGGCCGGCCAACAGCAAAACGAGCGCGAAGCGCAGGGACATAGAGTTCCTCTCTTAGTGACTGTTCGCAGCGTTTTGCACCGCATCGTCCGCGGCGTTCAACTCACGCACGGCAATGTAGCGTTCGCTGCGACGGGTGCGATCCAGCACCTGTCCTACCAATTGGCCACAGGCGGCGTCGATGTCTTCGCCGCGGGTGGTGCGCACGGTGACGTTGAAGCCAGCGTGGTGAAGCTGATCCTGGAAGCGACGAATCGCGTTGTTGCTCGGACGCTCGTAACCGGAATGCGGGAACGGGTTGAACGGGATCAGGTTGATCTTGCACGGGATGTTCTTGAGCAACTCGATCATCTCGACCGCGTGCTCGACCTTGTCGTTCACATCCTTGAGCAGCGTGTACTCGATGGTCAGCACGCGTTTTTCGCCCAGGGACGACATGTAGCGCTGGCACGACTCGAGCAGCATCTTAAGCGGATACTTCTTGTTGATCGGCACCAATTGGTTACGCAATGCGTCATTGGGTGCATGCAGCGACAACGCCAGGGAGACGTCGATGTGCTTGGCCAGCTCATCGATCATCGGCACCACGCCGGAGGTGGACAGGGTCACGCGGCGCTTGGAGATGCCGTAGCCCAGGTCGTCCATCATCAGGTGCATGGCGGAAACGACGTTATCGAAGTTCAGCAGCGGCTCACCCATGCCCATCATCACCACGTTGGTGATGGCACGGTCGACGGTCGCCGGGACGCTGCCAAAGGATTTGTTGGCAATCCACACCTGGCCGATCACTTCGGCGGCGGTGAGGTTGCTATTGAAGCCTTGCTTGCCGGTGGAGCAGAAACTGCAATCCAGGGCACAGCCTGCCTGGGACGAAACGCACAAGGTGCCGCGCTTGCCCTGGGGAATGTAGACGGTCTCGACACAGCTGCCGGACGCCACGCGCACCACCCACTTGCGGGTGCCGTCGCTGGAAATGTCCTGGCTGACCACTTCGGGGCCGCGAATCTCGGCAACAGCCTTGAGCTTTTCACGCAGGGCCTTGCCGACATTCGTCATGGCGTCGAAGTCGTCGACGCCAAAATGGTGAATCCATTTCATCACTTGGCCGGCACGGAAACGCTTCTCCCCGATCGAGTCGAAGAATTTCTCCATTTCCGGCTGGGTCAGGCCCAACAGGTTGGTTTTGCCGTTCGATGTAGTCATGGATTCACCTTCACTCAAAAGCCTGGGCTTAGCGAGTGGTTACTTCAGTAGCGGAGAAAAAGTAAGCGATTTCGCGAGCGGCAGCGGCTTCGGAGTCCGAACCGTGGACGGCGTTGGCGTCGATGGACTCGGCGAAGTCGGCACGGATGGTGCCGGCAGCAGCTTCTTTAGGGTTGGTGGCGCCCATCAGCTCACGGTTGCGAGCGATGGCGTTTTCGCCTTCCAGCACCTGAACGACAACCGGACCGGAAGTCATGAAGGCAACCAGCTCACCGAAGAAACCGCGCTCGCTGTGCTCAGCGTAGAAGCCTTCGGCTTCGGCTTTGGACAGTTGCTTCATTTTCGAAGCTACAACGCGCAGGCCAGCGTCTTCGAAGCGGGTAACGATCTTGCCGATCACGTTTTTAGCAACGGCGTCAGGCTTGATGATGGAGAAAGTACGTTGAACAGCCATGGTGTAACTCCAGAAACGGTAATTTACGAAAAATTAAACCCGCGAATTATACGCGGGTTCTTGGGTATTGCCTAACCTGCGAGGCGATCAGTCCAATTCTTTGGCCCAGAGCTCCTGAACCGCTTCCAACACCTTCTCGCCGACTCGGCCAGAGGTGGCATCGAAGTCAGGCAGATCCAGGATCATCTGCTGCAGACGGACGAAACCTACAGAGTACGGATCGAGCCCTTCGTGGGCCTCGGCCAACTCTTCCGCGATGCGTTGTACGTCATTCCAACCATAGCTCATGACAGTGTCACCATCAGTGCGGCGCTTCGGCCGCATGGTTAAGCGAATATTTCGGGATTTCGACCACCAGGTCTTCGGTGCCGACCTTGGCCTGACAGGTCAGGCGCGACGTCGGCTCCAGGCCCCACGCCCGATCAAGATAGTCCTCTTCCAGCTCATCGGCTTCATTCAGCGAGTCGAAACCCTCGCGAATGATGCAATGGCACGTGGTGCAGGCACAAACGCCGCCGCAGGCGCTCTCGATCTCGATGTGGTTGTCATGGGCCACTTCAAGCAGGGACTTGCCGGTTTCGGCCTCTACCACCATACCGTCCGGGCAATGCTCGGCGTGTGGCAGAAAAATGATCTGCGGCATCAGTTATTCCTCGATTTCATTCAGGTTGCGCCCCGCCAGGGCGGCTTTCACCGTCGAGTCCAGGCGGCGGGCAGCAAAGGCATCCGTGACTTGCGACAGACGCTTGGTCTGCTGCTCGATGGCATAACCATCGGTGCCTTTGATCAATTCGGACAGTTCCTGCATCTGCAGCTCGATGACCATGCGTTCTTCGGCATCCAGCAAACGCTCGCCGTCGGCTTCAAGGGCCCCCTGCACGGCTTCGATCAGGCGCTGGGCGTCGACCTGCTGCTCGCGCAGCACACGGGCCACCTTGTCGTCGCTGGCGTGCTGGAAGGAATCCTTGAGCATCTTGGCGATTTCGCCGTCGGTCAGGCCGTAGGACGGCTTGACCTGGATGCTCGCCTCCACGCCCGAAGCCAGTTCGCGGGCGGAGACGTTGAGCAAACCGTCGGCATCGACCTGGAAGGTCACGCGGATCTTCGCCGCCCCGGCCACCATCGGCGGGATGCCGCGCAGTTCGAAACGGGCCAGGGAACGGCAGTCGCTGATCAGTTCACGCTCGCCTTGCAGCACGTGGACCATCATGGCCGACTGGCCGTCTTTATAGGTGGTGAAGTCCTGGGCGCGGGCAACCGGGATGGTGGTGTTGCGTGGAATCACCTTCTCCATCAGGCCGCCCATGGTTTCCAGCCCCAGGGACAACGGAATCACGTCGAGCAACAGCAGTTCGCCGCCGTCGCGCTTGTTGCCGGCCAGGGTATCGGCCTGGATCGCGGCGCCGATGGCGACCACCTGGTCCGGATCGATTTCGGTCAGCGGCTGGCGGCCAAAGGCCTCGGCGACGGCTTCGCGAACCCGAGGCACGCGGGTCGAACCACCCACCATGACCACGGCCTTGACGTCTTCGAGCTCGATGCCGGAATCACGCACGGCACGGCGGCAGGCCTTGAGGCTGCGGGCGACCATGGGCTCGATCAGGGCATCGAAGGCTTCGCGGGTCAGCGCGGCTTTCCAGTCGCCATAAGCGACTTCAACGGTGGCGGCGTCGGTCAGGGCTTCCTTGGCCGCGCAGGCGGTTTGCAGCAGCTGGCGTTGCGCACCCGGGTCGAGGTCGGCGGACAAGCCGGCTTGCTCGATGATCCAACCGGCGATGGCGTGGTCGAAGTCATCGCCGCCCAGGGCGCTGTCGCCACCGGTGGCCAGGACTTCGAAAACACCGCCGGTCAGGCGCAGGATCGAAATATCGAATGTACCGCCGCCCAGGTCGTAGATGGCAACGAGGCCTTCGGCGTGTTGGTCGAGGCCGTATGCCACGGCAGCGGCGGTCGGCTCGTTGAGCAGGCGCAGCACGTTCAGGCCGGCCAGCTTGGCGGCGTCCTTGGTGGCTTGGCGCTGGGCGTCGTCGAAATAGGCCGGGACAGTAATGACCGCGCCCACCAGTTCACCGCCCAACGCCGCCTCGGCACGCTGGCGCAGGACCTTGAGGATGTCGGCGGAAACCTCGACCGGGCTTTTCGGGCCCTGCACGGTTTCGATGAACGGCATGTGGGATTCGCCACCGACGAAGCGGTACGGCAGCTGGTCACCCAATTGCTTGACGTCGGACAGACCACGACCCATCAAGCGCTTGACCGAGACAATGGTGTTCAGAGGATCGGTGGCGGCGGCCAGCTTGGCCGACTCGCCCACTTCGACGCGGTCGGCGTGATAACGCACGGCGGACGGCAGGATCACCTGCCCTTGCTCATCGGCCAACGGCTCGGAAAGACCGCTGCGCAAGGCAGCGACCAGGGAATTGGTGGTACCCAAGTCGATCCCGACAGCCAGGCGACGCTGGTGCGGTTGTGGACTTTGGCCGGGTTCGGCGATCTGCAGTAGGGCCATCGTAATCAGGACTTATCTGTAATCAGGCGTGCGACCGGAGCGGCACTGGGTTAATCGTCGAGGCGCTCTTCTAGCTGGCGCACTTCGTAGGTGAGCTTGTCGAGGAACTGCATGCGCCGCATCAGGCGTTCGGCCTGTTCGCGTTGCGCGGCATCGTTCCAGCAGGCTGCGAAGCTTTCGTTCAGTGTTTGCTGGGCGTCTTTCAAGCGCCGCTTGAATACCGCGACACCGGCCAGGTCGGCGCTGTCCTGCAGGTCCTCGAGTTCTTCGCGCCACTGCATCTGCTGCAAAAGAAACTCGGGATCGTGGACCGTGACCTCCAGGGGCAACTCATGACCGCTGATGGCGAGCAGGTAACGCGCGCGCTTGGCCGGGTGCTTGAGCGTCTGGTAAGCCTCGTTGAGGTTCGCCGACTGCTCGAGCGCCCGCCGCTGCTCCGCCTCGGAGGCATCGGCAAAGCGGTCGGGATGGACGCCACGGGCCAATTCAAGATAACGCGCGGACAACTGCTCGAGATCCAGCTGGAACGCAGGCTGCATCTGGAACAACGCAAAATGACAAGGAGTACCCACAAGCCGCCTCAGATGTTGAAGCTTTCGCCGCAGCCACATTCACCGCGCACGTTAGGGTTGTTGAACTTGAAGCCTTCGTTCAACCCTTCCTTGACGAAATCCAGTTCGGTGCCGTCCAGGTACGTCAGGCTTTTCGGGTCGATGATCACTTTCTGACCATGACTTTCGAACACCTGATCGTCTTCGCCCACTTCGTCGACGAATTCCAGTACATAGGCGAGACCAGAACAGCCCGTGGTGCGTACACCCAGGCGGATACCCTCACCCTTGCCACGCCCCGCAAGTGAGCGCTGGATATGGTTAGCTGCCGCTTCTGTCATCTGGATAGCCATGGAAAACTCCTTACCGTACGCGGATCAGATCAAGCCTTTCTTCTGCTTGTAATCGCGAACGGCGGCCTTGATGGCGTCTTCGGCGAGTACCGAGCAGTGGATCTTCACTGGCGGCAGGGCCAGTTCTTCGGCCAACTGGGTGTTCTTGATGGTTTCGGCTTCATCAAGGGTCTTGCCCTTCATCCACTCGGTGGCCAGGGAGCTGGACGCGATGGCCGAACCGCAGCCGTAGGTCTTGAACTTGGCATCTTCGATGATGCCTTGCTCGTTGACCTTGATCTGCAGGCGCATGACGTCGCCGCACGCCGGGGCGCCGACCATGCCGGTGCCGACATCAGGATCCTGCGCGTCCATCTTGCCGACGTTGCGCGGGTTCTCGTAGTGGTCGATGACCTTTTCGCTATATGCCATTTGCTTCAATCCTCATCAGTGAGTCGCTCTGGTGGCGACTTCTTCAGTGCGCCGCCCACTCGATTTTCGAAATGTCGACGCCGTCTTTGTACATGTCCCACAGCGGCGACAGAGCGCGCAGCTTGGTAACGGCCTCGCAGACTTTCTGCGCGGCGTAATCGATTTCTTCTTCGGTGGTGAAACGGCCGAAGGTAAAGCGAATGGAGCTGTGGGCCAGTTCGTCGTTGCGGCCCAGGGCGCGCAGTACGTACGAAGGCTCCAGGGACGCCGAGGTGCACGCCGAACCGGACGACACGGCCAGATCCTTGAGCGCCATGATCAGCGACTCGCCTTCAACATAGTTGAAGCTCAGGTTCAGGTTGTGCGGTACGCGGGCGGTCAGGCTGCCGTTGACGTAGAGTTCTTCGAGGTGCTCGACCTGCTTGAAGAAGCGGTCGCTCAGGGCCTTGATGCGTACGTTCTCAGCGGCCATGTCTTCCTTGGCGACGCGGAAGGCTTCGCCCATGCCGACGATCTGGTGGGTCGCCAGGGTACCGGAACGCATGCCACGCTCGTGACCGCCACCGTGCATGGTCGCTTCGAGGCGAACACGCGGCTTACGGCTGACGTACAGGGCGCCGATGCCTTTAGGGCCGTAGGTCTTGTGGGCCGAGAACGACATCAGGTCGACTTTCAGCTTGGACAGGTCGATGTCGACCTTGCCGGTGGACTGGGCCGCGTCGACGTGGAACAGGACGCCCTTGGAGCGGGTCAGTTCGCCGATGGCCGCGATGTCGTTGACGGTGCCGATTTCGTTGTTCACGTGCATGATCGAAACCAGGATGGTGTCGTCGCGCAGGACGGCTTCGACCATGGCCGGGGTGATGATGCCGTCTTCGCCGGGCTCGATGTAGGTGACTTCGAAGCCTTCACGCTCCAGTTGGCGCATGGTGTCCAGGACAGCCTTGTGCTCGATCTTGGAGGTGATCAGGTGCTTGCCCTTGGTGTGGTAGAAATGCGCGACACCCTTGATTGCCAGGTTGTCGGATTCGGTGGCACCGGAGGTCCAGACGATTTCACGCGGGTCGGCGTTGACCAGGTCGGCGACCTGGCGACGGGCATTTTCGACCGACTCTTCGGCCTTCCAGCCAAAAACGTGGGAACGGGACGCCGGGTTACCGAAGTTTCCGTCGACCAGCAGGCATTCACTCATTTTTTGCGCAACACGCGGATCAACCGGGGTGGTCGCAGAGTAATCAAGGTAAATCGGCAATTTCATGGACTCTCTCCTAAATCAGGCTGGCTGGCGTTCCGCGTGCTCTGCGGCGGTCATTCGACGGCGGACGCTTCAATCTTGTCCAGGTGCGGCGCCCTGCTGTTGCAACGGCGCTGGTCCTGACGCTGGGCTACTTCTTGCACCTCACGGCGAGTTACAAGGTCAGCCAAGCTGATACCGCTCAGAAATTCGTGGATCTGCAGGCTGAGGTCGCACCACAAGTGGTGGGTCAGGCAAGTATCGCCGCCATGGCAGTCGCCAAGGCCCTGGCATTTGGTCGCATCGACCGATTCGTTCACCGCATCGATCACCTGGGCGACCTGGATGCCTTGCATGTCCCGCGACAGCTGGTAGCCGCCGCCAGGGCCGCGAACGCTGGACACCAGGTTGCTGCGGCGCAGCTTGGCGAACAGCTGTTCAAGGTAAGACAGGGAAATGCCCTGGCGCTCGGAGATATCGGCCAGGGACACCGGCCCGTGCTGCGCATGCAATGCCAGATCCAGCATCGCGGTCACGGCGTATCGGCCTTTTGTAGTCAGTCGCATGGACAATTACCACGGAGTTCGGAATGGGGGCGAGTATGCAATTCCCGAGTATTTAAGTCAAGTATAAGACCTAGTGGGTTACTCGGGTTTACCCGCGAAAGAGCGCGCGCATGATAGCAAAGGCTGGCCAGTGGCGACCAGTGATACCGCGTTATCGTTCATCGCGAGCAAGCTCGCTCCCACATTGGATCACGGGTGCTGATGCGATTCCTGTGGGAGCGAGCTTGCTCGCGATGAGGCCAGCAGGGTTTCAGCTGGCCTGGCTCTCATCCTTATCCTTCACACACGCAAAGTCTTCCTCGCGCAGTTCAGGCAGGTCCTTGGCACAGTAATTACTGCCCAGGTCCTTCAGGGCGCCGCACATCCCCTCCAGGCGCCCATCGACGGCCTGCAGGTGATCGAGCAACTGGTTGATAGCCCGGGCGACCGGGTCGGGCATGTCTTCGCCGACACCGTAGGCGTCGAAGCCGATCTTCTCGGCCATGGCCTTGCGGCGAGCATCCTGCTCCTCATCGGACTTGACGATGATCCGCCCCGGGATCCCCACCACCGTCGCACCCGGCGGCACGGCCTTGGTCACCACGGCGTTGGAGCCGACTTTCGCCCCCGCCCCCACCGTGAACGGCCCGAGCACCTTGGCGCCGGCACCGACCACCACGCCGTCTTCCAGGGTTGGGTGACGCTTGCCTTTGTTCCAACTGGTGCCGCCGAGGGTCACGCCCTGGTACAGGGTCACGTCGTCGCCGATCTCGGCGGTTTCGCCGATGACGATACCCATGCCGTGGTCGATGAAGAACCGACGGCCGACCTTGGCGCCCGGGTGGATCTCGATCCCGGTCAGCCAGCGGCCGAAGTTCGAGACCAGCCGCGCCAGCCACTTCCAGCCCATGTTCCACAAGGCGCCGGACAGGCGATGGATCCAGATGGCGTGCATGCCCGGGTAGCAGGTCAGCACTTCAAAGGCATTGCGCGCCGCCGGATCACGATGGAAAACGCTTTGGATATCTTCACGCAAACGTTCGAACATTTTATTTCTTCCGCTTAATCAGCTCGCCACGGGCCGCCTTCTGGGTTTCCGTGAGGATGCCGCGCAATATATTCATCTCCGCCCGGCTGACCGAGCTTCGTCCGTACAACCGACGCAGGCGCGCCATCAAGTGCCGCGGCTTTTCCGGGTCGAGGAACTCGATGTCCACCAGGGTCTGCTCCAGGTGCTCATAGAATCGTTCCAACTCGTCCATGGTCGCCAGTGTCTCACTGCGCGGCGACGTGACCTCGGTTTTTTCGACTTTGCTGGGCTTGCCTTCAGCCGCCAGCCAAGCCATGCGCACTTCATAACTCAACACCTGCACCGCCGCGCCCAGGTTCAAGGAACTGAACTCAGGGTCGGAAGGGATATGCACGTGAAAGTGACATCGCTGCAGCTCGTCGTTGGTCAGGCCGGAGTCTTCACGGCCGAACACCAGGGCGATTTCAAAACCTTGCGCGGCTTCCTCGACCACTTTGGTGCCGCATTCCCGGGGGTCGAGCAGCGGCCAGGGAATACGCCGGTCGCGGGCGCTGGTGCCAAGCACCAGGTTGCAACCCACCAGGGCATCTTCGAGGGTGGCGACGACTTGCGCGTTAGCCAGGATGTCACCGGCGCCGGAGGCCCGGGCGTCGGCTTCGTGATGGGGAAACAAGCGCGGCTCGACCAGCACCAGGCGCGACAGGCCCATGTTCTTCATGGCCCGCGCAGCTCCGCCGATGTTACCCGGATGGCTGGTATTGACCAGGACGACACGAATGTTCTGCAACAAGGGAGGCGCTCTCGAACACGATAAAGGGAGCAAATCTTACAGAAGCACCTACCGTTAAGCTATGAAAGCGAACACCAACCTTCTCCTGAGAAAACTTTCTGATAGAATGCGCGGCTTTCTTTAACAACCTTAGGTGACACATCCATGCAGCCCATGCTGAATATCGCGCTGCGCGCCGCCCGCAGCGCCAGTGAACTGATCTTCCGCTCCATCGAGCGCCTGGATACCATCAAGGTCGATGAAAAAGACGCCAAGGACTACGTGTCCGAGGTCGATCGCGCCGCCGAACAGAAGATCGTCGACGCCCTGCGCAAGGCTTACCCGAACCACTCCATCCTCGGTGAAGAGACCGGCATGCACGCCGGCACTGGCATCGAAGGCGAAGAGTACCTGTGGATCATCGATCCGCTGGACGGCACCACCAACTTCTTGCGCGGCATTCCTCATTTCGCTGTCAGCATCGCCTGCAAATACCGTGGCCGCCTGGAACACGCTGTCGTGCTGGACCCGGTTCGCCAGGAAGAATTCACCGCCAGCCGTGGCCGTGGCGCCCAACTGAACGGTCGTCGCCTGCGCGTCAGCGGCCGCACCAGCCTGGACGGCGCCCTGCTGGGTACCGGCTTCCCGTTCCGTGATGACCAGATGGACAACCTGGACAACTACCTGGGCATGTTCCGCGCCCTGGTCGGCCAGACCGCCGGCATCCGCCGCGCTGGCGCTGCGAGCCTGGACCTGGCTTATGTGGCGGCGGGTCGTTTCGATGCGTTCTGGGAGTCGGGCCTGTCCGAGTGGGACATGGCAGCGGGCGCCCTGCTGATCCAGGAAGCCGGTGGCTTGGTGAGCGACTTCACCGGCGGCCACGACTTCCTTGAAAAAGGCCACATCGTTGCCGGCAACACCAAATGCTTCAAGGCTGTGCTCACTGCTATCCAGCCGCATCTGCCGGCTTCGTTGAAGCGCTAAGCAGCTCCGCTATAGAAAAAGCACCTTTCGGGGTGCTTTTTTTATGCCTGAATTTCGGTAATTGATCGTTCCCACGCTCCGCGAGGGAACGATCAGGTCGCGGGGGCGGTGCAAGATCGTTCCTCACGCTCCGCGTGGGAATGCCGCCAGGGACGCTCCGCGTTCCGCTTCTG
>NZ_FOVS01000044.1:0-46110 GCF_900115235.1 Pseudomonas sp. NFACC24-1
AAAGGCCCGATCCAGCAGCCCTTGCCCTGCGTTGTCGGATTCATCTTGCGGGCGATTGACCTCGTCGCTGATGGGGCTTCTCACGGTTTCACCGCTCGCGTCCTCACATCCGCCCCGCGTTTGGCAGGCATCTGACTTCCGGTCGTTCGCATCAACATGGCCTATAACGCTTTCTCTCGTTCGGCCCTTCGTCAAAAAAAAAAGACTACTACGGCCTCTGCTGACTTCTCGCTCCGGCTTGCACCGTCGCCCTTTCAGGCACAAGGCGAGATCTCCCCAGGTAAGAACGCAATCCTTCACCACACAACCGCCGGATTTACGCAGCCTGATCCTTGACCACAAGAACTTCGCGGTTTTATGCCCGCTCGCCCTGATCGGCTTCGCCTTCTATCCGGTTCTTGTACATCGGCTCATGGCTTCGATCCACGCTTCCTCCCCACACTCGGTCGCCCTCATGCAGTTGCGCTTCACTTCGTTCGCTGTGGTCAGCTTACGGCGGGACTTTCACCCACAAGATTGCGCCCATGCTGGGCGCACATAAAAAGCCCGTCCGGCACAGGACCGGACAGGCTGGGTGACAGGGGCAGCAATCAGACGTGATATTGCGCCGACAACTCATGCACTGCGCGCAAGAAGGCGCCGGCATGTTCCGGGTCGACTTCCGGGGTGATGCCATGGCCCAGGTTGAACACATGGCCACTGCCACTGCCGTAGCTGGCCAGGATGCGTCCGACTTCAGCGCGGATGGCTTCAGGCTTGGCGTAGAGCACGGTCGGGTCCATGTTGCCTTGCAGGGCGACTTTATGACCGACACGTTCGCGGGCGTTGCCGATGTCGCAGGTCCAATCCAGGCCCAAGGCGTCGGCGCCGGCCTCGGCGATGCTTTCCAGCCATAGGCCGCCGTTCTTGGTGAACAGGATCACCGGGACTTTGCGACCTTCGTGCTCGCGGATCAGGCCGCTGACGATCTTGCGCATGTAGGCCAGGGAAAACTCCTGGTAGGCCGCCGCCGACAGGTTGCCGCCCCAGGTATCGAAGATCTGTACCGCTTGCGCACCGGCCAGGATCTGGCCGTTGAGGTAGGACATGACCGACTGGGCCAGCTTGTCCAGCAACAGGTGCATGGCTTGCGGGTTGTCGTAGAGCATCGCCTTGGTCTTGCGGAAGTCCTTCGACGAACCGCCTTCGACCATGTAGGTGGCCAGGGTCCAGGGGCTACCGGAGAAACCGATCAGCGGCACGCGCCCGTTGAGTTCACGGCGAATGGTGCTGACCGCGTCCATGACGTAGCCCAGGTCCTTCTGCGGATCGGGAATCGGCAGGGCCTCGATGTCGGCCAGGGTGCTGACGACTTTCTTGAAACGCGGGCCTTCGCCGGTCTCGAAGTACAAGCCCTGCCCCATGGCGTCGGGAATGGTGAGAATATCGGAGAACAGGATCGCCGCGTCCAACTGTGGATAACGGTCCAGCGGCTGCATCGTGACTTCGCAGGCGAACTGGGGGTTCATGCACAGGCTCATGAAGTCACCGGCCTTGGCGCGGCTGGCGCGGTACTCCGGCAGATAGCGACCGGCCTGGCGCATCATCCATACGGGGGTGACGTCCACAGGTTGCTTGAGCAGGGCGCGAAGGAAACGGTCGTTCTTCAGGGCAGTCATGTCGGCATCCGGAAAAAAAGTGCGGGCATTTTCTCAGAGCGCGACGCAAAAGGCACGGCAAGAGCCGTGCCTTTTATCTATCGGGGCAATTTGTCGCGGTTGAACTGATCGTTCCTACGCTCTGCGTGGGAATGCCTCAAGGGACGCTCCGCGTTCCAGGGGGACGCAGAGCGTCCCGGGCTGCATTCCCACGCAGAGCGTGGGAACGATCAACAGCGGTCAGACTTGCAGGTAATCCAGAATCCCTTCCGCCGCGTTGCGGCCTTCGAAGATCGCCGTCACCACCAGGTCGGAACCACGGACCATGTCGCCACCGGCGAAGATCTTCGGGTTGCTGGTCTGGTGCTTGTACTGGCCTTGTTCTGGCGCCACCACGCGCCCCTGGCTGTCGGTCTGGATACTGAACTGCTCGAACCAGGGTGCCGGGCTCGGGCGGAAGCCGAAGGCGATGACCACGGCGTCGGCCGGGATGATCTCTTCGGAACCGGGGATCGGCTCGGGGCTGCGACGGCCGCGGGCGTCCGGTTCGCCGAGACGGGTCTCGACCACCTTCACGCCTTCGACCTTGTCTTCACCGACAATGGCGATCGGCTGGCGGTTGTAGAGGAACTTCACGCCTTCTTCCTTGGCGTTCTTCACCTCTTTGCGCGAGCCGGGCATGTTCGCTTCGTCGCGACGATAGGCGCAGGTCACCGACTTGGCGCCCTGGCGAATCGACGTGCGGTTGCAGTCCATCGCCGTGTCGCCACCGCCGAGCACCACGACCTTCTTGCCTTTCATGTCGACGAAATCTTCCGGCGACTTTTCAAAGCCCAGGTTGCGGTTGACGTTGGCGATCAGGAAGTCGAGTGCGTCGTAGACGCCCGGCAGGTCCTCACCGGCAAAGCCACCCTTCATGTAGGTGTAGGTGCCCATGCCCATGAAGACCGCATCGTATTCCTCGAGCAGTTGCTCCATGGTCACGTCCTGGCCCACCTCGGTGTTCAGGCGGAACTCGATGCCCATGCCGGTGAAGACTTCGCGACGATTGCTCAGCACGGTCTTTTCCAGCTTGAACTCGGGAATGCCAAAGGTCAGCAGGCCGCCGATTTCCGGGTTCTTGTCGAACACCACCGGGGTCACGCCACCGCGTACCAGCACGTCGGCACAGCCCAGGCCCGCCGGGCCGGCACCGATGATCGCCACGCGCTTGCCGGTCGGCTTGACCTTGGACATGTCCGGGCGCCAGCCCATGGCGAACGCGGTGTCGGTGATGTACTTCTCCACCGAACCGATGGTCACCGCGCCAAAACCGTCGTTGAGGGTGCAGGCACCTTCACACAGGCGATCCTGCGGGCACACCCGGCCGCAGACTTCCGGCAGGGTGTTGGTCTGGTGGGACAGCTCGGCGGCCTGGAGGATGTTGCCCTCGGCCACCAGTTTCAGCCAGTTGGGAATGAAGTTGTGCACCGGGCACTTCCATTCGCAGTACGGGTTACCGCAACCCAGGCAGCGGTGGGCCTGGTCGGCCGACTGCTGGGGTTTGAAAGGCTCGTAGATTTCCACGAACTCTTTCTTGCGTTGACGCAACAGTTTCTTCTTCGGATCCTTGCGCCCGACATCGATGAACTGGAAGTCGTTATTCAGACGTTCAGCCATTGTTAAAACCTCATCAAACTCTTCAGGCGCATATCACTGCGGGTTGGCACGAGTGCTGGAAAGCAACGATTTCAGGTTGGCAGCCTTGGGCTTGACCAGCCAGAAACGACGCACGTAGTCATCGAGGTTCTCGGCGAGTTCACGACCCCACTCGCTGTCGGTTTCCTCGACGTACTCATCCAGTACGCGCTGCAAATGGCTGCGGTAGGCTTCCATCGCCTCGCCGCTGATCCGCTGGATTTCCACCAGTTCGTGGTTGACCCGGTCAACGAAAGTGTTGTCCTGGTCGAGCACGTAGGCGAAACCGCCGGTCATGCCAGAGCCGAAGTTATAACCGGTCTTGCCCAGCACGCAGACAAAACCACCGGTCATGTACTCGCAGCAGTGATCGCCGGTGCCTTCCACCACAGTGTGGGCCCCGGAGTTACGCACGGCAAAACGCTCGCCCGCGGTGCCGGCGGCGAACAGCTTGCCGCCCGTGGCGCCATACAGGCAGGTGTTGCCGATGATGGCACTGTCTTGGGTCTTGTAGACGCTGCCCTTGGGCGGAACGATGACCAGCTTGCCGCCGGTCATGCCCTTGCCCACGTAGTCGTTGGCATCGCCTTCCAGGTACATGTTCAGGCCACCGGCGTTCCAGACGCCGAAGCTCTGGCCTGCGGTGCCCTTGAAGCGGAAGGTGATCGGCGCCTTGGCCATGCCCTGGTTGCCGTGCTTGCGAGCGATTTCGCCGGAGATCCGCGCGCCGATGGAACGGTCGCAGTTGCAGATATCCAGGTCGAACTCGGCACCGCTCAGGTCGTTGATCGCCGCGGCGGCCATATCGACCATCCTCTCGGCCAGCTCACCCTTGTCGAATGGCGGGTTGCGGTCGACCTGGCAGAACTGTGGCTTGTCCGCCGGAATGTGATCGCTGCCCAGCAACGGGGTCAGGTCCAGATGATGCTGCTTGGCGGTCTGGCCTTCGAGCACTTCCAGCAGGTCGGTACGGCCGATCAGCTCCTCGAGCGAACGCACACCCAGCTTCGCCAGCCACTCACGGGTCTCTTCGGCCACGTAGGTGAAGAAATTCACCACCATGTCGACGGTTCCGATGTAGTGGTCCTTGCGCAGCTTGTCGTTCTGGGTCGCCACGCCGGTGGCGCAGTTGTTCAGGTGGCAGATGCGCAGGTACTTGCAGCCCAGGGCGATCATCGGCGCCGTGCCGAAGCCGAAGCTCTCGGCGCCGAGGATGGCGGCTTTGATCACGTCCAGGCCGGTTTTCAGGCCACCGTCGGTCTGCACCCGGACCTTGCCGCGCAAGTCGTTGCCGCGCAGGGTCTGGTGGGTTTCGGCCAGGCCCAGTTCCCACGGCGCGCCGGCGTACTTGATCGAGGTCAGCGGCGATGCGCCGGTGCCGCCGTCGTAGCCGGAGATGGTGATGAGATCGGCATAGGCCTTGGCCACGCCGGCCGCAATGGTGCCGACACCGGCTTCCGCCACCAGCTTCACCGAGACCAGTGCCTTGGGGTTCACCTGCTTGAGGTCGAAGATCAGTTGCGACAAGTCCTCGATCGAGTAGATGTCGTGGTGCGGCGGCGGCGAGATCAGGGTCACGCCGGGGACCGCATAACGCAGCTTGGCGATCAGGCCGTTGACCTTACCGCCGGGCAACTGGCCGCCTTCGCCGGGCTTGGCGCCTTGGGCGACCTTGATCTGCAACACTTCAGCGTTGACCAGGTACTCCGGCGTCACACCGAAGCGGCCGGTGGCCACCTGCTTGATTTTCGAGCTCTTGATGGTGCCGTAGCGCGCCGGGTCTTCGCCGCCTTCGCCGGAGTTGGAACGCGCACCGAGGCGGTTCATGGCTTCGGCCAGGGCTTCGTGGGCTTCCGGGGATAAGGCGCCCAGGGAAATACCGGCCGAATCGAAGCGCTTGAGCACCGATTCCAGCGGTTCCACTTCGTTGATGTCCAGCGGCGTGTCGAGGGTCTTGACCTTGAGCAGGTCGCGGATCATCGACACCGGACGGTTGTCCACCAGCGAGGTGTATTCCTTGAACTTGCTGTAGTCGCCCTGCTGTACGGCCGCTTGCAGGGTGTTGACCACATCGGGGTTGTAGGCGTGGTATTCGCCACCGTGGACGAACTTCAGCAGGCCGCCCTGCTGGATCGGCTTGCGCGGGCTCCAGGCTTCGGCGGCCAGGGCTTTCTGTTCGGCTTCGATGTCAACGAAACGCGCACCCTTGATGCGGCTCGGCACGCCACGGAAGCTCAACTCGCAGACTTCCTCGGACAGGCCGATGGCCTCGAACAGTTGCGCGCCACGGTACGAGGCGATGGTCGAGATGCCCATCTTCGACAGGATCTTGAGCAGGCCCTTGGTGATGCCCTTGCGGTAGTTCTTGAACACCTCGTAGAGGTCGCCCAGTACTTCACCGGTGCGAATCAGGTCGCCCAGCACTTCATAGGCCAGGAACGGATACACCGCCGAGGCACCAAAACCGATCAGCACCGCGAAGTGATGCGGATCGCGGGCAGTGGCGGTTTCCACCAGGATGTTGGAGTCGCAGCGCAGGCCTTTTTCGGTCAGGCGATGGTGCACCGCACCGGTGGCCAGCGAGGCGTGGATCGGCAGCTTGCCCGGGGCGATGTGGCGGTCGCTGAGGACGATCTGGGTACGCCCGGCGCGCGCGGCTTCTTCAGCCTGATCGGCCACGTTGCGGATCGCCGCTTCCAGGCCGACGCTTTCGTCGTAGTTCAGGTCGATGACCTGGCGCGCGAAGCCTGGGCGGTCGAGGTTGGTCAACGAACGCCACTTGGCCGGGGAAATGACCGGCGAGCTGAGGATCACCCGCGAGGCGTGTTCCGGCGACTCCTGGAAAATATTGCGCTCGGCACCGAGGCAGATTTCCAGGGACATCACGATCGCTTCGCGCAGCGGGTCGATCGGTGGGTTGGTCACCTGGGCGAACTGCTGGCGGAAATAGTCGTACGGCGTGCGCACGCGCTGCGACAGCACGGCCATCGGCGTGTCATCGCCCATGGAGCCGACCGCTTCGTAGCCCTGCTCACCCAGCGGACGCAGCACCTGGTCACGTTCCTCGAACGTCACCTGGTACATCTTCATGTACTGCTTGAGCTGGTCGACGTCATAGAAAGCCGAGCCGTGGTCGTTGTCTTCCATGGTCGCCTGGATGCGCAGGGCATTCTTGCGCAGCCATTGCTTGTACGGATGACGGGACTTGAGACGGTTGTCGATGGCATCGGTGTCGAGGATCTGGCCGGTCTCGGTGTCCACGGCAAAGATCTGGCCCGGACCTACGCGGCCCTTGGCGATGACGTCTTCGGGCTGGTAGTTCCAGACGCCGATTTCCGACGCCAGGGTGATGAACCCGTTGGTTGTGGTGACCCAGCGCGCCGGACGCAGACCGTTACGGTCCAGCAGGCACACGGCGTAGCGACCGTCGGTCATGACGATACCGGCCGGGCCGTCCCACGGCTCCATGTGCATGGAGTTGTATTCGTAGAAGGCACGCAGGTCCGGGTCCATGGTCTCGACGTTCTGCCACGCCGGCGGCACCAGCATGCGCACGCCGCGGAACAGGTCGATGCCACCGGTCACCATCAGTTCCAGCATGTTGTCCATGCTCGAGGAGTCCGAACCCACGCGGTTGACCAGCGGGCCGAGCTCTTCGAGATCCGGCATCAGGTCGTTGGCGAACTTGGTGCGACGGGCCACGGCCCAGTTGCGGTTGCCGGTGATGGTGTTGATCTCGCCGTTGTGGGCGAGGAAGCGGAATGGCTGGGCCAGCGGCCACTTCGGCAGGGTGTTGGTGGAGAAGCGCTGGTGGAACACGCAGATCGCGGTTTTCAGGCGCTCGTCGCTCAGGTCCGGATAGAAGGCGGTGAGATCCGCCGGCATCATCAGGCCTTTGTAGATAATGGTCTTGTGGGAAAAGCTGCAGATATAGTGATCGGTGTCGGCGGCGTTGGCCACGGACGAACGACGACGGGAGCTGAACAGCTTGATCGACATGTCCTGGTCGCTCAGGCCTTCGCCGGCGATGAACACCTGTTCGATCTGCGGCAGGCGCTCGAGCGCCAGGCGACCGAGAACGCTGGTATCGATCGGCACTTTGCGCCAGCCAACCAGTTGCAGGCCGGCGGCCAGGATCTCGCGATTCATGTTTTCGCGAGCCGCCTCAGCCTTCACCGGGTCCTGGTTGAAGAACACCATGCCCACGGCGTACTGCTTGGGCAGGGTCACGCCGAACGTTTCCTGGGCTACGGCACGCAGGAACTCGTCAGGCTTTTGAATCAGCAAGCCACAACCGTCGCCGGTCTTGCCGTCGGCGTTGATCCCACCACGGTGGGTCATGCAGGTCAGGGCCTCAATGGCCGTTTGCAAAAGGGTATGGCTGGGCTCGCCCTGCATATGAGCTATCAGGCCGAAACCGCAGTTATCCTTGAATTCATCTGGTTGGTACAGACCTGCTTTCATAGACACTTTCTCACCAGGCTGCCTCTAACCGAGGCAAATTTCTTTTCAATTCAACCAGTTGCATGCCGCGCCGAACGTACGCCAGCTTTGCGGGGGCAAAAGGGAGGTCATTGTACACACCGACACAGGGGCTCACAAATTTGACGACGAACTGTCGCAAATCCATGTCGCATTTGTGAAAGGTTTAAAGCTATATGCTGTGCTAGTCAAAACTTTTTTGGGTTTGACCGCTACGACTCAAACGCTACTGTGACGCAGACACCACAAGGCGCGCGGCCTTAAAGGTCGCCCGCCCTTGCGGAAATTTTGAGGTTGCCGGGAGAGGCGGCCTGGGTAAGGCCGCCGAATCTTCAGCGAGTTGCTGCCAGTTCCTGTTGGACGCTGGCGACAGTGCGAGGCCAAGGTTTACCAGCCTGAACCTTCGCTGGCAAGGCCTTGATAGCGGAAACGGCCGCATCACGGTTGGCAAAACTGCCGTAGGTGATGACATACAGCGGCTTGCCGTTGAGCACTTTCTTGAAATAACGATACTCGCCGCCCTGCTCCTTGACGAAGTTCTGCGCCGCGGCTTCGGAACTGGTGCCGAGGATCTGCACCACGTAGTTGCCCGGCGCCTGGCCGGCGTACCAGCTACCGCCCGCAGCCTTGGCTGGGGTAGCAGCAGGCTTGGCCGCCGGTGTTGCTGGCGCCGCTGGCTTGGGCGCAGACGCTGGGACCGGTGCAGGCTTGGCGGTGGCCACCTGGGTCGGTGCCGGGGTCGGCTTGGCGGTCGGAGCAGGCGTTGGCGCCGGGCCGGCCGGCACGCCCGCAGGCGGTGCGGTGGTGGTCACGGTCGGCGGCGTGTCGCTGCTGTCGTCGATCGGTGGCGCTGCGCCGTCGTCGCCTTCGGTGATACCGCCGGCCGCTTCGGCCAGCGGGCCGCGCATGACCGGCTGCGACTGGCCGACCAGCGGCAGCGGCATCGGTTGGGTGTTACCGGCGAATTCCACGGCCGGCGCGCCACCGTTGGGTTGCGGCGTACCTTGGCCGAGGGGCAGTTGCGCCTGTTCGCTGGCAGGGGCCCCCGTGGCAGGTGCCTTGGTGCGACCCGGCATCAGCCAGGCGGCGGCAACGGCGACCACGACGACGGCGGAAATTGCCAATACGTGTTTCTTCGGCATGTTGAACCCCATACTTGGACGCTTCACCGCTGAGCGGCTGGCAATCATGACTTCGATCAGAGCATCGCGGGCGACCTGGTTGATGTTGCCAGGCCAGCCGTCGGAGCTTTCGTGAATCTCAGAGATCTGATCGGCGGTAAAAAGTTCGATACCCCGGCCCGCACCCTCAAGACGCTGGGCCAGGTATTCACGCGTTTCTTCCTCGGTGTAGGGCGCCAGCTCGATGACGTGGAAGCGCTCTTCCTCGAGGTTCAATTGGTCCAGGTCGGCGATCAGCGACGACTCGCCGAACAGGAACACGTGAGGCCGGCCCTCCGGCGCACCGGCCGCCAAGGCCAGCAGGGCTTCGAGGGCCGACTCGTCGAGTTGCTCGGCATCGTCCACCAGCAGATAGACTTCCTGCCCGGTCAGCGCCAGTTGCACGATCTGGTCGAGGATTGCACCGATTTCGGCCTGGGCGACGTTCAGCGCCTGGGCCACCTGGCGCAACACACCGGCGGCATCGCCGGCGCCACGGGCCGACACCACCACGCTCTGCACGGACTGTTTGTTGGTACTGGCCACCAGGGCCTGGCGCAACAAGGTCTTGCCGCTGCCCTGGGGGCCGGTGACCACCAACAGCAGTTGGCTGTAGCGCGCCAGGTGATGCAGCTGCCCCAGCACCGGCTTGCGCTGGGCGGGGAAGAACTTGAAGCCCGGGACCCGAGGGGCAAAAGGGTCATGACTCAATTGGAAATGGCCGAGGAAAGCCTCGTCGGCATGCAAACTAGTCATCGGAATCTCATTAACCTTTAAGCTGAGCCAGGGCGCGGTAGTCCGCTCCCAGCGTGGCCTGTAGAACTTCTTTCGGATAATCGTCGGTCACCACCGCTTCGCCCATGTGGCGCAGCAGCACCAGGCGCAGACGACCGTCGATCACTTTTTTGTCGATTGCCATGTGTTCAAGAAAATCCGCCTCGCTCATTTCCTCGGGCGGAACCACCGGCAGCCCGGCGCGCTGGAACAGACGAATACCGCGATCGCGTTCCTGTTCGCTGATCCAGCCCAGGCGCGCGGACATCTCCAAGGCCATGACCGTACCGGCCGCAACCGCTTCACCGTGCAGCCAGACACCATAGCCCATGTGAGTTTCGATGGCATGGCCGAAGGTGTGACCCAGGTTGAGCGTGGCGCGCACCCCCGACTCACGTTCATCGGCACCGACCACGGCGGCCTTGGCGGCGCAGGAGCGCTCGATGGCGTAGGTCAGGGCCGCTTGATCCAGCGCACGCAGGCGGTCGACGTGCTCTTCGAGCCAGCCCAGGAACGGTTCGTCGCAGATCAGCCCGTACTTGATGACTTCCGCCAGCCCCGCAGACAGTTCCCGGGCCGGCAGGGTATTGAGGGTGGCGGTGTCGATCAGCACCACGTTGGGCTGATAGAACGCACCGACCATGTTCTTGCCCAGCGGATGGTTGATCCCGGTCTTGCCACCCACCGACGAGTCGACCTGCGACAACAGCGTGGTGGGGATCTGGATGAAGTCGACGCCGCGCTGATAACAAGCGGCGGCAAAACCGGCCATGTCGCCGATCACGCCACCACCCAGGGCAACCACCGTGGTGCGGCGATCATGCCGTGCGGTCAGCAGGCCGTCGAAAATGAGTTGCAGGGTTTCCCAGTTCTTGAAGGCTTCGCCGTCGGGCAACACCACGGAAATGACCGAGAAAGCCGAGAGGCTGTGGGTCAGACGTTCCAGATACAGAGGCGCGACGGTTTCATTGGAAATGATCGCCACTTGCCGCCCGGCGATATGCGGCGCCAGCAGTTCGGGCTGGTCCAGCAAGCCTTCGCCAATATGAATCGGGTAGCTGCGCTCGCCCAGGTCGACCTTAAGTGTCTGCATGTGTCCCCACAGTGAAGATGGAATCAGGCGTCCTGCCTGCAATTAACGAAAGTACCCTATGGGGATAAATCCCCTCGCCACAGGCGGGCCATGACGGGACGTCGAGGATAGCGCATTTCGCCAGGCGCATTAACGGGGCGGCAGTTGCTGCAGGCGATCGAGAATGTCCAGCACCACCATCCGCGGCGGCCGCTCGTCGGTTTCCACCACCAGGTCGGCGATCTCCCGATACAGCGGATCACGCAGCTCCAGCAGGTCCCGCAGGGTCTTGGCAGGGTCGGCGGTGCGCAACAGCGGTCGGTTGCGATCCCGGGCGGTGCGACCGACCTGCTGCTCGACAGAGGCGTGCAGATAGACCACTCGTCCGCCGGCATGCAGCGCCCGACGATTGGCTTCGCGCATCACCGCGCCGCCGCCAGTGGCCAGCACCACGCCATCGAATGCGCACAGCTCGGCGATCATCGCCTGCTCACGGTCACGAAAGCCCGGCTCGCCTTCCTTATCGAAGATCCATGGGATATTGGCACCCGTGCGCAATTCAATTTCCTTGTCGGAATCTTTGAACGGCAGGCGCAGCTCTTTGGCCAGCAAACGGCCGATGGTGCTTTTTCCAGCGCCCATCGGCCCAACAAGAATCAAATTTCGCACAGAATCAACGACTCACAGCAATCGCCTGGTTATTCATGATACGCGGAGTGAGGAACACCAGCAGCTCGGATTTTTTCTCCGAAACCACATCACGCCGGAAAAGGCGGCCAAGATACGGCACATCGCCAAGAAATGGCACCTTATCTACGACCTTGCTCTGAGTATTTGAGAAAACTCCGCCAATCACAATGGTCTCGCCATCATTGACCAGGACCTTGGCGTTGACTTCGTTTTTCTTGATCGGCGGCACTTCCTGCACCTTGTTCAGGTAGTCCGGCTCATCCTTGGTGACCTTGACCTCCATGATGATGCGGTTGTCCGGGGTGATTTGCGGGGTCACCTCCAGCGACAGCGAGGCCTCCTTGAACGACACCGAGGTGGCGCCGCTGGAGCTGGCTTCCTGGTATGGGATTTCCGTGCCCTTGAGGATCTTTGCCGTCTCCTTGTCGGACGTCACCACCTTGGGCTGGGAGACGATTTCGCCGTTGCCGGTTTTTTCCATGGCCGTCAGCTCGAGGTCCAGCAAGACGTTGTCGGTGATGAACGCAATGCCGATCCCCGACGTATTGCCCGAGGCGCCCAGGTCGACGAACGGCTGGTTGGTGCCGGTACTGCCCGGCGTGCCGATGGTGGTGGAGGTGCCAGTGGTCACCCCCGAGGAGTTCCAGTTGCCCTTGTTCTGTATCGATCCCCCCCAGCGCACGCCCAGGCTTTTGTCGTAGTCGACGTTGGCCTCGACGATCCGCGCCTCGATCATCACCTGGCGTACCGGAATATCCAGCTGCGCCACGATCCGGCGCAATTCGTCGAGCCGGTCCTGGGTCTGGTAGGCAATGATGTTGTTGGTTCGCTCATCCACCGTGATCGTGCCGCGCTCGTCGGCTTTCGCCTCGGCACTGGTCACCGACTGGAACAGCTTGGCGATGTCCGCCGCCTTCGCATAGTTGACCTGCAGCAGCTCGCGCCGCAGCGGCGCCAGGTCGGCGATCTGCTTCTGCGACTCCAGTTCCTGGCGTTCGCGCGCCGCGATTTCATCGGCCGGGGCCACCAGCAGCACGTTACCGACCTTGCGCTTGTCCAGGCCCTTGGTCTTGAGCACCAGGTCCAGCGCCTGGTCCCAAGGCACATTCTGCAAGCGCAGGGTGATGCCGCCCTGCACCGTGTCACTGGCCACCAGGTTCAGGTTGGTGAAATCGGCAATCAGTTGCAGGACCGAACGGACTTCGATGTCCTGGAAGTTGAGCGAGAGCTTCTCGCCGCTGTAGGCCGCGCGGTCGGCATTGCGTTTTTGCAGGTCGTCGACGGTCATGGGCCGGACGCTGACGGTGAGCTTGTTGTCGGTCTGATAGGTCGAGTAGTCGAAGGTGCCACTGGGCTCGATGCTGATGGTCGCTCGGTCACTGCCGGCGCTGGCATTGACGAACTGCACCGGGGTAGCGAAGTCCTTGACGTCCAGGCGCACCCGCAGTGGCTCGGGCAATTGGGTCCTGGCGAAATTGAGGATGATCTTGCCTTCGCGCTCCTGGATGTCCGGGGCGATGGACGGATCGGACAAATCGATCACCACGTTGCCTTCGCCCTGGGTCCCCCGCTGGAAATCCACCCCACGAATCGCCTTTCCCGCCGGCGCACTGGCCCTCGCAGGCACCGCGCTGGCCACCGCTGGACGCGGGGCCTGGGCGGTGCTCTTCGCAGCAGTGTTCTTCGCAGCGGCGCCCTTGCCAACCACCACGAACAGGCTATTGCCTTCGACCCGGGTGTCGTACGGCGCCAGCTGGGTCAGGCCGATGATCAACCGGGTGCGATCGCCTGCCTCGACCACGGTGGCGCTGCGCGCATTGCCCCCGCCCAGGTCGCGGCGCTTGCTGGCCAGTTGATTGGTCACGCCTGGCAGGTCCAGGGCAATCCGGGCCGGTTGTTCGGTGGTGTAGCCCCGGGGCGGCGGCGGCGGCCCGTCGAAGGTGAGCTTCAACTCGACACGGTCACCCGGCAACGCCGCGACATCCAGCGTCTTCAGACTGGCCGCGTGAACCATCGGCGACAACAGCGCTATCCATAGCGAAATACCGAAGGCTGACAAAAACCTGTTCATTGTTGGGGTTCCACTATTGAGTGCTCTTTCAAAGGAATGGTCCGAGGTCGTTCCAGCCAGGCGCCCTCGCCATCGGGAACGATTTCGATCACATCGACCTGGGTGGCGCCAATGGCGAGGATTCGCCCGTCGTTGCGCCCCAGATAGTCACCGACCTTGAGCCGATGCACCCCGCCCGCGCCCCGCAGGAGCGCGAAGGAGCCAGCGGCGTTGGAGATCGTACCGACCATTTCAAACTGCTCGATGTTGAAGCCTTCCAGGTACTGCTTGACCCGGTTGGGGTCGGGCCGGACGTTGTGCGAGCCGCGCTGCCGGTCGGCCTGGTCCACGCGGACCTGCCGGGAAAACGGGCTGCGCAGGTTCGCGGCGCTGTAGGTAAACGTCTCGTAGGGCCTGAACGTCGGCGTCGGCTCGATCTTGCCGGGCGGACGCAGGCGCACTTCGTTCATGTAAGCGTCCAGGTCGCTGAAGCCGTTGTCGTTGTTGCAACCGGCCAGCGTGACCAGGCCCGCCACCAGGCAGAGGCGACACAACAGCGGCCTCATGGCTGCGCCTCCTGCTCGTTGTAGCGATAGGTCCTGGCCTGGATGCTCATGCGCAGCTTCGTGCCGGCCTCGGGCTCCATCGGGGCGATTTCGAAATCGTGCAGCGTGACGATCCGGGGCAGTCCGGCCACTCCACTGACGAATGTCGCCAGGTCGTGGTAGCCGCCGGTCACGGTGATCTGGATCGGCAGCTCGATGTAGAACGGTTGGGTGACTTCCGGCAGCAGCTTGATTTCCTCGAACTCCAGTCCACTACCCAAGCCGGTGCGGGTAATGTCTTCCAGCAGGCCCGGCACTTCGGTATCGCTGGGCAATTGCCGCAACAGCACACCGAAAGACGTTTCCATCTGCTTCATCTGCTCGGTGTAGCGTTCCAGGTTCGCGGCCATGTGGGCCTTGCCCGCGAACTGTTCCTTGAGGGTGGTTTCTTCCTCGCGCACCTGCTGCAACTGGTTTTCCAAGTCACTCAAGGCAACGTTATAGCCCAGTCCCAGCACCAGGGCCACCAGCAGGACGCCCGCCACCCACTTGATTGGCGCTGGCCAGGAACCGATGTTGTTGGTGTCCAGGTCACTGACGTCGATCTTGCGCAACGCGTCGAGCCATTCTCCCGGCCTCATTGGGCGCTCTCCTCATCGGCCGGCCGGGTCTGGCGAACCGTCAGCTGGAAAACGTTGGCCTGGTCGAGCTGACCGGCGGTGGTGGCCTTGACCTCCGTCAGGCTGGGCGCATCGAACAGGTCCGACGAGTCCAGGTTGCGCATCAGGTCCGAGACCCGGTTGTTCGATTCCGCGGCCCCCTTGATGAAGAGCGTCCGGTCCTCCATCTTCACTTCGGTGAAGTACACCCCGTCCGGCAACGTCCTCACCAACTGGTCGAAGATACGCCCGCTGACCGGTCGATTCCCTTGCAAGTTTTGGATAATGCGCATGCGCTCCAGCAATTGCTGGCGACGGGCTTTCAATTCGCTGATCTGCTTGATGCGCTCGTCCAGCACGGCGATCTGCCCGGAGAGGTGGCTATTGCGGGCAACCTGGTGGTCGATGGCGCCGTCGAGGTAGCGGACGGCGACCAGGACCACGCCGACCGCCCCGACCAGCGCCGCGACCAAGGCCAGCAGAAAGCGCTTGCGCCGCTCTTCGCGCAGCTCTTCGCGCCAGGGAAGCAGGTTGATCCGCGCCATCAGTCGAAACTCCTGAGGGCCAGCCCACAGGCAATCATCAGGGCCGGTGCGTCACTGGCCAGGGCACCGGCATTGACCTTGCTGCTCAGGGCCATGTTGGTAAACGGGTTGGCCACCTGGGTCGGCGTGCCCAGGCGCTGCTCGATCAGCCGATCCAGGCCAGCGACCGAAGCCGTGCCCCCAGCCAGCAGAATGTGGTCCACAGCGCTGTACTGGCCCGAGGCGAAGAAGAATTGCAGGGAGCGCGAGACCTGCTGCACCAGGGCCTCGCGAAAAGGTTGCAACACTTCGCCGAGATAATCGTCCGGCAACCCACCCTGCTTCTTTGCCAGGCCGGCCTGCTCGGATGTCAGGCCGTAGCGGCGCTGGATCTCTTCGGTCAACTGGCGGCCGCCGAACAATTGTTCGCGGGTATAGATGATGCGCCCGTTATGCAACACGCTGAGGGTGGTCATGGTGGCGCCGATGTCGATGACCGCCACCGTCAGCCGTTCCTGGGACGCCGCCAATTGCGTGGCGAGCAGGCCAAACGCTCGCTCCAGCGCATAAGCCTCCACATCGACCACCCGGGCCGTCAGCCCGGCGAGCGCCAACGCAGCCTCGCGAACCTCGACGTTTTCCTTGCGACAGGCCGCCAGCAGCACTTCGACGCGCTCGGCGCTGCGCGGCGAAACGCCCACCACCTCGAAATCAATGGCCACCTCATCCAGCGGATAGGGAATGTACTGATCGGCCTCGATCTTGAGCTGGTTCTCCATGTCGTCGTCGGACAGGCCCGCGTCCATCTCGATGATCTTGGTGATCACCGCCGAACCCGCCACGGCCACCGCCACGCTGCGCAAGGGCGTCCTGGCCTTGGCCAACAGTCGCGACAACGCCTGGCCCACCCCTTCGAGCTCGGCGATGTTCTTCTCGATCACGGCGTTGGCCGGCAACGGTTCGACCGCATAGGACTCGACGCGGTACCGCTCGCCCTGGCGACTCAACTCGAGCAGCTTCACCGACGTCGAACTGATGTCGATCCCCAGAAGCGCATGGGCTTTTTTATTGAAGAGTCGTAGCACTACCAATTCCCTATGACTATCCGTGAGTTACGGACTCTCTAATATGCATTGCGTTCAATCACGGCCGTCCGACGGACGTCCGGATGGCATTCCCGACGAAAAAAAATGCTTATAATGCCCAGCGTTTTTTTCGCTTTGTTGCACGCTCGGGTTCTTCCCTGCACCTGGCGCCTTTTTCATTCTTTGCCTGGATATCCAAAAGCCTTGATTCGTCTGCTGAAATTTTTCGGATGGTCCATCGTCGCCGTTTTCTGCGGACTGCTCCTGGGCCTGAGCGGTGCCTTTCTTTACCTTAGTCCGGGATTGCCGTCCGTGGAGGCACTGAGAAGTATTCAGTTGCAGATTCCTTTGCGGGTGTACAGCAGCGATAACAAGCTGATCGCCGAATTTGGCGAAATGCGCCGCACACCGATCCGTTTCGCCGACATTCCCCCCAATTTCATCAATGCGTTACTAAGTGCTGAAGACGATAACTTCGCCAACCACTACGGCGTCGATCCCGGCAGCCTGATGCGCGCCGCCAGCCAGTTGGTCAAGAGCGGACACATCCAGTCCGGCGGCAGCACCATCACCATGCAGGTGGCCAAGAACTTCTTCCTGACCAGCGAGCGCAGCTTCTCGCGCAAGACCACCGAGATCCTCCTGGCCCTGCAGATCGAGCGGCAGTTGACCAAGGATGAAATCCTCGAGCTCTACGTGAACAAGATTTACCTGGGCAACCGCGCCTACGGCATCGAGGCGGCGGCACAGGTGTATTACGGCAAGTCGATCCGCGACGTGAGCCTGGCGCAGATGGCGATGATCGCCGGCCTGCCCAAGGCGCCGTCGCGCTTCAACCCACTCGCCAACCCGGCGCGCAGCAAGGAGCGTCGCGACTGGATCCTGGGGCGCATGTACAAGCTCGGCAAGATCAGCGAGGCCGACTACACCGCCGCGATCAATGAGCCGCTGAACGCCAGTTATCACGTACCGACCCCGGAAGTGAACGCCCCGTACATCGCCGAGATGGCCCGTGCCGAGATGGTTGGGCGCTATGGCAGCGACGCCTACACCGAAGGTTTCCGCGTCACCACCACGGTGCCGAGCAACCTGCAGGAAATGGCCAACACCGCGCTGCACGAGGGCCTGATGACCTATGACCAGCGCCACGGCTACCGCGGTCCTGAATCGCGCCTGCCGGGCAAGACCAAGGAAGCCTGGGCCCTGGAGTTGACCAAGCAACGCACCATCAGCAGCCTGGAGCCGGCGATCGTCACCTCGGTGGACAAGGACGGCATCAAGGTGCTGACCCGCAACGGCGAGCTGGAAGAACACGTGGCCTGGGACACCATGAAATGGGCCCGTCCGTTCCTCAATACCAACAGCATGGGCGCCAACCCACGGCAGCCGTCGGACGTTGCCCAGGTCGGTGACCTGATCCGCGTCCAGCGCCAGGCGGACAACACGCTCAAGTTCAGCCAGATCCCGGCGGCCCAGGGCGCCCTGGTGTCCCTTGATCCGCAGGATGGGGCCATTCGCTCGCTGGTGGGTGGCTTCGCCTTCGAGCAAAGCAATTACAACCGTGCACTGCAGGCCAAGCGCCAGCCGGGCTCGAGCTTCAAGCCGTTCGTCTACAGCGCCGCCCTGGATAACGGCTACACAGCCGCCAGCCTGGTGAACGACGCGCCGATCGTGTTCGTCGACGAGTACCTGGACAAGGTCTGGCGGCCGAAGAACGACACCAATACGTTCCTCGGCCCGATCCGCCTGCGCGAGGCGCTGTACAAATCCCGCAACCTGGTATCGATCCGCCTGTTGCAGGCGCTGGGCGTGGATCGCACCATCGACTACATCAGCAAGTTCGGTTTCAACAAGCAGGACCTGCCGCGTAACCTGTCCCTGGCCCTGGGCACCGCGACCCTGACACCGATGGAAATCGCCACGGGCTGGAGCACGTTCGCCAACGGCGGCTACAAGATCACCCCGTACATCATCGACAAGATCGAAAGTCGCAACGGCGAGACATTGTTCGTGGCCAACCCGCCACGGGTCCCCACGGGCGAGCAGGCCAGCGATGGCGTCGCCGCACCGACCACCGACACGTTCACGGTCAATGCGACGCCAGGCGAAGCCACCACGGCCCCAGGCCTGCCGCAAGCACCCGCCGTCGCGGAGCGCATTGTCGATGGCCGCACCACCTTCATTCTCAACAGCATGTTGCAGGACGTGATCAAGCTTGGCACCGGCCGTCGCGCCCTGGCCCTGGGCCGCACCGACCTGGCGGGCAAGACCGGTACCACCAACGAATCCAAGGACGCCTGGTTCTCCGGCTACAACGCCGATTACGTGACCACGGTCTGGACCGGTTTCGACCAGCCCGAAAGCCTGGGGCGCCGTGAGTTCGGCGGCACCGTGGCGCTGCCGATCTGGATGACCTACATGGGCGCCGCCCTCAAGGACAAGCCGCCGCACACCCAGCCGGAACCGGAAGGCATCCTCAGCCTGCGGGTCGACCCGGTCAGCGGCCGCGCGGCCACGCCGGGCACCCCGGGTGCGTACTTCGAGCTGTTCAAGAGCGAAGACACGCCACCGTCGGTCAACGAGCTGGGCAATGGCGTCGCACCGGGCAGCCCGCTGCCAGCGGACGAAGCGGCGCCGATCGATTTGTTCTGACCGGTCTCATCCAAAAGCCCCGCCTTCGAAAGAAGTGCGGGGCTTTTTATGCCGCGCAAGGCCCCTGTGGCGAGGGGATTTATCCCCGCTGGGCTGCGCAGCAGCCCCAAATCCAGACTGCGCGGAACAATACATGAAACCGCGTCAGCCAAATGACGACTGCTACGCAGCCGAGCGGGGATAAATCCCCTCGCCACAGGTTGTCGGCTTGCCCAGCAACGGGTTTCCATCCATAAAATCCAGACAAAAAAAGCCCCGGCTCGCAAGAGCCGGGGCTTTTCGTTGAAGCGCTACAACGGCTTAGCCGTTGAACACATCATCCACGCTCTTGAGCGGGTAGTTTTTCGGGTACGGCAGGGTGGCCACGCCCGTCTCGATGGCGGCCTTGGCCACGGCATCGGAGATCAGGGTGATCAGGCGGGCGTCCATTGGTTTCGGGATGATGTACTCACGACCGAATTCCAGCTTGATGCCGCCGTAGGCGTCGCACACTTCCTGAGGCACCGGCAGCTTGGCCAGTTCGCGCAGGGCGTTGGCGGCCGCGACTTTCATCTCTTCGTTGATGCGCTTGGCGCGAACGTCCAGGGCACCACGGAAGATGAACGGGAAGCCCAGTACGTTGTTGACCTGGTTCGGGTAGTCCGAACGGCCGGTGGCCATGATCACGTCGCTGCGAGTCGCGTGCGCCAGTTCCGGGGAGATTTCCGGGTCCGGGTTCGAGCAGGCGAACACGATCGGGTTCGGCGCCATGCGCAGCAGGTTTTCCGGGCTCAGCAGGTTCGGACCCGACAGGCCGACGAACACGTCTGCACCGTCCAGCGCGTCCGCCAGGGAGCGCTTGTCGGTCGCGTGGGCGAAGACGGCCTTGTATTGGTTCAGGTCGTCACGGCCGGAGTGGATCACGCCGGTACGGTCGACCATGAAGATGTTTTCGATCTTGGCGCCCATGCTCACCAGCAACTTCATGCAGGAGATGGCCGCAGCGCCGGCACCCAGGCAGACGATCTTGGCTTCCGGAAGGGTCTTGCCGGCGATTTCCAGGGCGTTGATCATGCCGGCCGCGGTGACGATGGCGGTGCCGTGCTGGTCATCGTGGAACACCGGGATGTCGCACTGTTCAATCAGGGCGCGCTCGATCTCGAAGCACTCAGGTGCCTTGATGTCTTCCAGGTTGATGCCACCGAAGGTGATGGAGATGCGCTTGACGGTGTCGATGAAGGCTTGCGGGCTCTCGGAATCGACTTCGATGTCGAATACGTCGATACCGGCGAAGCGCTTGAACAGTACGCCCTTGCCTTCCATGACTGGCTTGGAAGCCAATGGGCCGAGGTTACCCAGGCCGAGAATCGCGGTGCCATCGGAAATGACTGCAACCAGGTTGCCTTTACCGGTGTATTTGTAGGCCAGTTCAGGGTCGCGAGCGATTTCGCGGACTGGTTCGGCTACGCCGGGGCTGTAGGCCAGCGACAAGTCGCGAGCAGTAGCGGTGGCCTTGGTGAGCTCGACACTCAGCTTTCCTGGACGAGGATGCGCGTGATATTCGAGAGCGGCAGTTTTCAGATCAGACATGTGGGCATTCCGCTTTTTACTGTGTTGGACAGACGGACCGCCGAGGATACGCGCCTCGCAAAGTCCCTACAAGACTGACCAGTCACTGCTGTCAAGCGCCCTACTCTACGACTTTGGACCAAGAGCCGCGAAACACAAGGGCCACATGCATACAATCCGACAGAATAGTGTCTACAATTATTTTTCCTACAGGACCGCTTCCAACATGGCCGGATCGGTCAGCGGCAGCATCCATCGTGCCTGACCAGCCCTGGTCCCGCCACGCCGGGCGCGGTCGACGACCCAGCCACGGGCCTCGATTTTCCGCCCCTTGAGCCGCTCCAGGGCCGAGGCGTCGAAGCGCCTCTGCAAACCCGGCGCGATGTGCAGGACAACCGGCCCCTGCAATTTAATCCAGACACCACCGCGATTGCGCTGCACGCTTTCTACCCGCCCGCTCGTCAGCACGAAACCGGGCGCATTGATCTGCTCCGCTCGCACGACGGGCGATTTGCTCCAGAGACCAGATCCGGCTTGCCGCGCATGCCGTTCGGCCATTTGCTGGCAACCGACCAGGTCGACGTTCGGCGCGACCGCCACCAGAAAACCCAACCCTTCGGCAATCAGGCGCTCTTCGAGGTTCTCGCCTTGGGCGTTGTAGACATGGGCCAGCGTGCGACCGTAATCATCGCGGTCGTCCTTGCCAGGCAATACGCCCACCCGGCCATCGCTGGCGGCCACCAGGGCTTCGAGTCGCTGGCGCGCCGCCACGGCGAAGGGTTCGTCGGCGCGGCCGCGCTTGCCCAGCTCGGGGCTGTTGAGACCGATCATCCGAATGCGGCGACCATCCTCCAGGTACAAGGTGTCGCCGTCCACCACACGCTGCACCGCCACCTGGGGCAGGCTGCCCGGCGAAGGACAGGCCCCCTGGGCGCCACCGAGCCAAATCGCAGACACAAAAAAGGCGCCCGCAAGGGACGCCTTCTTTATCAATCTGGAGCAGTCGAAACGACCATCCAAAATGATCAGCCTCAGGCTTTTGGAGTAACTTTGCCGAAAGCACCGAAACGATCGGCGAACTTCTGAACGCGGCCGCCGGTATCCAGAGTCTTTTGCTTACCGGTGTAGAACGGGTGGCATTCGTTGCAAACGTCGATCGCCAGGGCTTTGCCGTAGGTCGAACGCGTTTCGAACTTGTTGCCGCAGCTGCAGGTTACGGCAATTGCTGGGTATTCCGGATGGATATCGGTTTTCATGCTGTTTTCCTCAGGCTAGCGTGCCGCCACCCAACACTATTGTTGAATACCGCACGTAATTAGGCCGCGGATTCTACCAGACATCGTCATTCGCGCAAGCTGTCGCTTATACCAACCGTCTGCTAGGCTCGCGCCCTCAAGCACAATCCCTGTGGGAGCGAGCTTGCTCGCGATAGCGATGGGTCAGTTGCGGTGATGTTGGCTGTGCCGCCGCTTTCGCGAGCAAGCTCGCTCCCACATTGAATCGCGCTCAGCCTTGCGAACTTGTCCGCTTATCGAGATTCCCCGCGTGCCCAACGCCATCCTGCGCCTCGCCCTGCCCTCGCCCCTGCGCCGCCTGTTCGACTACCGCGCCCCCGCCGGGGTCCTGCGCGCCCAGTTGCAGCCGGGCATGCGCCTGCGAGTGCCGTTCGGCCGGCGGGAAATGATCGGCATCCTGGTGGAGGTCACCGATCACAGCGAGGTCCCGGTCGACAAGCTCAAGCCAGCCCTGGCCCTGCTCGACGCCACGCCGCCGCTGCCCGCCTCGCTGTTCAAGTTGTGCCTGTGGACGTCCCAGTATTACCAGCACAGCCTCGGCGACACCCTGAGCTGGGCGCTGCCGGTGCTGCTGCGCCAGGGTGAACTGGCCGAGGCGCGCCAGGAGCGGTTCTGGTCGGTGGCTCCGGGGGCCTCGCTGGATGATCCGCGCATCGCCCGCGCGCCACGCCAGCGCGAGGCCTTGGCGACCCTCGCCCAACATCCCCATGGCGTGGCCCACCAACTGCTGAGCAAACTGATGCTCAGCAAGGACAGCCTCGATTTGTTGTTGGCCAAGGACCTGGTCCAGGTGGAGATCCGCCGGCACGCCCCCGGCGCCCGCCACGAACATTGGCTGGCCCAGCCGGAACTGCCGCTCAACGCCGAACAGCGCGCCGCTTGCGAAGCGATTCGCGCAGGTTTCGACAGTTATCACGCCTTTCTGCTGGCGGGCGTCACCGGCAGCGGCAAGACCGAGGTCTACCTGCAACTGATCCGCCAGACCCTGGAGGCCGGCAAGCAGGCCCTGGTGCTGATTCCGGAAATCAACCTCGGCCCCCAGACCCTGGCGCGTTTCGAGCAACGCTTCAACGCGCGGATCGCCCTGGTGCACTCAGCAGTCAACGACCGCGAGCGCCTGGAGGCCTGGCTCGCCGCCCGGGACGGCGAGGCCGATATCATCATCGGCACCCGCTCGGCCCTGTTCACGCCGATGAAAAACCCCGGCCTGATCATCATCGACGAAGAACACGACGGCTCTTATAAACAGCAGGAGGGCCTGCGCTATCACGCCCGCGACCTGGCACTGGTGCGCGCCCGCCAGGAAAACATCCCCATTGTCCTCGGCTCGGCCACGCCCTCGCTGGAAAGCCTGCACAACGCCTACACCGGCCGCTACGGCCTGCTGCGCCTCAACGAGCGGGCCGGCGGCGCCAAGCAACCGCGGTTCCTGCGCCTGGACGTGAAAAGTCGTCCACTGGACAGCGGTATTTCCGGGCCGATGCAGCAAGCCATCGGCCAGACCCTGGCCGCCGGGCAACAGGTCCTGGTGTTCCTCAATCGCCGCGGTTTTGCCCCAACCCTGCTGTGCCACGACTGCGGCTGGATGTCTGGCTGCGAACGCTGCGACGCGCGGATGACCGTGCATCAACGCCATGGCGAGCTGCGTTGCCACCATTGCGGCCACGTCGAACGCGTGCCAAGGCATTGCCCCCAGTGCGGCAAAGTGGACCTGCGCCCGGTCGGCGCCGGCACCGAACGCGCCGAGGAACGGCTGGGCATCCTGTTTCCGGACTATCCGGTCTTGCGGGTGGATCGCGACAGCACCTCGCGCAAGGACGCGATGAACCAGTTGTTCGCGACGATCCAGAAGGGCCAGCCGTGCATATTGGTCGGCACGCAGATGCTCGCCAAGGGGCATCACTTTCCGCGGGTCACGCTGGTGTCGATCCTCGATGCCGATGGCGGGCTGTTCTCCGGCGACTTCCGCGCCAGCGAGCGCATGGCGCAGTTGATCGTCCAGGTCGCCGGCCGGGCCGGACGGGCCGAAGAGCCGGGCAAAGTGATTATCCAGACGCACCTGGCCGATCACCCGCTGTTGATCCAACTGACCGAGCAGGGGTACTTCGCCTTCGCCGAACAGGCCTTGAGCGAACGCCGCAGCGCCGGCCTGCCGCCGTTTGCCCACCTGGCGCTGCTGCGGGCCGAAGCCCACAAGCCGGGGCAGGCCGAAGGCTTCCTCGATGAGGCCTGTAGCGAGGCAGAACGCCTGCTGACGCAGCAGAACCTTACCGGGATCGAACTATTGGGTCCGGTCCCGGCTCCGATGGAACGCCGGGCCGGGCGTTATCGGGCACAGCTTTTATTACAGGCCAATGCCCGGGCACCGCTGCATCGCCTGCTGAGTGCCTGGCTGCTGGCGCTGGAACAGATGCCGAGTGGGCGCGCGGTGCGCTGGTCGTTGGATGTGGATCCGGTGGATTTGTATTGATTGAGCAGATCGCAAGCTTTGCCCCCTGTGGGAGCGGGCTTGCTCGCGAAGGCGGTGGGTCAGTTGTGGTGATGTTGGCTGTGCCGCCGCTTTCGCGAGCAAGCCCGCTCCCACAGGTGGACCGAGTGCATCCAGGCCAGCAAGAATAGTCACCACACATCCCCAACCGACCCGCTACAGTTGGCAAGCTCGTCCGGGCCACGGATAATGCCCAGTTTTTCCACCAGCGCATCGAAGCGCCGCCGCGCCTGCGGTTGAAAGAGAAGACCATGAAAGACACCATTCGCCAGCTCATCCAGCAAGCCATCGCCCAACTCGTCACTGAAGGTGTGCTGCCAGAAGGCCTGTCGCCGGCGATTCAGGTCGAGAACACCCGCGACAAGACCCACGGCGACTTTGCCAGCAACATCGCGATGATGCTCGCCAAGCCGGCCGGCATGAAACCTCGCGACCTGGCGGAAAAAATCATCGCCGCGCTGCCGGCCGACGAGAACGTCAGCAAGGCTGACATCGCCGGCCCCGGGTTCATCAATTTCTTCCAGAACACCCAGGCCCTGGCTTCGCGCCTGGATGCGGCCCTGGCCGACGAACGCATTGGCGTGCGCAAGGCCGGCCCGTTGCAGCGCACCGTGGTCGACCTCTCGGCCCCCAACCTCGCCAAGGAAATGCACGTCGGCCACCTGCGCTCGACCATCATCGGCGACGGCGTGGCCCGGGTCCTGGAGTTTCTTGGCGACACCGTGATCCGCCAGAACCATGTTGGCGACTGGGGCACCCAGTTCGGCATGCTGATGGCCTACCTGCAGGAAAATCCGATCACCAGCGACGAACTGTCGGACCTGGAGAACTTCTACCGCGCCGCCAAGCAACGCTTCGACGAGTCGCCCGAGTTCGCCGACCGTGCCCGTGGCCTGGTGGTCAAGCTGCAGGCCGGCGATGCCGAGTGCCTGGCACTGTGGAGCAAGTTCAAGGACATTTCCCTGTCCCACTGCCAGAAAATCTACGAGCTGCTGAACGTCAAATTGACCATGGCCGACGTGATGGGCGAAAGCGCCTACAACGACGACCTGGTCAACGTGGTCAACGACCTCAGGGCCAAGGGCATGCTGGTGGAAAGCAACGGCGCCCAGTGCGTGTTCCTCGACCAGTTCAAGACCGCCGACGGCGAGCCGTTGCCGGTGATCATCGTCAAGGCCGATGGTGGCTACCTCTACGCCACCACCGACCTGGCCGCCGTGCGCTACCGCAACAGCGTGCTCAAGGCCGATCGAGTGCTTTATTTCGTCGACCAACGCCAGGCCCTGCACTTCCAGCAAGTGTTCGAAGTGGCGCGCCTGGCCGGCTTCGTGACCCGTCCGATGGAAATGGAACACATGGGTTTCGGCACCATGAACGGCGCCGACGGCCGCCCGTTCAAGACCCGCGATGGCGGCACAGTGAAGCTGATCGACCTGCTGACCGAAGCCCAGGACCGCGCCTACACCCTGGTCAAGGGCAAGAACCCGGACCTGGCCGAGGACGAGTTGCGCAAGATCGCCAAGGTGGTGGGCATCGACGCGGTGAAATACGCCGACCTGTCCAAGCATCGCACCAGCGACTACAGCTTCAACTTCGACCTGATGCTCAACTTCGAAGGCAATACCGCGCCGTACCTGCTGTACGCCTACACCCGCGTGGCGGGGGTGTTCCGCAAGCTCGGCAAGGGTTTTAACGAAGTGGACGGCCAGATTGTGCTCGAGGCCTCTCAGGAACAGGAGCTGGCGGCGAAGCTGGCGCAGTTCGGCGAGGTCCTGAACAACGTCGCCGACAAGGGCACGCCGCACACCCTGTGTGCCTACCTGTATGACGTCGCCGGCCTGTTCTCCAGCTTCTACGAGAACTGTCCGATCCTCAATGCGCAAACCCCGGAGCAAATGCAGAGCCGCCTGCGCCTCGCCGCACTGACCGGGCGCACGCTCAAGCAAGGCCTGGAACTGCTGGGCCTGGAAACCCTGGAGCGCATGTAAGTTGGCCGCCAAGAAAAAACCTGCACCCAAGCGCGGCGCCAGTCGTTACCAGCCTCCAGCCAAAAAACCGATTCCAGGTTGGTTGTGGATGGCCATCGGCCTGACCGTCGGCGCGTTCATTGTGTTCTTGATGAAGCTGGAACCGGGCCAGGGCGATGACGTCAAGCGCGTCCGGCAAGAGCAGCAGAAAGCCACCCGCATCGCCGAGGCCAACAAGACCCCGCCGAGCCCGACACAACCGGTGAAGCCGAAGTACGACTTCTACACGTTGCTGCCGGAATCGGAAGTCATCGTGCCGCCCGATGCCGTGCCGGAGAAAACCCTGCCGACGCCGCAAGTGCCCACCACACCGGTGACCCCGGCCGAAGCGGCGAAGATCGACACCGCTCGCGCCCAGGCGGCCCTGGCCGGCATCACGCCGCCACCGGCCCCTCCGGTGCAGAAAGCCGCGCCGGTGACGAAGTTCTTCCTGCAGGCCGGCTCGTTCCGCAAGGAAGCCGACGCCGACAAGGTCCGCGCACAGATCATTCTGCTGGGCCAATCCGTGTCCGTGGAATCCGGGACGGTGAAGGACGAAACCTGGTACCGGGTCCTGGTCGGTCCGTTCAGCAACCGCGAAGAACTAACCAAGGCCCAGAAACAATTGGCCGGCAGTGGTTTCAGCAACCTGTTGTTACAACAACGCCAGAGCCGCTGAACCAGGCGACACCAACCCTTGTGGTGAGGGGATTTATCCCCGCGGGGCTGCGAAGCAGCCCCAAGAAAGCTTGATGTATTCGGCCCTGACACACCGAGGCGGCAGGTTTTTAGGGCCGCTGCGCGCCCCAGCGGGGATAAATCCCCTCACCACAGGATCGCGGAACAATCACAGCGCACCGCTCATCCCCTCTACGCCCCCACAGTTGAAAAAACCCACGCCACCCCCATATGAGTTCCATCCGGGCATTTTCGCCCCGCTGCGTGGAGACTCTCCCTTGACCACCATCGTTTCAGTCCGCCGTCATGGCAAAGTCGTCATGGGCGGCGACGGCCAGGTTTCACTGGGCAACACCGTGATGAAAGGCAATGCGAAGAAAGTCCGCCGCCTGTATCACGGCGAGGTCATCGCCGGTTTCGCCGGCGCCACCGCCGACGCTTTCACTCTGTTCGAACGATTCGAAGGCCAACTTGAAAAACACCAGGGCCATCTGGTCCGCGCCGCCGTGGAGCTGGCCAAGGAATGGCGGACCGACCGCTCCCTGAGCCGCCTCGAGGCCATGCTCGCGGTCGCCAACAAGGACGCTTCGCTGATCATCACCGGCAATGGCGACGTCGTTGAGCCCGAAGATGGCTTGATCGCCATGGGTTCCGGCGGTGCCTACGCCCAGGCCGCGGCCAGCGCCCTGCTGAAAAAAACCGACCTGTCGGCCCGTGAGATCGTCGAGACCGCCTTGGGCATCGCCGGCGACATCTGCGTCTTCACCAACCACACCCAGACCATTGAGGAGCAGGACCTCGCCGAATAAGCCTGCCACCCGTGCACCGGCTCATTCTTGCTTGAGGACCGCCAATTATTATGTCCATGACTCCCCGCGAAATCGTCCACGAACTCAACCGCCATATCATCGGCCAGGACGATGCCAAGCGCGCCGTCGCCATCGCCCTGCGTAACCGCTGGCGCCGGATGCAGCTGCCCGAAGAGCTGCGCGTCGAAGTGACCCCCAAGAACATCCTGATGATCGGCCCGACCGGTGTCGGCAAGACCGAAATCGCCCGGCGCCTGGCCAAGCTCGCCAACGCGCCGTTCATCAAGGTCGAAGCCACCAAGTTCACCGAAGTCGGGTATGTCGGCCGCGACGTCGAGTCGATCATCCGTGACCTGGCCGATGCCGCCATCAAGCTGCTGCGCGAACAGGAAATCACCAAGGTCCGCCACCGCGCCGAAGACGCCGCCGAAGAGCGCATCCTCGACGCCCTGCTGCCACCGGCGCGCATGGGCTTCAACGCCGACGCCGCCGCGACCCAGGACTCCAACACCCGCCAGCTGTTCCGCAAGCGCCTGCGCGAAGGCCAGTTGGACGACAAGGAAATCGAGATCGAAGTGGCCGAGATGGCCGGCGTCGACATTTCCGCGCCGCCGGGCATGGAAGAAATGACCAACCAGTTGCAGAGCCTGTTCGCCAACATGGGCAAGGGCAAGAAGAAAAGCCGCAAGCTCAAGGTCAAGGAAGCGCTGAAGCTGGTGCGCGACGAAGAAGCCGGCCGCCTGGTCAACGAAGAAGAATTGAAGGCCAAGGCCCTGGAAGCGGTCGAGCAGCATGGCATTGTGTTCATCGACGAAATCGACAAGGTCGCCAAGCGCGGCAACGTCGGCGGTGCCGATGTGTCCCGCGAAGGGGTGCAACGCGACCTGCTGCCGCTGATCGAAGGCTGCACGGTCAACACCAAGCTGGGCATGGTCAAGACCGACCACATCCTGTTCATCGCTTCCGGTGCGTTCCACCTGAGCAAACCGAGCGACCTGGTGCCGGAACTGCAGGGTCGCCTGCCGATCCGTGTCGAACTCAAGGCGCTGACGCCGGAAGACTTCGAACGCATCCTGAGCGAGCCCCATGCGTCCCTGACCGAGCAGTATTGCGCGCTGCTCAAGACCGAAGGCCTGAGCATCGAGTTCACGCCAGAAGGTATCAAGCGCCTGGCCCAGATCGCCTGGCAGGTCAACGAGAAGACCGAGAACATCGGTGCCCGTCGCCTGCACACGCTGCTCGAACGCTTGCTCGAGGAAGTGTCGTTCAGCGCCGGCGACCTGGCCAGCGCCCACAACGAAGCGCCGATCCTCATCGACGCCGAGTACGTCAACAGCCACCTGGGTGAATTGGCGCAGAACGAAGACCTGTCGCGGTATATTCTTTAAGCTGCAAGTTGTAAGCCTCAAGCTGCAAGCTGGTCACCTCCAGCTTGTAGCTTGTAGCTTGTAGCTTGTAGCTTGTAGCTTGTAAGCTGCCTTCATGACCAAACTCCCCACCGCCATCAACCTGCACAAAGCCTCCAAGACCCTGACGCTCAAATACGCGCCGGACGAGGAGTATCACCTGCCCGCCGAATTCCTGCGGGTGCACTCGCCTTCCGCCGAGGTCCAGGGCCATGGCAAACCCATCCTGCAATACGGCAAGCTCGACGTGGCCCTGACCAAGGTCGAACCCGCCGGCCAGTACGCACTGAAACTGACCTTCGACGACGGCCACGACAGCGGATTGTTCACCTGGGACTATCTCTACCAGTTGGCGGTGCGCCAGCAGGACCTGTGGAACGATTATCTTGGCGAACTCAAGGCCGCCGGAAAAACCCGCGATCCGAACGCGTCCGTCGTCAAGCTGATGCTCTAGCTCAAGGGCTGGCGCTTTAGGGCGATTTTTCTAGACTCATCTGCTTGAATGCCCGCGCAGCAACGTCAATGACTGGCCTGCTTGCGAAAAAAATTAAACTCGGGTAACCAATGGAGCTGGCAAGTTCCCTGCAAAGGAACCGGCGAGTTCCTGGCATACGTTTCCTCATTGGCCCTCGATGCGGAATTAATGGTCACCCGAGCAGCGTACCTGGTATCGGCTGTGTGGCTTCATGGCACCAACCGGGTACTCGTCTGAAGGACAATGGAGCGTCGTAGATGAGCAACAAGAACAACGATGACCTGAAGTACCAGGCCTCGGAAAACACCCTGGGGTTGAATCCCGTCGTCGGCTTGCGCAGGAAAGACCTGCTGGCCTCTGCCCGCATGGTGCTGAAGCAGGCCATCAGGCAACCGCTGCACAGCGTCAAGCATGTCGCCCATTTCAGCGTCGAACTCAAGAATGTCCTGTTCGGCAAATCCGAACTGCAACCGGCCGGCGACGACCGTCGTTTCGCCGACCCGGCGTGGAGCCAGAACCCGCTCTACAAACGCTACCTGCAAACCTACCTGGCGTGGCGCAAGGAGCTGCACGCCTGGATCGACGACAGCAGCCTCTCGCCCGCGGACATCAGCCGCGGGCATTTCGTGATCAACCTGATGACCGAAGCCATGGCCCCGACCAATTCGGCGGCCAACCCGGCGGCGGTCAAGCGCTTCTTCGAAACCGGCGGCAAGAGCCTGCTGGACGGCCTGTCCCACCTGGCCAAGGACCTGGTGCACAACGGCGGGATGCCGAGCCAGGTGAACATGGGCGCGTTCGAGGTCGGCAAGAGCCTGGGCGTGACCGAAGGCGCCGTGGTGTTTCGCAACGACGTGCTGGAGCTGATCCAGTACCGGCCCATCACCGAGCAGGTCCACGAACGACCGCTGCTGGTGGTGCCGCCACAGATCAACAAGTTCTACGTGTTCGACCTGAGCCCGGACAAGAGCCTGGCGCGCTTCTGCCTGCGCAGCAACGTGCAGACCTTCATCATCAGCTGGCGCAACCCCACCAAGGAGCAGCGCGAGTGGGGCCTGTCGACCTACATCGAGGCGCTCAAGGAAGCGGTGGATGTGGTCACGGCCATCACCGGCAGCAAGGACGTGAACATGCTCGGCGCCTGCTCGGGCGGCATCACCTGCACCGCGCTGCTGGGCCATTACGCCGCCCTCGGCGAGAAAAAGGTCAATGCCCTGACCTTGCTGGTGAGCGTGCTCGACACCACCCTGGACACCGACGTGGCGCTGTTCGTCGACGAACAGACCCTGGAAGCGGCCAAGCGCCACTCCTACCAGGCCGGCGTACTCGAAGGCCGCGACATGGCCAAGGTCTTCGCCTGGATGCGCCCCAACGACCTGATCTGGAACTACTGGGTCAACAATTACCTGCTGGGCAACGAACCGCCCGTGTTCGACATCCTGTTCTGGAACAACGACACCACGCGGCTGCCGGCGGCGTTCCACGGCGACCTCATCGAAATGTTCAAGAACAATCCACTGATCCGCCCCAACGCACTGGAAGTGTGCGGCACCCCCATCGATCTCAAGCAGGTCACCGCCGATATCTTCTCCCTGGCCGGCACCAACGACCACATCACGCCGTGGAAATCCTGCTACAAGTCGGCGCAGTTGTTTGGCGGCAAGGTGGAGTTCGTGCTGTCGAGCAGCGGCCATATCCAAAGCATTCTCAACCCGCCAGGCAACCCCAAGTCGCGCTACATGACCAGTGATGACATGCCGGCCAAGGCCGAAGACTGGCAGGAGAACTCAACCAAACACACCGACTCCTGGTGGCTGCACTGGCAAGCCTGGCAGGCCGAGCGCTCGGGCAAACTGAAAAAAGCCCCGACCGTGCTGGGCAACAAGGCCTACCCGGCCGGTGAAGCAGCGCCCGGCACCTATGTGCATGAGCGATAAGGGATGCAACTCGTCTGCTGCGGGGTGGGCTTGCTCACGAATACATCCCGCCAGCCGACACGCTGATAACCCCCTGTGGGAGCGAGCTTGCTCGCGATGACGGTGTATCAGGCAACAGCGATGCTGGCTGTGATGCCCTCATCGCGAGCAAGCTCGCTCCCACAGGGACGGGTTATATGAACGACAGCGATTCACCTGATAGGGCTTGAAGCATGCCGCAACCGTACATCTTCCGTACCGTCGATCTGGATGGCCAGACCTTGCGCACCGCGGTACGTCCCGGCAAGCCTCACTTGACGCCCTTGCTTATTTTCAACGGCATCGGCGCCAACCTGGAGCTGGTGTTCCCGTTCATCCAGGCCCTGGACCCGGACCTGGAAGTCATCGCCTTTGACGTGCCCGGTGTCGGCGGTTCATCGACGCCCAACCGGCCGTATCGCTTTCCGGGCCTGGCCAAGCTCACCGCGCGGATGCTCGATTACCTCGACTACGGGCAGGTCAACGTGATCGGCGTGTCCTGGGGGGGCGCCCTGGCCCAGCAGTTTGCCTACGACTACCCGGAGCGCTGCAAGAAGCTGGTGCTGGCGGCCACGGCTGCCGGGGCGGTGATGGTGCCGGGCAAACCGAAGGTGCTGTGGATGATGGCCAGCCCCCGGCGCTACGTTCAGCCCTCCCATGTGATGCGTATCGCACCGCTGATCTATGGTGGTTCGTTTCGCCGTGATCCGAGCCTGGCGGCCAGCCACGCGGCCAAGGTTCGTTCGGCGGGCAAGCTCGGTTATTACTGGCAACTGTTCGCCGGCCTCGGCTGGACCAGCATCCATTGGCTGCACAAGATCCACCAGCCGACACTGGTGCTGGCCGGTGATGACGACCCGCTGATTCCCTTGATCAACATGCGCATGCTGGCCTGGCGCATCCCCAACGCCCAGTTGCACATCATCGATGACGGCCATCTGTTCCTGATCACCCGGGCCGAAGCGGTGGCGCCGATCATCATGAAGTTTCTGGAGGAAGAACGTCAGCGTGCCGTGATGCATCCGCATCCCTCGCCGCTGGGCGGCGGCTGAAACCCGCCCATTAGCGCCTGGCAGGACGCCGGATCGCGCAGCGACCCGAAACAGCGACTATGTTGTCTGGTTCGGTGTGTTTGTTTTTAGCCTGATGACGAAGGAGTTGACTCATGCGCGACAGACCGGCGAAGGGTTCCATGCCCGCCCCTGCCAGTTTCATCAACGCACAAAGTGCGGTCACCGGCCTGCGTGGCAGGGACCTGCTGTCCACTTTGCGCAGCGTGGCCGCACACGGCTTGCGCAACCCGGTGCACAGTGCCCGGCATGCGTTGAAACTGGGTAGTCAATTGGGCCGTGTGTTGCTGGGCGAAACCCTGCACCCCACCAACCCCAACGACCCGCGCTTCGCCGACCCCACCTGGCAGCTCAATCCGTTCTACCGCCGCAGCCTGCAGGCCTACCTGAGCTGGCAAAAACAGGTCAAGAGCTGGATTGACGAAAGCGACATGGGCCAGGACGACCGCGCCCGGGCCCACTTCGCCTTCGCCCTGCTCAACGACGCCGTATCGCCGTCCAATACCTTGCTCAACCCACTGGCGGTCAAGGAGCTGTTCAACTCCGGCGGTGCCAGCCTGGTTCGAGGCATCAGCCACCTGGTGGACGACCTGCTGCACAACGACGGCTTGCCGCGCCAGACCACGCCCCATGCCTTTGAAGTCGGCAAGACCCTGGCGACCACACCCGGCGCGGTGGTGTTTCGCAATGAATTGCTCGAACTGATCCAGTACCGGCCCATGAGCGAAAAGCAGTACGCCAAGCCATTGCTGATCGTGCCGCCACAGATCAACAAGTTCTACATTTTCGACCTCAGCCCCTCCAACAGCTTCGTCCAGTACGCCCTGAAAAACGGTTTGCAGGTGTTCATCATCAGTTGGCGCAACCCTGACGTACGCCACCGCGAATGGGGCCTGTCCAGCTATGTCGAGGCCACGGAAGAGGCCATGAATGTCTGCCGGGCGATCACGGGCGCTCGTGAGGTCAACCTGATGGGAGCCTGTGCCGGTGGCATGACCATCGCCGCCCTGCAAGGCCACCTGCAAGCCAAGCGCCAGTTGCGCCGAGTAGCCAGCGCCACCTACCTGGTGAGCCTGCTGGACAGCCAGATCGACAGCCCGGCCACGCTGTTCATCGACGAGCAGACCCTCGAGGCCGCCAAGCGCCGCTCCTACCAGAAAGGCGTTCTCGATGGTCGCGACATGGCCCGGGTGTTCGCCTGGATGCGCCCCAACGACCTGATCTGGACCTACTTCATCAACAACTACCTGCTGGGCAAAGAGCCGCCGGCTTTCGACATTCTCTACTGGAACAACGACTGCACCCGGCTGCCGGCGGCTTACCACGGCGACCTGCTGGACTTCTTCAAGCACAACCCACTGACTCACCCCGGCGGCCTGGAAGTGTGCGGCACGCCCATCGACCTGCAGAAAGTGACGGTGGACAGCTTCAGCGTGGCCGGTATCAACGACCACATCACGCCCTGGGACGCCGTCTATCGCTCGACGCTGTTGCTCGGTGGCGACAAACGCTTCGTGCTTTCCAACAGCGGCCATGTCCAGAGCATTCTCAACCCGCCGGGCAACCCCAAGGCCAACTACATCGAAAGCGCAAAAATGAGCAGCGACCCACGGGCCTGGTACTACGACGCCGCCCACGTCGAAGGGAGTTGGTGGACGCAATGGCTGGGCTGGATCCAGGAACGCTCCGGCGCCCAGCACGAAACCCAGATGACCCTGGGCAACGCGAACTATCCGCCTCTGGACGCCGCCCCCGGCACCTATGTTCGCGTGCGCTGAAGGCCCTACCCCACGGCTAGGCGACTGGCCGTGGCACGACTCGATCATTAAGAAGACCGGATGAAAACCCGCGACCGCATCCTTGAATGTGCCCTGCAATTATTCAACGAAAAGGGCGAACCGAACGTATCCACGATGGAAGTTGCCAACGAAATGGGCATCAGCCCAGGCAACCTCTACTACCACTTCCATGGCAAGGAACCGCTGATCCTCGGGTTGTTCGAGCGCTTCCAGAGCGAACTGGCACCGCTGCTGGACCCACCGGCGGACGCACAGTTGGCGCCGGAAGACTACTGGCTGTTCCTGCACTTGATCGTCGAGCGCCTGGCCCAGTACCGGTTTCTGTTCCAGGACCTGTCGAACCTGGCCGGGCGCCTGCCGAAGCTGGCCAAGGGCATCCGTCAATTGCTCAACGCCCTGAAGCGAACCCTCGCCTCACTGCTGGCGCAGCTCAAGGCCCAGGATTTACTCGTCAGCGATACCCAGGCCCTGGGGCAACTGGTTGAGCAGATCACCATGACGTTGCTGTTCTCCCTGGACTACCAGCGGATCCTGGACCGCGAGGGCGAGGTTCGACTGGTGGTCTACCAGATCATGATGCTGGTGGCACCGCACCTGCCGCCCGCGACCAAAGTGGCGACGGAGCGGCTGGCGTTGCGGTACCTGGAAGAACACGAGTAACCACCGGCGGTGGCAGATCCATTGTGGGAGCGAGCTTGCTCGCGATGAAGGTGTATCAGTCAAGATCAATACTGCTGACCCGCCGCTATCGCGAGCAAGCTCGCTCCCACATTGTTTTCCGGGTGATTTCAAGGTTTGAGATTGACCTGCCTACAAACAAAAACGCCCGACCTTCACAGGCCGGGCGTTTTTGCATGTCCCGCAGAATCAGGACTGGGTGGAAGGCGTCGTTGGAACCGCCGTTGGTGCTGGAGTGGCGACCGGAGTCGGAGCGGCGGCGGAGTTCGCCGTGCTCGTCGGGGTTGCCGGTTTGGCGGCCGCGGTTGGCGCCTTGGGCGCGGCAGCTTTTGGCGCAGCCGGTTTTTTCACGGCAGGCTTTTTCGCCGCAGCGGGTTTGGCCGCCGCTTTTGCCGCCGGCTTGGCTGCAGGCTTAGCCGCTGGCTTGGCCGCTGCGGGTTTAGCTGCAGCAGTCTTGGCCGCGGGCTTGGCCGCTGGTTTCGCGGCGGGCTTGGCTGCCGCTTTCGCCGCTACCGGTTTGGCCGCAGCCTTGGCAGCAGGTTTGGCCGCAGCGATTTTAGCCGCAGGCTTGGCCGCTGCTTTCGCCGCTGGTTTGGCGGCGGTTTTTGCCGCGGCCTTGACCAGTGGTTTGGCTGCCGTTTTAGCGGCCGGTTTGGCCGCCGCCGTCTTGGTCGCGACGGGTGCGACTTTGGCGCCGGTGAGTTTTTCGATCTGCTTGGTCAGGGTGTCGACCTTGCTGTGCAGTGCCTTGACTTCATTACGGCTCGGCACGCCCAGGCGCGAGATAGCACTGTTCAAGCGCTTGTCGAAAGCCCCTTCCAGTTCGTCCCATTTACCCAGTGCCCGATCCTTCACGCCGCCGATACGCGACTTGGCAGACTCGGCAGAGTCCTTGGCGGCATCGACTTGTTTGCCGACTGCCGTCTTGGTGAGTTTTTCGGCCTTTTCGCCGTCCTTAACCAGGGACTCGAAGAGCTTGCTGCCGTCAGTGTCGATCTTCGAGTACACGCCTAAACCAGCAAGCCAGATTTTGCGGGAATATTTTTCAATCTTCCCGGCCCACGAGCTGCCCTCTTTTTCTGTGATTTTTTTGCCAGCCATCCCGTTCTCCTTAATGTTTACGCGCGACACGTTCGAGCAATGCTGTCAGCTCATCGAGCTTAGCAGAGAGTGTCTCAACGTCATGTTTAGACGGAATGCCGATACGATTCAAGGCACTTGCAACACGGGCATCGAATACCTTCTCGACTTTATCGAGTTGTACTTCAACCCGGGCCTTGAAAGTATTGACGTCACTCTTGGCTTCAATCAATTCGCTGTTGGCCGCTTCAAGTTTCCCGGCGATTTTCTTTTTGCCTTTGGTTTCAATAACTTCGCCAGCCTTTACCAGCTCCTGGAAGTACCCGCTGCCTTCCTGGCCGACCTTCGTGTAGGCGCCCAGGCCAGCCAGCCAGATCTTGCGCGCGTACGTTTTCACGTCGCTGAGCGTGGAAGATTCAACGTCGGTTTTTTTCTTCAGAATAACTTTGGCCATGGTGCACCTCACTCGAAAAAAGGTTTGAGGAACTGCCCGCACATGGACGGGCTCAGGCACAAAGTAGTGACAATAATTAGAAACGGCACCCTAACAACTGACACAAACACTGAAGGCGATGACTTCATGTGGGAGCGGGCTTGCTCGCGAATGCGGTGGACCATTCACTATTGATGTCGACTGGCCCACCGCTTTCGCGAGCAAGCCCGCTCCCACAGGAGTAGTGGTGAACTTGGATGTGTTCCACCCCACCCTTTCGGTCGATCAGGCCAACGCCTTATCCAACGCCTTTTCAATTTCCGTCTTGATCGTGCCGCTCATGGCCGACATCAACATGCCCAGTTCCACGTCGACGCGGATCGAATCCTCGCCCACATGCACTTCGCCCTTGACCCCGGAACGCTTGAGTTTCAGGGTATCGCCCACCCACTGCGGCTCCAGGCCATAGCTGTCGGACAACTTCTGCGCCAGCTTGTCGGCTTTCTCTCGCGCCACTTCCTTGCCCAGGCCATGGGCACGCTCAACAGTTATACGGGCCATCGGGTGACTCCTGTTTTATCGGGACTTGCCTGAACGTTTCAGACCCTGGCTGCGTCAAAACGTCCCGGCGGTCGCCCATCTTACCTTCAGCCTTGCCAAGACAAAGCCCTCCACCGGGATTAGAATGTCCCGCATTCTTTTTTGGTGACCGCGATATGACTGATCAGCGCAAAGGCAGCGATGCCGAACCCACCACTCACTTCGGCTTCAAGAACGTGCCGGAAAGCCAGAAAGCGGAAAAAGTCGCTGAGGTTTTCCACTCGGTAGCCGCCAAGTACGACTTGATGAACGACCTGCTCTCGGGCGGCATGCACCGCCTGTGGAAGCGTTTCGCGATCGAGCTGTCGGGCGTGCGCAGCGGCAATCGTGTGCTGGACATCGCTGGCGGCACGGGTGACCTGACGAAGAAGTTTTCCCACATCGTCGGGCCGACCGGCCAGGTGGTGCTGGCCGACATCAACGAGTCCATGCTCAAGGTCGGCCGCGACCGCCTGCTGGACCTGGGGGTGGCCGGCAATGTCGAGTTCGTCCAGGCCGACGCCGAAAAGCTGCCGTTCCCCGACAACCATTTCGACTGCGTGACCATCGCCTTCGGCCTGCGCAACGTCACCCACAAGGAAGACGCCCTGCGCTCGATGCTGCGCGTGCTCAAGCCCGGCGGCCGCCTGCTGGTGCTGGAGTTCTCCAAGCCGACCAACGCGCTGATGTCCAAGGCCTATGACGCCTACTCGTTCGCCTTCATGCCGCTGATGGGCAAGCTGATCACCAATGACTCGGAAAGCTATCGCTACCTGGCCGAATCGATCCGCATGCACCCGAACCAGGAAACCCTGAAGTCGATGATGGTCGAGGCCGGTTTCGACCGCGTGACCTACCACAACATGACCGCCGGTATCGTCGCCCTGCACCGCGGTATCAAACCCTGATGTTGCTCACCGGCCTGCTCGCCAGCGTCGAACTCGGCATCAACCGGGTATTGCGCCTGGACAGCACGGCGCTCGCGCGCCTGGCGCACTTGAGCGGCAAGGTGATCGCCGTGGACTGCCGCAGCCCGGCGTTGCAGTTGTTCATCCTGCCCAGCGACGAGGGCCTGATGCTCGCCGCCCACTGGGAAGCCGAAGCCGATTGCACCCTGCGCGCCCCAGCCTCGAGCCTGCTGAACCTGGCCCTGGGCAAGGACAAGAGTGCGGTGCTGCACAGCCCCGAAGTCGAACTCGACGGCGACAGTGGCGTGCTGCTGGAGCTGGCGGAGATTCTCCAGGACCTGGAGCTGGACTGGGAATACGAAGTGTCACGCTGGATCGGCCCGGTGGCGACCCAGTTGCTCAGCGGCCATCTGCACAGCCGCCGTCGCTGGTATGGCCAGGGCTTCGCCAGCCTGGGACAGAATCTGAGTGAATACCTGGCCGAAGAATCGCGTACCCTCGTAGGCCAACGCGAGGCCCAGGCCCGTTTTGATGAACTGGACCAGGTCAAGCTTGACCTGGAACGTCTCGAGGCGCGTTTCGAGCGCCTTTCCCGATCCCTTGAAACCAAGCGATAACGCATGAAGCTGCTTGCCGTCCGCCGTTTGTTGCGCATCCAGCGCGTCGTGATCCGCTACCGCCTCGATGACCTGCTGTTCGCCCTGCCGCTGCCCTGGTTTCTCCTGGCGCTGCGCTTCGTGCTGCCGTGGCGCTGGTTCCCCCGACGAACCCTGGACCTGACGCGTGGCGCGCGCCTGCGCCTGGCCTTGCAGGACCTGGGACCGATCTTCATCAAGTTCGGGCAGATCCTCTCGACCCGGCGCGACCTGCTGCCCGAAGACATCGCCGATGAACTGATGCTGTTGCAAGACCGCGTGCCGCCGTTCGACTCCAAGCTGTCGGTGGCGCTGATCGAAGAGCAACTGGGCAAGAAGATCAGCGAAGTGTTCAGCCGTTTCGACGTCGAGCCCCTGGCCTCGGCCTCCGTGGCCCAGGTGCACGCCGCCCAGCTCAAGAGCGGCGAAGAGGTGGTGGTCAAGGTCATCCGTCCGGGCCTCAAGCCCATCATCGCCCAGGACCTGGCGTGGCTGTTCATCCTCGCCCGCGCCGCCGAACGGTTGTCGGCCGATGCCCGCCTGCTGCACCCGGTGGACGTGGTCCAGGACTACGAAAAAACCATCTACGACGAACTCGACCTGCTGCGCGAGGCCGCCAACGCCAGCCAGCTGCGCCGCAACTTCGAAGGTTCGCCGCTGCTCTATGTGCCGCAGGTCTATTGGGACTGGTGCCGACCGAAAGTACTGGTGATGGAGCGCATCTACGGCATCCAGGTGACAGACCTGGCGACCCTGGCCGACCAGCGCACCGACATGAAACTGCTGGCCGAGCGCGGCGTGGAGATCTTCTTCACCCAAGTGTTCCGCGACAGTTTCTTCCACGCCGACATGCACCCGGGCAACATCTTCGTCAGCACCGTGCAGCCGTGGAGCCCGCAATACATTGCCATCGACTGCGGCATCGTCGGCAGCCTGACCCCCGAGGACCAGGACTACCTGGCCCGCAACCTGTTCGCCTTCTTCAAGCGTGATTACCGCCGTGTCGCCCAACTGCACATCGATTCGGGCTGGGTGCCGGCCGAGACCAAGCTCAACGAATTCGAAGCGGCGATCCGAACCGTGTGCGAACCGATCTTCGAAAAACCTTTAAAAGATATTTCCTTCGGCCAGGTACTGATGCGCCTGTTCCAGACCGCGCGACGCTTCAACATGGAGGTCCAGCCCCAGTTGGTGCTGTTGCAGAAAACCCTGTTGAACATCGAAGGCCTCGGTCGCCAGCTGTACCCGGACCTCGACCTGTGGAACACCGCCCAACCGTTCCTCGAACGCTGGATGCGCGAGCGCGTCAGCCCGCGCGCCCTGCTGGGCAACGTGCAGAGCCAGTTCGAGCAGATCCCGCACCTGGCCAACATGACCCGCGACCTGCTCGAACGCATGTCCCAACCTCACGCCCACGACCCGGCGCCACCGTGGCATCGACGCAAGGACGATTGGCTGTTGCGCTTGCTTGGCGCGGCTCACCTGGGTGGCGGCGCGGTGCTGGCGACCGGCGGGCCGTTGAGCGAACTGGGTCACTGGCCGGCCGGTATCATGGTGGTCGTCGGCTTGTATCTGGTCGTACGTCGATAGCAGGAATCAGCCACAAGCGATAAGCTGCAAGCCTCAAGTTCATGGGTTGAACCTATCAACGCAAGCACGATACAGAATTGCTTTTACTTGCAGCTTGAAGCTTAAAGCTTGCCGCTACCGTCAGGACTCAAGATGAAAAACTGGCAGGACGAGATCAAGTGGGACGCTGACGGCCTGGTGCCGGCCATCGCCCAGGACCACAAGACCGGGCGCGTATTGATGATGGCCTGGATGAACCGTGAAGCACTGGCCCTGACCGCCGCCGAGAACCGAGCCATCTATTGGTCACGTTCCCGTGGCAAGCTGTGGCGCAAGGGTGAAGAGTCCGGGCATGTGCAACATCTGCATGAGATGCGCCTGGACTGCGACGGCGACGTCATCATCCTGATGGTCGAGCAGGTCGGTGAGATTGCCTGCCACACCGGCCGTCAAAGCTGCTTCTATCGCGTCTTCGAGAACGGCGACTGGAAAACCGTCGACCCGGTGCTCAAGGACCCGCATGCCATTTATTCAGGACATACCCATGAGTGACACCCTGACCCGCCTGGCCCAGGTGCTGGAAGAGCGCAAGGGCGCCGCGGCCGACAGCTCCTATGTCGCCAGCCTGTACCACAAGGGCTTGAACAAGATTCTGGAAAAAGTCGGCGAAGAATCCGTCGAGACCATCATCGCTGCCAAGGACGCCGCCATCAGCGGCGACTGCAGCGACGTGATCTACGAGACCGCCGACCTGTGGTTCCACAGCCTGGTCATGCTGGCCCAACTGGGGCAGCATCCGCAGGCCGTATTGGATGAACTGGACCGTCGCTTCGGTCTGTCCGGGCACGTCGAGAAAGCCTCGCGCCCGTCCGCCTGATCCATTTTTGAGAGGAGTAGCCACATGGGTATCTTTGACTGGAAACACTGGGTCGTCATCCTGGTCGTCGTGGTGCTGGTGTTCGGCACCAAGAAACTGAAGAACCTCGGCACCGATGTCGGCGAGTCGATCAAGGGTTTTCGCAAGGCCATGAACGATGACGAGAAACCGGCCGATCCGACGACAAACCAGGCTCAGCCCGCACAACCGACCCAACCGGTACACCCTCAGGCCACCCAGCCTGTGAATGCGCCGAATACCATCGACGTGCAGGCCCAAAAAGTCGAAGAGCCCATCCGCAAAGACTCGTGAGCACTGACTAATGTTTGGGATCAGCTTCACTGAACTGCTGCTCGTCGGCCTCGTTGCCCTGCTGGTACTGGGCCCCGAGCGCCTGCCGGGTGCTGCGCGCACCGCCGGTCTCTGGATCGGGCGCCTGAAGCGCAGCTTCAATGCGATCAAACAGGAAGTTGAACGTGAAATCGGTGCCGACGACATCCGTCGGCAACTGCACAACGAGCACATTCTGTCCCTGGAGCAGGAGGCGCGGAAAATCTTCACGCCCACCCAGCAGGAACCGACGCCAGTTCAGCCTGTGGCCGAGCCGACGGTGGCTTCCCAAGCGCCAGAAGGTGGCGCGCCGGTGGCTGAACCGGCGCCAGTGACACCGACGGTCGCCGATACAGCGCCCCCCGCTGTCCCTGCGCCTAACGATCCTACTTTGCCGCCGCGAGCCCCATGAGCGATATTCCTGAAAACGACCAGCCGATGCCGCTGGTATCGCACCTCACCGAGTTGCGCACCCGCCTGCTGCGTTGCGTCGCGGCGGTGTTCATCATCTTCGCCGGGCTGTTTTCCTTCACCCAGCAGATCTACACCTTCGTCTCCACGCCACTGCGCCAGTACCTGCCGGTAGGCGCGACGATGATCGCCACCGACGTATCGTCGCCGTTCCTGACGCCATTGAAGCTGACGATGATGGTCTCGCTGTTCCTGGCGATCCCGGTGATCCTGCACCAGATCTGGGGCTTCATCGCACCGGGCCTGTACAAGCATGAGAAGCGCATCGCCGTGCCGCTGTTGGTGTCCAGCATCCTGCTGTTCTACACCGGCATGGCCTTCGCCTATTACCTGGTGTTCCCGCTGATCTTCAAGTTCTTCGCCGCCGCCACCCCGGCGGGCGTGGAGATGATGACCGATATCAGCAGCTACCTGGATTTCGTCATGACGCTGTTCTTCGCCTTCGGCGTGGCGTTCGAAATCCCCGTGGCCGTGGTGCTGCTGGTGTGGATCGGCGTGGTCGACGTGGCCTACCTGAAGAAGATCCGCCCCTACGTGATCATCGGCTGCTTCGTGGTCGGCATGATCCTGACCCCGCCGGACATTTTCTCCCAGACCCTGCTGGCGGTGCCGATGTGGCTGCTGTTCGAGATCGGCATCCTGTTCGGTGGACTGGTGCGCAAGCGCCGGGAAGAAGAGCCCGACGACCAGCCAATCGATGACCACAACGATCAGCCGCCAGCGACCCAAGCGTGAACCTGCTGCTGCTCGAAGAGGCCGACTTCATCGGGCCTGACCGCGTCATCCTGAGCGATCGCCGGTTGACCCACATGCAGGAAGTCCACCGCAGCGCCGTCGGTGACAGCCTGCGGGTCGGGCGCATCGGTGGCTTGATGGGCACGGCCCAGGTGCTACGCCTGGAAGCCCGCGAGGCCGAACTGCAGGTGACCCTCGACCAGCCGCCGCCGGCCAAGTTGCCGTTGACCCTGGTGCTGGCGCTGCCGCGTCCGAAAATGCTCCGGCGAGTGTTCCAGACGGTCGCCACCATGGGCGTGCCGCGGGTGGTGCTGGTCAACAGCTATCGCGTGGAAAAGAGCTTTTGGCAGACGCCGTTCCTCGAGCCCGAGGCCATTCGTGAGCAATTGATCCTGGGGCTGGAGCAGGCTCGGGACAGCGTATTGCCTGAAGTTGTTATCGAGAAACGTTTCAAACCCTTCGTCGAGGACCGCCTGCCGGCCATCGCGAATGGCACCCTCGGCCTGGTCGGCCACCCTGGCAACCACCCGCCCTGCCCGCGAGCGCTGACAGAACCAGTGACCTTGGCCATCGGCCCCGAAGGCGGTTGGATTCCCTACGAGATCGACCTGCTGGGCAAGGCCGGCCTGCAACCGGTTCAACTGGGCGAGCGAATCCTGCGGGTCGAGACTGCGGTTACGGCGCTGCTTGCCCGGTTGTTCTGACCCGGCAACACTCACACAGGCACATGATCCTTGTGGCGAGGGAGCACCCAGCGCCTATTTTCTACAGATCCCTCCAAAGCCGCCGATACAGATCCCATAAAACCAATTCAACGCTCCAGGGAGTATCAGCATGTTCCGGTGGCTTGCCCAGGGTCTGGGAAATGTAGGCGTCAATCGCAAACTCGGCGCAGGCTTCGGCTTGGTGTTGTTCCTCACCTTGATGATCGCATTCACCGGCTGGTCCAGCCTGGGCAATGTCATCAGCCGGGGCGATAAACTGGGGTTCATTGCCAGTCTCAACGACTTGAGCAAAGACTTGAACCTGGCCAGCATCGACTACAACACCACGCGGGGCGAGAAAGGACCGCAAGCGGTCAACGATCTGCTCGGCAAGCTCGAGGCCGGGCTGAAAACCGCTCGCGAGTTGATCGAACAGCCGGCCGACGTCGCGCTGATCGACAAGCAATTGGCCGCCGTCGCCGAATACAAAGGCGCCTTCGCCCAGATGACCCGCGCTACCGTCAGCCGCGAAGATGCACGCAGCAAACTCGGCGCCAGCGCCGACAACGCCGTGGCCCGCGTCGCCGAAGTTGAAAAGTCGATGCTGCAAGCGGGCGATGTCACCACGTTCAACAGCGTGGTCACCCTGAGCAAAGCCATCCAGCAAGCCCGCTACCAGGTTCGCGGCTACACCTACAGCGGCAAGAGCGATGCCCAGCAACCCGCCCTCGATGCCATCGACGTCGTCCTCAAACTGCTTGCGCGCCTGCCAGACCAATTGCCCCAGGAACACGCCGCCAACCTGCAGCAGGCCAGCGACTCGTTCAACCTCTATCGCGCGGCGGTCGCCCAGTTCCGCGACTCGCAAATCGACAACGCCGCGGCCCTCCAGCGCATGAGCGAGCAGGGCCAGATACTGATGGATGCCAGCCAGAAGCTGACCGTGTCCCAGACAGGCGTGCGTGACCGCGACGCCGCCCAAGCCAAGATGGTCCTGATCGTAGCGGCCGCCTTGGCGCTGCTGTTTGGCGTGATCGCCGCGCTGTTCATCACCCGGCAGATCGTGGGCCCGCTCGGCGAGACCTTGAAGGTTGCCGAGCGCGTGGCTGCTGGCGACCTGACCCACAACCTCACCTCCAACCGTCGCGACGAACTGGGCCAACTGCAACGCGCCATGCAAAGCATGACCGTGGGCCTGCGGCAATTGATCGGCGGCATCAGCGAAGGTGTGACCCAGATCGCCAGTGCCGCCGAACAGCTTTCAGCCGTGACCGAGCAGACCAGCGCCGGGGTCAACAGCCAAAAAGTGGAAACCGATCAGGTCGCCACCGCCATGCACGAAATGACCGCCACGGTGCAGGAAGTCGCGCGCAACGCCGAGGAAGCCTCCGAAGCAGCCGTCGCAGCCGATCAGCAGGCTCGTGAAGGCGACAAGGTCGTCGGCGAAGCCATCGCTCAGATCGAACGGCTGGCCAAGGAAGTGGGCAACTCCACCGCAGCCATGGGCGATTTGAAACGTGAAAGCGACAAGATCGGCAGCGTCCTGGACGTGATCAAGTCCGTGGCCCAGCAAACCAACCTGCTGGCCCTCAACGCGGCCATCGAAGCGGCCCGCGCCGGCGAAGCCGGGCGTGGTTTCGCGGTGGTGGCCGACGAAGTCCGCAGCCTGGCCCAGCGCACCCAGAAGTCCACGGAAGAGATCGAAGAACTGATCGTTGGCCTGCAAGCCGGTACTGAACAGGTCGCGACCATCATGGACAACAGCCGCAGCCTGACCGACAGCAGCGTCGAACTGACCCGCCGCGCGGGAGGCTCGTTGGAGAACATCACTCGCACGGTTTCGGCGATCCAATCGATGAACCAGCAGATCGCGGCCGCGGCCGAGCAACAGAGTGCGGTGGCTGAGGAGATCAACCGTAGCGTACTGAATGTGCGTGATGTGTCGGAGCAGACGGCGTCGTCCAGTGAAGAAACTGCGGCTTCCAGTGCCGAACTGGCGCGATTGGGGGTTCATTTGCAGACGTTGGTGGGACGGTTCCGGGTTTAACTTGGCGTGGGGATACCCGTGCTCTTCAGGGCACACAATATTCATGCACACCGCCGAGCCCTGTGGGAGCCTAGCGGTGGGTCTGCTTGCATCAATGCTGAATGTGCCGCCGTCTTCGCGAGCAAGCCCGCTCCCACAGGGGAAACGCGATCCCCATCAAGAACCAGGTCGGCTATAAGGCCGCCTCGCGTCGGACGTTGATCTCGGCGCCCCGTTAACCACGCTGGCCGAACGCAGGCATTGTGGAGTGGGCATCCCGGCATGGATGCCGGGATAGCCGCGCTGGGCCATGGATGGCCCTTCGCGGCGGGCCCACGGAGCAATGCCTGCGTTCGGGCACACCGAGCCTAGGCGAGGTGCCGAGTGGTGGGGCATAAAGCGTTTTGGTTACTTTTGCGCTTCTCAAAAGTGACCCGCCGTAAGGGCGGAACCCTAAGCAGCCGTTACCCAAATAACGGATATACACACAAAAATCCCCACTCCCACAATCCGTCATCCCAAGGCTACGAAGCCTTGCGCCATTGCCTA
>NZ_FOVS01000046.1:0-39281 GCF_900115235.1 Pseudomonas sp. NFACC24-1
GCGTCGTTGCGCGGGCTGTTGCCACGGAACTGGCCGCCGTAGAGGCTCAGGCCGTTGATTTCGGTGGAGGTCACTTGGCCGCCACGGAAGGTCTGGGGCAGGGAGCGACCGTCGTCGGAGCGCAGGATTGGCAGCACTGGCATCCATTCGCCGACCTTCAACTCAGTCTTCGACACCTTGGCCTTCAGGGCCACGCCCAAACGGCCGAAGTCGTCGGCCGGGCGACCGTCGTCATGCACCGGCAACAATTGCGTACCCGCCGTGCCACGGCCGCCGTCGAGCTTGACCGAGTACAGGCCAAGCACGTCCACGCCGAAACCGACCGTGCCCTGGGTGAAGCCGGACTTGGCGTCGAGGATGAAACTCTGGGTCCATTCCTCGGCCTTGCCCTGGGCATTGTTCGGGTTGGTGAAGTTGCGGTTGAAGTAGAAGTTACGCAGGTTCAGCGTGGCTTTGGCATCTTCGACAAACCCCGACTCGGCAGCCAGGACGGGCAGGGCGGAGCCGGCCAGGGCAACAGCGATGAGGCTGGGAAACAGGTGCTGTGTGGGTTTCATGAACGTTTTCTCTAATTGTTGTGGGCGAAGCAAGTCGTTGCCACGACCTCGGGTCGCAGACAGAACGGTGGATAACAGGGGCGCTGATCGAGAATCAGCCGGGCGCGGCGGGGCGTAGAGGCATGGCATCGAACCTGATGTTATTGGTTTTGTGCGAGCGATGGTGAAGGGCAGGGCGGGATGGCTTCAATTGGCGATTGCGGGTTTTGGGCGATTATCGAACGGCAAAATGGCTGATCAAATGGCCCAACACTTGCGGCAAGGAATATTCACAAATCTCATATCCACCGCTGAACCCCTGTGGGAGCGGGCTTGCTCGCGAAGGCAGTGAATCAGCTTGCATCAATGTTGAATGTTCCGACGCATTCGCGAGCAAGCCCGCTCCCACAGGACTGTGGTCGATCTCCAATTTTCGACTCCACACCAACCCAGCGTGGCGAGGGAGCTTGCTCCCGCTGGCCTGCGAAGCAGGCCCCTGCGTTCCTTCAGGCAAACCGCAGGGTCAGGTCTTGCGACTGCTGCGCAGCCGAGCGGGAGCAAGCTCCCTCGCCACGGGATTTGGGGTGTCTGGGCTGACGTCATCGCGAGCAAGCTCGCTCTCACACAGGTGCCGCTACATTCCTGAATCCTCGTCTCACCATAATTCTCTGTGGGAGCCGAGCTTGCTCGCGATAGCGGTGGATCAGCTTGCACCGATATTGAATGGTCCGACGCTTTCGCGGGCAAGCCCGCTCCCACACGGTTCTGCGTCGTTCATGGATCTTTCGTCCACCACAAATTCCTGTAGGAATGAGCTTGCTCGCGATAGCACCAGAACATCCAACGAAGGTGTCGACTGAGCCCTTTTTACCGCAGATGCTGGCGATAAAAGGAAGGCTTTCGCGTAAAAATCAGGATTGCTTGAATCCCGGTTTTCCATTGGCGGCGCGCCAGTTTTTAATTTCGTTTACTACTGCCTCAGGATTATCTTTTCCTGCTTCAGGATAGTAGATTAGGTCGGCTTTATAGGGGTGCTCTGTAATTCTTATGAACTCCAATACAGCTTCGGTCTGCTCATTTTCCGAGTCATGCTGCGATTCGAAAATTTTTATAACAAAAGCTAAAAATTCAGACTCGGTCATGTCTGTTAGTAATCGACTCATTGCATTTTCTCTCTATGAATTTCTATATGGCGCTTGGGGGTGGTGATATTGATGTTGTCCAGGCCAAACACCTCGCCGCCTTGAGACAGATATTTCTTGTGATGCAGTTCATACCTGATACGTGCTCCAGCGTATTCAGTCCGTACAACAAAAGGTGCATTACCTTTCCTCATCTCTACACGGTTGGCTGAGCTGAATTGTTGAGCAATAATCGGATCGTTAGCAACTGCTTTCCAGAATGTCTTTCTAAAATTCTTGAAATTTCTAAATTTTTTTCCTCTCAACTGACGCGCGATTTGTAATGGAATGGGGGCTCCTTCACCTTCTGATGCAGCTTCCAGCCACACTCCTAACACTGGAGCGCCAACACCCCACGAAACCCCAGGATCTTCTCTCCGATCTCTGAACATAACGTACAGAGGCGGTAGACCTGAGTCGATTGGGAAAACAAAAACATAGTCATCAAAACTGCTTTCGGCGACCTCAGGAAATGAATCGATTCTTCCCACGATGGGCGTTACTGAGGCACCTGTATAAATAAGCGGCGAAGGTGATTCGGTGGGAAGTTTCGTGGAGACGTCACCGGGTTTAACAATAGGGGTCCATGTCAAGGTTGTTGACGGCGCGTTTTCAATCGTGGCGGTGTAAATATTTTGCTGGGCATCATAGGTAGCCGCCATAACCCTGACTTTGGGAAGATTGGATAGGCCGTCGGCTTTGACCACGAGAAGTTCTGACTGGCCATCTGCTGCGTTTCTGGAACTTAGGCGCACAGGTAAGTCAATCGTCTTGCCGGCAGCGGCTAGGGCGTGCAGATCGCGGTCTTGCAACGGCACCAAATCTGAAAGGGGTGTACTAAAGGCAAAACGCTCCGGTAACTCGCCGTTTGCCAACTTTGGCGAATAAGCCAGCGCAGCAATCCCTACAAAAAAACCAGACGCGGTGCCCGCCAAAACATCTGCCAACGATGCAATTGCCAGTTGGATAGCTCTGCCCAAACCTGAAGCTGCGCCTTCAACCGCTGCAATCGTTCCGGCTGATGTAACGATCATCGGCTGGGTAGCAGCCACAGCTCCAGCTATATGGAACTGATTGGCTTTGGCAAGATCAGGTTCGCGGTTGAGGCGCCCCGCGTGCAACCCAGGCACGCGAGCTTGATGGTTAATCTCCTCCGTCAAAGCATCGATACGCTGTTTGGTAGGCGATTCAAGGAGACTAGTGTTGTGGGTTCTGGTGGGAAAATGGTCGAGCCGGATTCGTTCTTCTATGTTGCTTTTATGTTGAGGCGGATTTTCGTTGAATATTTCTTCAAGATCGTGCCGTATTTCCATAGGCAGGGCAGCGTCTTTGTGTCGGATCGTAGTTATGGAGGGAATCAGACTTTGCTGCACTGTGACAAGAGAAGGCGTGAGTCCCTGTTGGTTAGATAACGTATCGATGTGCTCCTGAAGATTCTTTCGTTTTTCAGCATCAATCGTTGTACGGGCAGAGGTCATTGCTTGTAATTTTTCATTCAGAATTCTGATTTCTTCGGTCAGGACCTTCGCTGTGTAAGCTGCGGTGATGGACCGTAACCATCTGTTGTAAACATCTGTTGATGGCTCTCTGCTCCCTTGAAGTATGTTTACAAAGTCAACTGCATTTTTCTTGATGTTTTTATGGAATGGATCTCTTGCAAAGAAAGTGGTGGCGGTGACCAAGCTGTTCTGCAGCTCGCTTCGTTTACGTGCGATGATCTGATCAATAACCTCTTTTTCAAGAGCGTGTATTCCCGCGGCTGCTCCGATAGCCGTGACTATTTCATGGTCAAGTTTTGCTTTCAGAATTCCTACGTAGGAATTGTAGGACTTTTCTAAATGATCTTGTTGGGTGGCGATGGTGACGACCACCGCCATAGTCAAGGATTCGGATTTAATATTTTTTTTCTTGAAGAAATTCTGAATTTCTGCAATTTCTACGACTGTTCCGCTCCATGGTAAGGGTCTCGAAATATAGCCGGGTGACTGCGTGGACAGAGGCGGGTGCGATGATGGTAGCTCGGGTTTTATGATCGTTGGAGGCAGTTCAATTTGTAGAGGCGGTCCTTTGGGGTTCTGCATAAGCCTTCCTGGCATTGAAGTAGAGGTAGGGCTTAATAAATTAGTTTTGCTTGTTCCGAGGGACAACCTTAAAAGTTCGTCGAAAATTCTTGGTGATTGTCAGAACGTCCTACGCTTCAGTGGTTTTTTCTTGTAGTTCTTTTCTTCATCCCTACTTGAGCAATTCGTTTAAGGGAGGGAAAAGTTTGCGGTGGATGTCTGACAGACGTGCCGATTTTTCCGACAATCTTTTAGGGTTGCCGTTAGGACGTCGCATCCTTAGCCTGTTGTAGTCGCTGCGCATCCAGCGACCGGGACTGCAAGCCCGCCGAATTTGTTAGGCGCCTAGCCGCGCCCCTATAATCCATGGCGACTTTTGGGTGCCATCGTTTTATGGTGGCTGTGTGCGGGAGACCTTCGGGTCTGCCGAGGTTGCCTAACGACTCGGTCTTGCAGACCCGCATACAGCTGCCACCTATCATCTGCAAGTGATGCTGGCGGCTCTCATTTTCGTTAGGAGTACTACCATGATCAAAGAAACACCTAATCCCCCAGCGTCTGGATCCACCTTCCCCTACAACGACCCCGATCCAGAAAAGCTCCAAGAGGCCGCAGACCGGGCACTCGATTACCATCTGGGCACAAATTCCGATCCCAAACCAAAGCCCACATCCAAATCCACACAGATTTTCACCGTCATCGATACCATCGACACCGAGTGCCTATTGGCGAACCTCAGTGAAACCCTGGCCTCGGCCAATGCCATGCTCGGTGACCTGACGTTCGACCTGAACGGCTCGCGGCGGCATGTCGTGCTTGGCGTGGTGCAGATGATTGAACTGAGTGAGCTGTTGGTCAATCGAGCGTTGGATATCGTCGATCCGCGTTAACCTGCCGCCTCGGTTCATTAGGCTTTTTTGGGGTTGCTGCGCAACCCAACGGGGATAAAATCCCCTCGCCACAGGTTGGCGTCAGGCCTTGGGTGAACAAAAAGCCCACCTTCCGGTGGGCTTCTTGTTCAGCGTTCAAGCACGATCAGAACAGCCGGGTCTTGGGCGCCTCTTCCTTCACCGGCTCGTTCTTGCCCGTCTCGGCATTCCAACCACCACCCAGTGCCTTGTACAAATTGACCTCACTGGTCAGTTGCGCAAGACGGTCAGTGATCAGCGACTGTTGCGCGCTGAACAACTGGCGTTGGGCATCGAGGAAGGTCAGGTTGCTGTCGACGCCGATGCGGTAGCGACGCTCGGCCAGGCGGTAGTAGTCCTGGTTGGCGGCGACGAAGTCGGTCTGGGCCTGCAACTGTTCGTTGTAGGTCTGGCGCGCGGCCAGGCCGTCGGAGACTTCCTGGAACGCTGTCTGAATCGACTTCTCGTACTGCGCGACGTTGATGTCTTTCTGGATCTTGGCGTAGTCCAGGCTTGCCCGCAGGCTGCCGGCGTTGAAGATCGGCAGGTTGATCTGCGGCGCGAAGGTCCAGGTGCCCGAACCGCCCTTGAACAGGCCGGACAGGTCCGGGCTCAAGGTGCCGGCGTTGGCCGTCAGGCTGATGCTCGGGAAGAACGCGGCCCGCGCGGCGCCGATGTTGGCGTTGGCGGCCAGCAGGTTGCGTTCGGCCTGGAGGATGTCCGGACGACGTTGCAGCAGGTCCGACGGCAGCCCGGCCGGCACTTTGCTGAGCAGGTCATCGCTCAACGGTTGCGAGTTCAGGTTGGCCGGCAGGCCGGTGCCCAGCAGCAGGGTCAGGCTGTTTTCGTCCTGGGCGACCTGGCGAGTGTAGCGGGCCAGTTGCACGCGGGCGTTTTCCACCGCGGTACGCGCCTGGCTCAGGTCCAGGGCCGAGGCCACGCCGACTTCGGCGCTGCGCGAGGTCAGCTTGAAGCTTTGCTCGTAGGCCCCGAGGGTTTCCTGGGTCAGCTTGAGCAGTTCCTTGTCGGCCTGCCAGGTCAGGTAGGCATTGGCGACGTTGGCCACCAGGCTGATCTGGGTGCTGCGGCGGGCTTCTTCGGTGGCGAAGTAGCTTTGCAACGCTTGCTCGCTCAGGCTGCGAACCCGACCGAACAGGTCCAGTTCATAGGCGCTGATGCCCAGGGTGGCCGAATAGGAACTGCTGATCGCCGCTTCGCCGGTTTGCGAAGCCCGTGCCGGTACCCGCTGACGGCTGCCGGAACCGGTGGCCGAGACCGCCGGGAACAGGTCAGCCCGTTGGATGCGGTATTGCGCGGCGTAGGCATCGATGTTCAGTGCCGCGACGCGCAGGTCGCGGTTGTTTTCCAGGGCGACCTGGATCAGCTGTTGCAGCGCCGGGTCATGGAAAAACTGCTTCCAGCCTTGCTCGGCAGCGGCCTGGCCGGGCGCCTTGGCTGCCTCGTAGGCCGGCCCTTGCGGGTATTGCGCCGCGACCGGTGCTTCGGGCCGCTGATAGTCGGGGATCAGCGAGCAACCGCTGAGCACGACGGCGGCGATGGTCAGGGAGAGGAGCGACTTGCTCATTGGCCAGCCTCTTTAGAAGTTTCAGGAGTATCGTCCTGGTCCGCATTTTTGCGACGACCTATCGACGACACGGTCACGAAGAACAAGGGCACCCAGAAGATTGCCAGGATGGTGGCGGTCAACATGCCGCCGATTACACCGGTGCCGATGGCGTGCTGGCTGCCCGAGCCGGCGCCGGTGGAAATCGCCAGCGGGACTACGCCGAGGACGAACGCCAGCGAGGTCATGATAATCGGCCGCAGACGCATCCTACAGGCTTCGATGGCGGCTTCCACCAGCGTTCGCCCTTGTTCGTGGAGTTCCTTGGCGAATTCCACGATCAGAATGGCGTTTTTCGCCGCCAGGCCGATGGTTGTCAACAGGCCCACCTGGAAGTACACATCGTTGGACAGGCCGCGCAAGCTGGTGGCCATCAAGGCGCCGATGATCCCCAGTGGCACCACGAGCATGACCGCGATCGGAATCGACCAACTTTCATACAGCGCCGCCAGGCACAGGAACACCATCAGCAGCGACAGGGCGTACAGCGCTGGCGCCTGGGAACCCGACAGACGTTCCTCATAGGACAGGCCCGTCCAGGAAATACCCACGCCGGCCGGCAGCTTCTTGGCGATGGCTTCGACTTCGGCCATGGCTTCACCGGTGGAGTAGCCCGGTGCCGGGGTACCGAGGATCTCCATCGCTTCCACACCGTTATAACGCGCCAGTTTCGGCGAGCCATAGACCCACTCGCCCTTGGCGAACGCAGAGAACGGCACCATGGTCCCGGCGCTGTTGCGCACGTACCACTTCTTCAGGTCCTCGGGGCTCATGCGCGAGTTCGGCTGGCCCTGGACGTACACCCGCTTCACCCGACCACGGTCGATGAAGTCGTTCACATAGTTACTGCCCAGTGCAATCGACAGGGTGTTGTTGATCTCCGAGAGTGTGATGCCCAGCGCGCTGGCCTTCTCGTCATCGATTTCCAACTGGTATTGCGGTTCATCATTCAGACCGTTCGGACGGACCTGGGCCAGCACCTTGCTCTGGGACGCCATGCCGAGGAACTGGTTACGGGCTTCCATCAGCTTGTCGTGGCCGATACCGGCACGGTCCTGCAGGAACACGTCGAAACCGGTGGCGTTACCCAGTTCCATCACCGCTGGCGGGGCGAAGGCGAACACCATGGCGTCGCGGAAGGTGAAGAAGTGTTGCTGGGCGCGGCCAGCGATCTTGAACACGGTGTTGTCAGCGTTACGCTCTTCCCACGGCTTGAGCATGATGAATGCCAGGCCCGAGCTTTGGCCGCGACCGGCGAAGTTGAAGCCGGTCACGGTGAACACCGAGGCCACACCGTCGCCTTCGCCGCCGTCCTTGCTGGGGCGCAGCAGGAACTCGCGCATATTGTCCACCACCACCTGGGTGCGCTCGGCACTGGAGCCGGCCGGTGTCTGTACCTGGGCAAACAACACGCCCTGGTCTTCTTCGGGCAGGAACGCCGTCGGGATGCGGGTGAACAGCCAGACCATGCCGACCACGATGATCACGTAGACCAGCAGGTACGGGGCCTTGTGCTTGAGCATGTTGCCCACGCCACGTTCGTAGCTCCTGACGCCACGGTCGAAGGTGCGGTTGAACCAGCCGAAGAAGCCGCGTTTCGGCGTGCCGTGCTCGCCTTTCGGAATGGCCTTGAGCATGGTGGCGCACAGGGCGGGGGTGAAGATCAGTGCCACCAGTACCGACAGGGCCATGGCCGAGACGATGGTGATGGAGAACTGCTTGTAGATCACACCGGTGGACCCGCCGAAGAACGCCATCGGCAGCAGTACCGCCGAGAGCACCAGGGCGATACCCACCAGGGCCCCCTGGATCTGCCCCATGGACTTCTTGGTGGCTTCCTTGGGCGACAGGCCTTCTTCGCTCATCACCCGTTCGACGTTTTCCACCACGACGATGGCGTCGTCCACCAGCAAGCCGATGGCCAGCACCATGCCGAACATGGTCAGGGTATTGATACTGAAGCCGAATGCCGCGAGGATCCCGAAGGTGCCCAGCAGTACCACCGGCACCGTCATCGTGGTGATGATGGTGGCGCGGAAGTTCTGCAGGAACAGGAACATCACCAGGAACACCAGCACGACCGCTTCGACCAGGGTCTCGACCACGCCTTTGATCGATTCGCTCACCACCGGGGTGGTGTCGTACGGGAACACCACTTCCAGGCCTTGCGGGAAGAATGGCTTGAGGTCGTCGACGGTCTTGCGCAGGGCCTTGGCCGTGTCGAGGGCGTTGGCGCCGGTGGCGAGCCTCACCGCCAGCCCGGAAGCCGGGAGGCCGTTGAACTGGGCGTTGATGCTGTAGTTTTCACCGCCGAGGGCGACATCCGCCACATCGCCGACACGCACTTGCGAGCCGTCCGGATTGACCTTGAGCAAGATGGCCTTGAACTGCTCGGCGGTCTGCAGGCGGGTCTTGCCGATGATGGTGGCGTTCAGTTGCTGGCCGGGCATGGCAGGCAGGCCGCCGAGCTGGCCGGACGCGATCTGGACGTTCTGCGCGGAAATGGCCGTGCTCACATCCACCGGGGTCAGGTTGAAGTTGTTCAACTTGGCCGGGTCGAGCCAGATGCGCATGGCGTACTGGGCGCCGAAGACCTGGAAGTCACCGACACCGGCGGTGCGCGAGATCGGGTCCTGCATGTTGGACACGATGTAGTTGGACAAGTCTTCCCGGGTCATGCTGCCGTCACGCGATACCACGCCGATCACCATCAGGAAGTTTCTCACTGACTTGGTGACGCGGATGCCCTGTTGCTGCACTTCTTGCGGCAGCAATGGGGTGGCCAGGTTCAGTTTGTTCTGGACCTGGACCTGGGCGGTATCGGAGTTGGTGCCCTGCTCGAAGGTCGCGGTGATGGTCATGCTGCCGTCGGAGTTACTTTCCGAGGACACATAACGCAGGTTGTCGATACCGTTGAGCTGCTGCTCGATGACCTGCACCACGGTGTCCTGCACGGTTTGCGCGGACGCACCCGGGTAGGTCACCTGGATCGCAATGGCCGGCGGCGCGATGCTCGGGTACTGGTTGATCGGCAACTTGAGGATCGAAAGGGCCCCGACCAGCATGATCACCAGGGCGATTACCCAGGCGAAAATCGGACGGTCGATAAAAAATTTCGACATGGTTTACTCCCCTTTGCCGCCGGCGGCTTTATCAGCTGCCTTTGCGGGGGCCGGGTTCTTGGTGCCAACGTTGGTGGCTTCGGTGGCTTTGACTTCCACGCCTGGCCGTACGTACTGCAGCCCTTCGGTGATCAGGCGATCGCCGGCCTTGAGCCCGTCTTCGATCAGCCACTGGCTGCCGACGGTGCGGCTGGCCTTGAGCTGGCGCAGCTCGACCTTGTTGTCCGCACCCACCACCAGCGCGGTTGGCGCGCCCTTGAGGTCGCGGGTCACGCCTTGTTGCGGTGCCAGGATCGCCGCGCTGTTCACACCGGCCTGCAATTGAGCGTGGACGAACATGCCCGGCAGCAGGGTGTGATCAGGGTTGGGGAACACGGCGCGCAAGGTCACGGACCCGGTGGTCTGGTCGACCGACACTTCAGAAAATTCCAACTTGCCTTCGTGGGGATACTGGCTGCCGTCTTCCAGGGTCAGCTTGACCATGGCCGCGTTCTCGCCGGCCTTTTGCAAACGGCCGCTTTCCAGTTCGCGGCGCAGTTGCAGCAGCTCGACCGAGCTTTGCGTCACGTCGACGTAGATCGGGTCCAGTTGCTGAATGGTTGCCAGGGCATCAGCCTGGCCGTTGCTCACCAGCGCACCCTCGGTGACCGAGGAGCGGCCGATGCGGCCGGAAATCGGTGCATAGACCTTGGTGTAGCGCACGTTGATCTGGGCTGTCTGCAGATTGGCTTCCGATTCCAGGCGATTGGCCACGGCGGTATCGTATTCCTGACGGCTCACCGCCTGTTCATCCACCAGTTGCTTATAGCGGTCGGCAATCGACTTGGTGGAGCGCAGGTTGGCCTCGGCGCTCTTTAGGGTCGCTTCGTAGACCGCAGGGTCGATCTGGTACAGCTGCTGGCCGGCCTTGACGTCGGCGCCTTCCTTGAACAGGCGCTTGAGAATGATGCCGTTGACCTGTGGCCGTACTTCGGCGACGCGGAACGCGCTGGTGCGGCCCGGTAGTTCCGAGGTCAAGGTGAAGGGCTGGGTCTTGAGGGTTACGACGCCGACCTGAGGAGGGGGCGCTGCAGGTGCAGCCTCTTCCTTTTTGCATCCGCTGAGCAGCGATGCCAGGGCGATGGCGGTAACCAGAGCAGTAACAGCTGGCTTGAATTGCATGGAAATCCTCGGGTCCAGGCGCGCGATGGGCGCACTCGAAGGTGGAAGGTAAAAAAGCAGCAGTAATTCAATTAGTAGGATGCTAAGAAATATACTTACGTACACGGTTGTTTGTAAACAGCCAAATTGCGTAATATCCGGATTTACAAAAGCCTGACAAAGGGCCTGAGTAGATCGGAGGGGAGGCGCTTCAAGCGACGTCGCCTCCTATTTTGTTCTGCTGATTCTTACGCATTGCTGACGCAATCCTGATTGAGGTGTTTACTGCCATGGTCCGTCGTACCAAAGAGGAAGCCCAGGAGACTCGCAGCCAGATAGTCGAAGCGGCCGAAAAGGCGTTCTTCGAGCGAGGCGTGGCCCGCACCACTCTGGCGGATATCGCGACGCTGGCCGGCGTGACGCGGGGTGCTATCTATTGGCATTTCAGCAACAAGGCGGACCTGCTCCAGGCCATGCTCGATACCTTGCATGAGCCGCTCGATGACCTGGCCCGCGCCAGTGAGAATGAAGAGGAGCTTGACCCGCTGGGTTGTACGCGCAAGCTGCTGGTGCAATTGTTTCAACAAGTTGCCCTGGACCCGAAGACCCGACGCATTAATGAGATTCTGTTCCATAAGTGTGAATTCACCGATGAAATGTGCGATCTGCGCCAGCAGCGGCGCCAGGTCAGCCTCGACTGTAATGTGCGTATTGCCTTGTCATTGCGCAATGCGATGAATCGCGGCCAGCTACCGGCGGACCTGGAACCGGAAAGGGCGGCGATTGCCCTGCATGCCTATGTCGACGGTATTCTTTATCAATGGCTGCTGGCCCCCGATAGCTTCCCCCTGGCCGGTGAGGCTGAGCGCTGGGTGGATATCGGGCTGGATATGCTGCGCCTGAGCCCTAGCCTGCGCAAATGAAACAAAATGCGTAATTGCTTCGGTTTGTTTCGTGTCAAGTCTTCAAGATGGCTTTTATAAACTGAATACTGTCGTGGTTGAAAGGCAATCTTGAACAAATTTTGTAGGGGATTTGTTCGTGACCGGAAGGTACTCCGTCGGATCCCGATTCCCACGGAGTAAGTTTGCAGGGGCATGTCAGCGTCATGGCACCTTCATGCCGGGCAATGATGAAGGACCCATGTCCGGCTCCAGGCGAAACCTGTAGGCGAACTGGCCGGATGCTTACCGACCTGGTTCGATAATGAGGCGAACGGTGTAGTTGAAGGGTGGCTCAAGCATCTTCCGGGAAATTTCCGACCGGCACGTGTATTCGCCATTGCCGGTGTAAGTCGTCCTGCTTTTCCACGTCGGCTTATAGCTGGGTTCCAAAGCGCCAGGCACGATGGAGACCTGCAAGCGGGTGTGCATTTGACATTCAAAGTTGAAATGGCTCATTTCATAATTTAGGACCAGTTCAACAGGTTTGACTTTTTTTAATGTCGGGCGCCAGCCGGCTCCAGGGTAGGTGTAATCCCTGAAGTGCTCGATATGGAATCTATAACTTGATTTCGGATCGATGTCGTGGGCGCTCAAGGAAAAATCCTCGGCCTGGGGTGGGGCGGTTAACAGGTTGTTCATTTTCATTGTGCCGCGGGTATTGTTGGCAATCTCCACGGTCACTTCGGTATTGGCCTGGCTGTGGGCAACCATGGTGGGGCCCAGCAGGAGGGCGAAAATGAAGTTTTTCAGGATGTTCATGGTAAGGCATCTCTCATAAGTACACGGTCCGCTGGCGTTCGCCTGCAAACTGAGGGTGTTTGGTTAGTTGGTGTTGTCGGAATGTTGAAGTTTTTAATGTGTGGTTGAGGTGTAAGTTTCAATCCTTTGTATCAGTAGGGGTGCGTTCGAACGTTATTATTAGCGTCATTGCGTGATTGAATCCATGTCAGATGAAAGTTGCCTTGTTATTTAATGTTGCTGTTCGCAATGACTGAGTGTGGTTGAAGTTCTGCAGGTATAAAAAAGCCCCGGCTCTTTCGAGTCGGGGCTTTTAAATAAAGCGGCTGGTGCGAGCTTACATCACGGGGTAATCAATGTACCCCACTGGGCCTTTCCCATAGAAAGTTTCAGGATGCGGCTCGTTCAACGGTGCATTGGCCTTCAGGCGTGCCGGCAAGTCCGGGTTGGCAATGAACGGAACCCCGAACGCGACCGCGTCAGCCTTGCCAGCCGCCAGCCAGGCGTTGGCGCTGTCTTTGGTGAAACGTTCGTTGATGATGTACGGGCCGCCGAAGGCTTGCTTGAGTTGCGGACCGATGCTGTCGTCGCCTTCTTTCTCACGGGAGCAAATGAAAGCGATGCCGCGTTTGCCCAGCTCACTGGCCACGTAGCTGAACGTCTCCAGACGGTTTTCGTCGCCCATGTCATGGGAGTCGGCCCGTGGTGCCAGGTGCACGCCCACTCGGCCGGCGCCCCAGACTTCAATGGCTGCGTCGGTCACTTCCAGCAACAGGCGGGCACGGTTTTCCAGGGAACCGCCGTATTGGTCGGTGCGCTGGTTGGTGCTGCTTTGCAGGAACTGGTCGAGCAGGTAGCCGTTGGCGCCATGGATTTCCACACCGTCGAAACCAGCGGCCTTGGCATTCTCGGCACCGACACGGTAGGCGTCGACAATGTCGGCGATTTCAGCGGTTTCCAGTGCGCGCGGTGTCGGGTAGTCGGCGAGCGGACGAACCAGGCTCACGTGGCCCTTGGGCTGGATCGCGCTGGGTGCCACGGGGGCTTCGCCATTGAGGTATGACGGATGGGAGATCCGGCCCACATGCCACAGTTGCAGGAAGATCTTGCCGCCGGCGCCGTGGATCGCCTTGGTGATGTTGGCCCAGCCGCGCACCTGGTCGTTGGACCAGATGCCCGGCGTGTCCGGGTAGCCGACGCCCATCGGCGTGACGGAGGTCGCTTCGCTGAGGATCAGGCCGGCGGAGGCGCGTTGCACGTAGTACTCGGCCATCAGCGCGTTGGGCACGCGGCCTGCGTCGGCGCGGCAGCGGGTGAGCGGGGCCATGATGATGCGGTTCTTCAGTTCGATGTCGCCGAGTGTGATCGGATCGAAAATAGTCGCCATGAATTGCTACCTCTTCAGAATCAGGGAGTGGTTGAAGTCAGTGAGTTGCGGGAGCCAGCTCGGCATTGCCGCCCTGGCGGAAAGTGATCAGGGTGACCAGCAGCGCCAGCACGGCCAGCGCGCCGGCGGCCAGGGGCACGGAGGTCAGGCCCAGGCCATGGTCGATGACGCTGCCGCCGACCCAGGCGCCCAGGGCGTTGCCGATGTTGAAGGCGCCGATGTTCAGGGTGGACACCAGGTTGGGTGCATCTTTGCCAAAGGTCACCACGTTGACTTGCAGGGCCGGCACGGCAGCGAAGCAGGCGGTGGCCCAGAGGAACAGGGTGATTTCACTGGGGATCAGTGCCACGCTGGTCCAGCTCAGTACGGTGGATACCACGGCCATGGTGAGGAAGACGCCCATCAGGGTGTTCGCCAGGCTCTTGTCCGCCAGCTTGCCGCCGATGATGTTGCCCAGGGTCAGGCCCAGGCCGATCAGCACCAGGGTCCAGGTCACGCCACGGGGCGACACGCCGGTCACTTCGCCCAGCAGGGGGGCGACGTAGGTGAACAGGGTGAACACCGACGCGGAGAACAGCGCGGTCATGCTCAGGGACAGCCAAAGGCCGGCGCCTTTGAGCGCTACCAGTTCCGAGCGCATGTCGAGTTTTTCTTCATCGCACTTGGCCGGCAGGAAGCGGATCAGGCCGATCAGTGCCACCACGCCGATGACGGTCACGGCCCAGAAGGTCGAGCGCCAGCCGGCTTCCTGGCCCAGTGCGGTGCCCAGCGGTACGCCGAGCACGTTGGCCAGGGTCAGGCCGGTGAACATCAGGGCCACGGCCGAGGCGCGTTTGTTGGGCGCCACCAGGCCGGCGGCCACCACCGAACCGATGCCGAAGAACGCGCCGTGGCACAGGGCGGTGACGACCCGGGCGAACATCAGCACGTTGTAGTCGCTGGCGATCGCGCAGAGCAGGTTGCCGACGATGAAAATCCCCATCAACGCCACCAGGGCGGCCTTGCGCGGCAGCCGGGCGGTGGCCAGGGCCATGAACGGTGCACCGATGGCCACGCCCAGGGCGTAGCCGGTCACCAGCCAGCCGGCGCCGGGAATCGACACGCCCAGGTCGGCCGCCACGTCGGGCAACAGGCCCATGATGACGAACTCGGTGGTGCCGATGGCAAAGGCGCTCAGGGCCAGGATCAGGAGTGAGAGGGGCATGATGGGTCCTTGTCGGGTCAGAGCTCTTGGCTCATTTGCTTGAGGAACTGCTGGATCACTTCCTCGTTGCGTTTGAAGAAGTGCCATTGACCGACCTTCTGGCTGGTGATCAGCCCCGCCCGTTGCAACACCGCCAAGTGCGCAGACACCGTGGATTGCGACAGGCCGCAACGCTGGTCGATCTGCCCGGCGCAAATGCCGAACTCGTGGTTGTGCAACTGGTCGGGGAACTGGACCTTGGGGTCTTTGAGCCAGTTGAGGATGTCTCGCCGTACTGGGTGCGCCAGGGCTTTTATTATTTCGTCGAGGTCGAGGGTCATGGGTGGCAAGCTCGGGGGGTGAGTAAAACGCTATATCGCGATAGAGCGAACCTTAAATCGTTATTTCGCGATACACCAATATGGATTTGATCTGAACGCCGAACAAATCGCTATATCGGGTTATAACGATATGGCTTCGGGGGTGCTAAGCTGCGGGCCATGAACTATCTCGCGCACCTGCACCTCGGCGGCCCCGGCCGGGAACAACTGCTCGGCAGCCTCTACGGCGACTTCGTCAAAGGGCCGTTGCAAGGGCAGTACGATCCGCAGATCGAAGCGGCGATTGCCCTGCATCGGCGCATCGACATGTACACCGACCGCCATCCCTTGGTGGACATTGCCCTGTCGCGTTTTTCCACGGTGCGACGGCGCTATGCCGGGATTGTGCTCGACGTGTTTTTCGATCACTGCCTGGCCCGGGACTGGGCGTTGTACAGCGAAGGGCCGCTGGTGGATTTCACGTCCCGTGTCTACCAGGTACTGCGTACCGAGCCGCAACTGCCGGGGCGCCTGGCACAGATCGCGCCATATATGGCGGCGGATGACTGGCTGGGGTCTTATCAGGAGTTCGACGTGCTGGGGCAGGTACTGCGCGGCATTTCCCGCCGCCTGTCCCGACCCGAGGAATTGGCCGGGGCGATGGCGGAGTTGATCGAGCTTTATGAGCCGCTGAGCGAGGATTTCCGGTTGTTCTACCCGCAGTTGCAGGATTTTGTGCTGAGTCAGGTCACGCCAAATAACTAAATGTGGGAGCGGGCTTGCTCGCGAAGGCGGTGGATCAGTCAACATCTGTGTTGAATGTACTGCCGTCTTCGCGAGCAAGCCCGCTCCCACAGGGGGGCCGCGCAGGGATCCGGGTCAGGCCGCAATCGCCGCAGGCCGCATCGGCGCTTGCTGCTTCTCGGGAATCGTCCCGAACAACGCCTTGTGCACTGCCTGTTGCGCCTGGAACGCCAGTGCCGCGCGTTCCTGGCCGTGGCAGGCAATCGGTTCCAGCAGATGGATGTGCACGTCGCCCCGATCATTGGCGAACAGGCGCATCAGGTGCGACAGCAAATCATCATCGCCAATGAACGGTGCCAGCGAATCCGGCTCACCGTCGCGCAGGTAACGGATCGCCACCGGCTGCAAAGCCACATCGGCATCGATGGCCGCCGACAACAAGCGACCGTGGAAGGTACGCAGGGATCGGCCATCGGTGGTGGTGCCTTCCGGGAACATCAGCAGCGGATGAGCCTGTTCCAGGTGGCGGCTCATTTGTTTGCGGATCAGTTGGCTGTCACCCGACCCGCGCCGGATAAACAGGCTGCCGGCCTTGGCGGCCAGCCATCCGGCCACCGGCCAGGTGCGCACTTCGGCCTTGGACAGGAATGACATCGGCGTGAGCATGCCCAGCAACGGGATGTCAGTCCAGGACACATGGTTACTGACCCACAGCATCGGCCGTTGCGGCAGTTGACCATGGACAGTGACTGAAAAGGGCAGGGCATGGCTCAGCCGCGCCATGAAGAACCGCGACCAGCGCTGGCGACGGACCATCGAGTTGGCGACCCCCAGGCGCTCGAACAGGCCGAACACGCTGGCCATGCTCAGGCCCAGGGTCACTACCAGCAAGACTCGCGCGATACGCGCGTACACCCGCAACCGGCTCATTACACGGCTGCCTTGAAGTGGCGGGCGTAGCGGGGGCAGAGTTCGTCGCGCTTGAGCAGGATGAACACGTCGGCCACCTGGAAGTCCTCGTCCCAGCACGGCTCACCGCAAATCTTCGCGCCCAGGCGCATGTAGGCCTTGAGCAGCGGTGGCATTTCGGCGATGACGTTGGACGGCACGTCCAGGCTCGGCAGCGGTTTTTTCGGCACGGCCTGCAGGTGTTCGGTGCACAGGTAGCGTTCGCGCAGGCGCTGCATGATTGCCTGGGCCTGGATGCCGCCATCCTGCATCGGAATGCTCGCGCAGCCCATCAGGTAGCTGTAGCCACCTTCGTTCAGGACTTCGGCCAGTTCGCCCCAGAGCACCGCGATGGTGCCGCCGTTGCGGTAGGCCGGGTCGACGCAGGTACGGCCGATTTCCAGGATCGGGCCCTTGAGATGGACCAGGCCGTGAAGGCTGAATTCTTCTTCGCTGTAGAACCGGCCCAGGCTGCTGGCGGCCTGGTGGTCGAGCAGGCGCGTGGTGGCCACGAGGCAGCCGGTGTTCAGGTCGCGTACGCCGATGTGGGCGCAGTGAACATCATAGTCATCCATGTCCAGACCCTTTTCCGCGCCTTTGAGCTTGGCGTTGAATTCGCCGCTGAAGACGTTGAAGCGCAGGGCCTGGGCTTCTTGCAAGGCGTGGGTGCCGATCAGGCGTTCGGCTTGCAGGCGGCGTTCATTGCCGGTGTCGCTGATGCGGGCGATCTGGGTCATAGCGAATCTCCGTGCGGGCTGTTCAGTTGCAGCCTGTCGACTTTCTTTATGCAGCCATGTTGTGCAAAGTCAGGCTATGTAGCCCCGGTGTCATCGCCATGAAGCTTTGGTGATGCTTATATGACAGCCTTCAAGGAGCCCTCTCATGCCCTGGCACACCCTGATCGAACGCGGCGAGCGCCTGCCCACCTATCCGGACCTGGCTGAAGGTTATGCCGCGTTGTTGCAACGCCTGGGGCCGGTGACGCCGTTCGAGTTGGCCGTGGCCGGGGCTCGCTCGATGGCCACGCCGGGGCTGGCTTTCCTGGTGGGGTACCAGGCGGCGCTGCGGGTGCTTTGGCCGAGCGCGCCCCAGAGCCTTGGCGCCCTGTGTGCCACTGAACAACGCAGCCTGCGCCCGGCGGACATGCAAACCCGCCTCGACGACTTGCGCCTGAGAGGGCGCAAGGATTTCGTCACCGCTGGCGACGCCGCCGAGTGGCTGCTGATTGCCGCTCGCGGCGAAGCGCCCGGCGAAACGCCACGGCTGAACCTGGCAGTGGCCTATGCGGGCGAGCCCGGCGTGACCCTGGAAAAACTACCCGCCATGGGCCTGATGCCGGACATCAGCCATGGCCGCGTGCTGCTCGACGGCGCGCTGTGCGAGTTGCTGGCCGGTGATGGTTGGGACGCCTACGTCAAACCGTTCCGCGCCCTGGAAGACCTTTATGTACTCAGTGCGATGACGGCCTGGTTGTATGGCGTCGGGCAGGAATGTGCCTGGCCCCAGGTGTTGCAACTGCGCCTGCTGGCGCTGCTGGCCGGCTGCGCGGAGGTGAGTCGCCACAACCCTTCCAGCCCTGCCGGGCATGTTCTGCTGGGCGGGTTGTTCGCCCAGTTCCAAGGGCTCGACGGCGAACTCGACGCTGCCCTGGCCGCCGGGCCTGCGGACTGGCGCGAGATGTGGACGCGGGATAAAGGTGTAATGGACCTTGCGGCGGGGGCCCGGGCCAAGCGGTTGGCCAAGGCGTTGGGATAAGCCTCCAAACGACCAACCCTTGTGGGAGCGAGCTTGCTCGCGATGGTGGAGTGTCAGCCAACGTCATTGCTGCTGATCCGGCGCTATCGCGAGCAAGCTCGCACAGGGGGCACACACTCAAATTGTCATCAAGTCTGCATAGGCTCTAAAGGTTAAACCTTGCGAGCCCCAAGCATGTCCAAAGGCTGGTTCCTGATCCCGTTGCTGATACTCAACCTGAGCGTCCAGGCCGAAGACTGGCCCGGCGAGCAATGGCCAAGCGGCCCGACCCCGAGCGGGCCGGCCATCGAAGCCTTGGAACACTACGCCTTCCCACCCCGGGACGATGCCAGCCGTGAGGGCATCCGCACCGATGCGCTGCTGGTGATCCAGGACGGTCGGCTGGTCTATGAACGCTACGCCGGACCGACCACCTCCCAGACCCCGCACCTGACCTGGTCCATCAGCAAAAGCCTGCTGGCGACGGTGTTCGGCGTGGCCTACGGTGAACAGCGCTTTGCCCTGGACGATCCGGCAGCCAGGTACTACCCACCCCTGAACCGGCATCCGGGCCTGACCCTGGCCGATCTTTTCCACTGGGCGTCTGGCCTGGACTGGCAGGAGGACTACGAATACGCGCCGCTCAAGTCCTCGGTGGTGGCGATGCTCTATACCCGCGGGCGTCATGACATGGCGGCGTTTACCGCGCGGCATGAAAGCTTCAGCCCCCCGGGGCAGGCGTTTCGTTATTCCAGCGGTGACAGCAACCTGTTGGCGGCGGCCCTGAAAAACATCGTCGGTGCGGCACGTTATCCCGATTATCCCTGGACGGCGCTGTTCGAGCCCCTGGGCATCCGCCACGCGACTTGGGAAACCGACGCCAGCGGCACGTTCGTGGGATCGTCCTATGCCTACCTCACGGCGCGGGACCTGGCGCGTGTCGGGTTGTTGATGCTACGGGACGGCCGCTGGGGCGAACGGCAACTGATCCCCAAGGATTGGGTCGCGTTCAGCCGTGAACCGTTCGTGCACTTCCAGGCCGGCCAGGACGAAGCCGTGCCGGGCGGGCACTGGTGGCTCAACCGCGGCGCCGATCCGACGCTCCACCCCTGGCCCGCTGCGCCGGCGGATACCTTCGCCGCGCTGGGCCATTGGGGCCAGGCGCTGTACGTCATCCCCAGCGCCAGACTGGTGATCGTGCGCTACGGCGACGACCGCGACGGCAGCTATCGCCATAACGAACTGCTCAAGCGCGCCATGGCGGCGTTCGCCGGGAAGGGGCAGCCATGAAGCGCAAAATCTTGCTGACCTTGTTGTCGGTGCTACTTATCGCCCTGTTCAGTTGGGTCTGGCTGGAGCGGGTGGCATTGCGGGCCTTCCCCGACATTATCAGTGCCTACACCGCCAAGGAATACTGCTCATGCCGCTATGTGATGCAGCAACCGGCCGAGTATTGTCGGGGTTATGTGAAGCAGGCAGTGCCCACCCGCGATTTTCTCGAGACCGTTGAAGCCAAGCGCGTCACCGTCAGCGGGTTGGGGCGCAGCAACAGTGCGCAATGGTTGGGAGAGCGGCAGGGGTGTCGGTTGGAGTAACTCAAGAATGGCGCGAACCTTGTGGCGAGGGGATTTATCCCCGTTGGGCCGCGCAACGGCCCTATAGCTGTGATTGAGGTTTTCAGGTGGATTGAATCGCCTGCTTTGGGGCTGCTGCGCAACCCAACGGGGATAAATCCCCTCGCCACAGGGTCTTGTGTGTTTCTGACCGTTGTTGAAACAGACTGTTTGCAAGCGCCCTCGGCCCGGTTAAGGTTCGCCACAGGTTTATCTGCCCCCCGAGTGTGTATGTTCAAGCGGTTTTTCCCTCACGCGGTCGTCAGCCTGCTGCTGGCCTGCGCAGCGTTGCCGGCCCAGGCCGACTGGTACCTGGACGGCGAGTCGTCGCGGTTGTCGTTTATCAGCAGCAAAAACGGCAACGTTTCCGAGGTCCAGCGTTTCCTGGTGCTGCACGGCCAAGTCCAGCCCGACGGCTTGGCGCGCCTGGAAGTGGAGCTGGAATCCATCAACAGCGGCATTCCCCTGCGGGACGAGCGCATGCGCGCCGAGTTGTTCCAGATCAAGCAATTCGCCGAAGCCACCGTTACCGCCAAGATCGACCTGGCGCCGATCCAGGACCTGGCCAACGGCGCGCAGTTGGAGTTGCGCCTGCCGCTGACGGTGAACCTGCACGGCAAGCAGCATGAGTACCCCGTTGAACTGCTGGCGACACGCCTGGATGAACGCCGCTTCCAAGTAGTGACCTTGGAGCCGGTGGTGCTCAACGCGGCGGATTTCGATCTGGCGCCGGGCCTGGAAAAGCTCCGCAACCTGGCCGGGTTGTCGGCCATCAGCCTGTCGGTGCCGGTGAATGCGGTGCTGATTTTCACGGCGCGTTGACATGAGCGGCCCGGTCTTTCCCTGGCGTGACGGCAATCGCTTCGAGCTGTTGATCGACGGCCCACAGTTCTTCCCACGCATGCTGGTGGAAATCGCCCGTGCCCAGGAGCAGGTCGAACTGGAGCTGTACCTGGTGGAGGCGGGGGCTTGCGCCGAGGCGATGGTCCAGGCACTGGTCCAGGCCGCCGAGCGGGGCGTTCGTGTGCGCTGTCTGTTCGATGACTACGGCAGCCTGGCGTTTACCCTGGCCCTGCGCAAGCGCCTGACCGAGGCTGGGGTGGAGTTGCGTTTCTACAATCGCCTGAGCTGGCGCCGCTGGGTGCGCAACCTTTATCGGGATCACCGCAAGCTGCTCTTGGTGGACCAACGCCTGGCCGTGGTCGGTGGCACCGGGGTGACCGATGAATTCTGGAACCCCCTCGACGACCGCAGTGAGTGGCACGAAGTGATGGTGGAAATCGTCGGCCCGTTGGTGCTCGACTGGCAGTTGCTGTTCGACCGCCAGTGGCTCGCCAACCGTCATCGGCGGGCCTGGAAGCCAGCCTCCAATTTCGGCTTGCCGCGCCTGCCGCGCGTTCCGCCGGTGGGCGAGGGCATGGGCCGGGTGGCGTATGCCGACGCCCGTCAGCATCGCGATATCCTGCAATCATTGTCCCGGGCATTGAACAGCGGCCAGAAACGCATCTGGATGGCGACGCCATATTTCCTGCCGACCTGGAACGTGCGCCGCTCCTTGCGCAAGGCCGCCGCCCGGGGTATCGACGTGCGCCTGCTGCTGACCGGCCCGCGCACCGATCACCCGTCCGTGCGCTACGCCGGGCACCGTTACTACCCGCGATTGCTCAGGGCCGGTGTGCAGATTTTCGAGTACCAGCCGTGTTTCCTGCACCTGAAGATGGTGCTGGTGGATGATTGGGTCAGTATCGGCTCCTGCAATTTCGATCACTGGAACCTGCGTTTCAATCTGGAAGCCAATCTGGAAGCCCTGGATTCCAGGCTCAGCAGCGCCGTGGCGGCCAGTTTCGAGCGGGATTTCGCCCAGAGCCTGCAAGTCAGCCTCGACGCCTGGCAGCGCCGACCGTTGTGGAAGCGATTCAAGCAGCGGGTGTGGGGGTTGGTGGATCGGGTGGTGGTGAATCTGCTGGATCGGCGGGGCTAGGCTCACTGCAAGCCCTTGTGGGAGCGGGCTTGCTCGCGAAGGGGGCATAACAGTCAACATCTTGGTTGGTTGTTAAACCGCTTTCGCGAGCAAGCCCGCTCCCACATGGGATTTGCAGGGCCTGAAGGTCAGAGCAACTCAAAACTCTGCTGCTTAACGTCCTGGGAATCCAGGCCGATCTGCACGTTGAACTTGCCCGGTTCAGCCCCGTACTTGAGTTGAGCGTTGTAGAACTTCAGGTCGTCTTCGGTGATGGTGAAGTGGATGACTTTCTTCTCGCCAGCCTTGAGCATCACCTTGCGGAAGTTCTTCAGCTCTTTCACCGGGCGAATGATCGAGCCGGTCACGTCCTGGATGTACAACTGCACCACGGTTTCGCCGTCACGCTTGCCGGTGTTTTCCAGGGTCACGCTGGCGTCGAGCTTGCCGGTCTTGTTCAGCGTGGTCGACGACAAGGCCATGTCCGACAGGCTGAACTCGGTGTAGCTCAGGCCGTAGCCGAACGGGTAGAGCGGGCCGGTGGTGTCATCGAAGTACTGCGAGGTGTAGTTGCCCGGCTTGCCCGGCGTGAACGGCCGGCCAATGCTCAGGTGGTTGTAGTAGGTCGGAATCTGCCCCACCGAGCGTGGGAAGGTGATCGGCAGCTTGCCCGACGGGTTGTAGTCGCCGAACAGCACGTCCGCGATGGCGTTGCCACCTTCGGTGCCGCTGAACCAGGTTTCCAGGATCGCATCGGCCTGCTGCTTTTCTTCCAGCAACGACAGCGGACGGCCATTCATCAGCACCAGCACCAGCGGCTTGCCGGTGGCCTTCAGGGCCTTGATCAGCTCGCGTTGGCTGGCCGGGATGTTCAGTTCGGTACGGCTCGACGACTCATGGGACATGCCACGGGACTCACCCACGGCGGCCACCACCACATCGGCATCCTTGGCGGCTTGCACCGCTTCGTCGATCAAAACCTGGGCCGGGCGCGGGTCGTCCACCACTTCAGGGGCGTCGAAGTTGAGGAAGTTCAGGTAGTCGAGCACCTTCTTGTCGCCGGTGATGTTGGCCCCACGGGCGTAGATCAGCTTCGACTCGGCGCCCAGGGCGCGGGTCATGCCGTCGAACAGGGTGACCGATTGCGCAGGGCGTCCGGCCGCGGCCCAACTGCCCATCATGTCGATCGGTGCCTTGGCCAGCGGGCCGACCAGGGCGATCTTTGCGGTCTTCTTCAGGGGCAGGGTCTGGTTGCGGTTTTCCAGCAGGACCAGGCTGCGGCGTGCTACGTCACGGGCATCGGCGCGGTGCAGTCGGCTTTCGGCGTAGGTGTCGGCCGGGTCGTCCTCGGCCTTGCCGATGCGCAGGTACGGATCCTTGAACAGGCCCATGTCGTATTTGGCCGCGAGCACTTCGCGCACGGCGTTGTCGATGTCGCTCTGTTCGATCTCGCCGGCCTTGAGCAGCCCTGGCAGTTCCTTGCCGTAGAGCGAGTCGTTCATGCTCATGTCGATGCCGGCCTTGATCGCCAGCTTCGCCGCTTCGCGACCGTCCTTGGCGACGCCGTGCTTGATCAGTTCGAAGATGGCGCCGTGGTCACTGACCGCCAGGCCCTTGAAGCCCCATTCCTTGCGCAGCAGGTCGTTCATCAGCCAGGTGTTGGCGGTGGCCGGCACGCCGTTGATGGAGTTCAGCGCGACCATCACCCCGCCGGCTCCGGCGTCGATGGCGGCGCGGTAGGGCGGCAGGTAGTCCTGGTACATTTTCAGCGGACTCATGTCCACGGTGTTGTAGTCCCGGCCGCCTTCCACCGCGCCGTAGAGGGCGAAGTGCTTGACGCTGGCCATGATGCTGTCGGCCGCGTTGGCGCCGTTGCCCTGGAATGCCTTGACCATCACCCCGGCGATGCGCGACACCAGGTAGGTGTCCTCGCCGAAACCTTCGGAGGTTCGGCCCCAACGTGGGTCGCGGGAAATGTCGACCATCGGCGCGAAGGTGATGTCCAGGCTGTCGGCCGCGGCTTCCTGGGCGGCGATGCGTCCGGAGTGGTAAATGGCGTCCATGTCCCAGCTCGAGGCCAGGGCCAGGGGGATCGGGAAAATCGTGCGGTGGCCGTGGATCACGTCATAGGCGAAGAACATCGGGATCTTCAACCGGCTGCGCATGGCCGCGTCCTGCATCGGACGGTTCTCATCGCGAGTGATGGAGTTGAACGTGCCGCCGATGTTGCCGGCGGCGATTTCCTTGCGAATCATCTCCCGGGGCATTTCCGGGCCGATGCTGATCAGGCGCAATTGGCCGATCTTCTCTTCGAGGGTCATCTGCTTCATCAGGTTGCTGATGAAGGCGTCCTTGTTCTCTATGGGGGCGGGCAGGTTGTCGGCAAATACGGAGTGACTGGCCAGACTGACAAACAGGCCCAGCAAACACAGCTTCTTCATGAATAGTTTTCTCGCAAAGCCTAAAGGGCGGTAATCAGGACACGCCGGTCAGCCAAAATGTGAGGAGCGGCTATTGTTGTTCGGTCAAATACAGCACACTTTCGAGCCCAGGGGGCTGAACTTAGTTTCGCACCGCGCATCTTTTAGCCCATCGACCCGTTTCAATCCAGTGCGGCGGCAGATTATGCCCCAGACGCCAGTGAGATAGGTGGCCGGGTTTTTCCAATGTCATGCCAGGGAGCGCTTTATCCAATGAATCCACGAGTGAATCACCTTCGCAGCCTGCCGATGCTGGCCTTGATGCTGCTTACTACGCTACTGGCCGGTTGCGGCATCAATAACATCCCGACCCTGGACGAACAGGCCAAGGCCGCCTGGGGCCAGGTGCAGAACCAGTACCAGCGCCGCGCCGACCTGATTCCCAACCTGGTGGAAACCGTCAAGGGCTACGCCCAGCACGAGCAGGAAACCCTGACCGCGGTGATCGAGGCGCGGGCCAAGGCCACATCGATCCAGGTGGACGCCAGCACCTTGGACAACCCGGAAAAACTCAAGCAGTTCCAACAGGCCCAGGACCAGTTGACCGGCGCGTTGAGTCGGCTGATGGTGGTGTCCGAGCGTTATCCGGATCTCAAGGCCAACCAGAATTTCCTGGCGCTGCAATCGCAGCTCGAAGGCACCGAGAACCGTATCGCCGTGGCACGCCGCGACTTCATCCTGGCGGTGCAGAAGTACAACACCGAGATCCGCACGTTCCCGGGCCGCCTGTGGCACAGCGTGATGTACAGCGACCTGCCGCTGCGCGAAACGTTCGAGGCCACCAGCCCCGATGCCGAAAAAGCCCCTGAAGTGAAGTTCTGATCAATTCGGCAGTTTGAAGCGTTGTGGGAGCGAGCTTGCTCGCGATGGCGGCGGCACATTCAGCATTGCTGCAAGCTGACCCACCGCTATCGCGAGCAAGCTCGCTCCCACACAGGAGTTGCGATGCAAGTGTTGAAAATTGGCCTGGTGCTGTTGTTCTGGGTCTTTGCGTTCACGGCCCAGGCCGAGCTGAAGTTTCCGGCACTGACCGGACGCGTGGTGGACACCGCCCAGATGCTTGACCCTTCGGTGCGCGCGCAACTGGAGACGCAGCTCAAGGCCCATGAGCAGGCGACCGGCGAACAGGTGGTGGTCGTGACCCTGGCCGACCTGCAGGGCAGCAGCATCGAAGATTTCGGCTATCAGCTGGGGCGCCACTGGGGCATCGGGCAGAAGGATAAAAACAACGGCGCGCTGCTGATCGTCGCCCGGGATGACCGTAAACTGCGCATCGAAGTGGGCTACGGCCTGGAAGATCGCCTGACCGACGCCCAGAGTTCGGTGATCATCAACCAGGTGATCACCCCGGCTTTCAAGACCGGCAACTTCAACAAAGGCATCAGCGACGGCGTCGCGGCGATGCTGGTGGTACTGGGCGGCAGCCCGCTGGACGAGCCGGCGCCGGCGTACAGTGCGGACGGGCAGCAGGAGCAGGGCGATTTTGTCGAGCGCCATCCCGGGCTGTTCATCTTCCTGGTGATACTGTTTATTTTGACGATATTGGTCTGCCAGATGCTCGGTATCCTGCCGACCGGAGGTGGTGGTTCCAGCCGTTCGGGCGGATCCGGTGGAGGCTTCGGCGGCGGGGGCGGCGGGGGCTTCAGTGGTGGCGGTGGCAGTTTCGGGGGCGGCGGTTCGTCGGGCGGCTGGTGACAATAATAATGAGCAGGCACTTTTAACCATGGCATTACTGACTGAACACGAACAACGCAAGGTCGCCGAGGCCATCGCCCGGGTCGAGCGGCATACCGACGCCGAACTGGTCACGGTGCTGGCCGCCCGCGCCGACGACTACGCTTACATCCCGCTGCTATGGGCGAGCCTGCTGGCGCTGGTGGTGCCCGGCGTGGTCCATTACCTCACCGGCTGGTTGGCCCTGCACAGCCTGTTGCTGGTGCAGTGGGTCAGTTTCATCGTGTTGTGCCTGGTGTTCCGCATTCCAAGGATCACCACTCACCTGATCCCCCGTTCCGTGCGTCACTGGCGGGCCTCCAACCTGGCACGTCGGCAATTTCTCGAGCAAAACCTGCACCACACCGTGGGCAGCACGGGCGTGCTGATCTTTGTCTGCGAGGCCGAGCGGTATGTGGAAATCCTTGTCGATGAAGGCATTTCCAGACACCTGGACAACACATGCTGGGACGCCATCGTCGCAACGTTCACCCAGCAGGTCCGCCAGGGGCAGACGCTGGAAGGCTTCGTGACTTGCATCGCGGCCTGTGGCGAATTGCTCAAGGAGCATGTGCCGGTGACTCATGAGCGCAATGAGCTGCCGAATCGGTTGGTGGTGCTGGGCTGAGATAAATTTCTGCCGGACACCGTTGTAGCGAGGGAAATTTATCTGTGGCGAGGGGATTTATCCCCGTTGGGCCGTAGGCCCCCTAAAAAAGCCGACAATCGGTATATGCAGGGATACCTTATTGCCTGGTTTGGGTCTGCTGCTCAGACCAGCGGGGATAAATCCCCTCGCCACATGAATTTCCCCGTGCCCTTGCACTTCATCCCCCCTAAAATACCGGCATTCCCGATCCGCCCGCCCCGAGGCCGCTTGTCCATGTCCGCCACCGCAACTCCAGCCCGTCCCGCGCCGGATCATCACGCCCAGTTCATCGACCTGCTGCACACCAGCCTTGAACAAAACGCTTTCATCAAACTGGTGCTGGCCAAGTACGTTGGGGATGAGGCGGACCTCCAGCGGCTGATCATCAAGCAGCTGACGGTCAAGGACCAGCCGTGCCTGTCTTTCGTCTACCGCTACAAGACTCGCGACATCACCAAGAATTTCCCCCTGGCCGAAGGCGTGGACACCATCGCCACGTTGTTGCCAGCGTCGTTCAAGAACGCGCATTTGCTGGCGGTCACTGACGAAGCGCAGTTGGAGTACAACAAAAAGGGCAAAAGCTCGCTGTTCAAGAGCAAGCCCCAGCAGCTGCGGGAAGTGCCGTCTGCCGAGCACAATCGCGAGAAAAGCCGCTTCCTCGATCTGAGTCGGCCATTTTTGGCCGACCTGGGCGTGACCAACCACAAGCACGAGCTGATTCCGGCGATGTCGCGCAAGTGGAAGCAGATCAACAAGTTCATCGAGGTCTTCAGCCACGCGCTGACGTCTTCGCCACTGGCCCTGGACAAACCGGTGCGGGTCTCGGATTTCGGTTCGGGCAAGGGCTACCTGACCTTCGCCATCCACGATTACCTGCGCAACACCTTGCAGGCCGAAGGCGTGGTGACCGGTGTCGAGCTGCGCGAAGACATGGTCAAGCTGTGCAACGAAGCCGCCGCGCGGCTGGAGCACCCGGGCCTGAGTTTCCAGCACGGTGACGTGCGCAGCGTGGCGCCGAGCGCGGTGGATGTGATGATTGCCTTGCATGCCTGCGATATCGCCACCGACTACGCGATCCACATGGGCATTCGCTCGGGTGCCTCGATCATCATGTGCTCGCCGTGCTGCCACAAGCAGATCCGCCTGCAGATCCAGAGCCCGGCCTTGCTCAAGCCGATGCTGCAATACGGCCTGCACCTGGGCCAACAGGCGGAAATGGTCACCGACAGCTTGCGGGCGTTGTTCCTGGAAGCCTGCGGCTACGAGACCAAGGTCTTCGAGTTCATCTCCCTGGACCACACCAACAAGAACAAAATGATCCTGGCGGTCAAGCGCGCCGAACCTGTGGATCCCACCGAGCTGCTGGCAAAAATCGAAGCACTCAAGGCCTTCTACCACATCACCGAGCATTGCCTGGAAACGCTGCTGCGGGCGGATGGTTATCTCGCCTGAGTTCCACTGTTAGCACCCCCCCCTGTGGGAGCGGGCTTGCTCGCGAAGGCGGCTGCACATTCAACATCAGTGCAAGCCGATCCACCGCTTTCGCGAGCAAGCCCGCTCCCACAGGATGATATCCAGCATCCCCCGGTATGCATCCCGTCAGGTAATGACGGGTTATCGCTCATCCGCCGCCTTACCGGACTACCTTTAATGCGTTCACCTCTCACGCATTTCCAAAGGAGCCCAACCCATGGCCGCGAAGAAAATCCTGATGCTGGTCGGCGATTACGTCGAAGATTATGAAGTCATGGTGCCATTCCAGGCTTTGCAGATGATCGGTCATACCGTACACGCCGTGTGCCCGGGCAAAAAGACCGGGCAGACGGTGCGCACGGCGATCCACGATTTCGAAGGCGACCAGACCTACAGCGAAAAGCCGGGGCACTTGTTTGCCCTCAATCACGATTTTGCCAGTGTCCAGGCCGTTGACTATGACGCCCTGCTGGTGCCGGGTGGGCGCGCGCCGGAATACTTGCGCCTGGACGAAACGGTCCTGCAACTGGTGCGTGATTTCGATCTGGCGGGCAAGCCGATTGCCGCGGTGTGCCACGGTGCGCAATTGCTGGCCGCGGCGGGCATCCTTGAAGGGCGCGAATGCAGCGCCTACCCGGCGTGTGCTCCGGAAGTACGCCTGGCGGGCGGGACCTATATCGACATTCCGGTGACCGAAGGCCATGTCCAGGGCAACCTGGTGACCGCACCGGCCTGGCCTGCGCACCCGAACTGGCTGGCGGGGTTCCTGACCCTGCTGGGCACGGCCATCACTTTGTAGTAACGCACTGGCAAGGTAGGCGCAGCGGGTCTTTACTCCCGGGGCATGCCCTTCATTGCCTGGAGAACAATCATGTCCGGATGGTACGAAATCAGTAAAAGCAGCAGTGGCCAGTTTCGGTTTGTACTCAAGGCGGCCAACGCCGAAACGATTTTGACCAGCGAGCTGTACACCACCCGCAGTGGCGTCGACGGTGGCATTGCTGCGGTGCAGAAAAACAGCCCGTTGGCCGAGCGCTATGAACTCAAGAACACCAAGGACGGCCATCCGTACTTCAACCTCAAGGCTGGCAACCATGAAGTGATTGGCAGCAGTGAGGCGTATTCATCGGACGCTGCCCGGGACAAAGGCATCGCCAGCGTCAAGGCCAACGGACCGACGACGGTCATCAAGGACAAGACCGTGGCTGCGCTCTGACGGCAAACCGACAGATGCAGTAGCGAGGTCTTTGTGGCGAGGGGATTCATCCCCGTTGGGTGCGCAGCGCCCCCAAAGGCGAAAGCCCCGGTCTACCTGACATACCGAGTTGTCATGTATGAGGGCTGCTGCGCACCCCAACGGGGATAAATCCCCTCGCCACAAGTCCACCCTGTTTCCGATCCAAATAGTCATGCCCAATGCTGACTTACCCTAGACCTCCACCGGCACCGACAGCTCCGGATCGCCCAGCGGATGGCTCTTGGCATCGAAGAAGCGCAATTGCACCTCCAGCCCCTGGAAGACCTTGGCGTAATGTCGTTTCTGGTGCTGGATGAACGCCTGGCTGCGCGGGTAGATCGAAATCGCCACGGTTTTCGGTGCGGCCAGGCGCAGGGCGTGGACAATGTGCCGGTCCTGCTCGCCCAAGGCATGGCCGAACAGGCACAGATTGTCGCCATGGTGCAGCAACTGGTCGTAGCAGAACGACAGGTAATCGCTGCTGCGGATGGTCTTGAGCTTGTCGGCGCTGGAGCCTTCATTGACGAACAGCGGCACGTCGTCGAGGGTCTTGATCGTGTTGTTGATGGCGAAACTGCCCAGCAAGGTGCCTTCGGTGGACGTGAGCTTGCGCGCCGTGCCGTCCTGGTTGCGCACCAGGTGCAGGCCGCCGTGCAGGTACAGCAGGCGCGGTTTGTCCGTGACCACCTGGCTCAGGTCGAAACTGTGGTCATCGCCGCAGAACAGGTCGCTGATGGTCTCGACCCCATGCTGGATCGCCCAGTAGTTGAGCAGGTCGTAGTTGGTGGTGAACACCGTGCGGTAGCGGCTCAGCTCCTGGTTGAGCGTTGTCAGGGTCGACGGTTGCACCAGCCGCCACGGGATGTGCACCGCGTGCACGGTGTTGATCAGCGCTTCCTTGATCGCGTAATAGCGGTTACGCGGGGCGGCGGAACTGACGGCCAGGGCCTTGTTGACCCGACTGGTGGTTTTCAGCGCCCCGAGCACCTGTTCGAAACTGCGGGTCTGCATCGCGTCGAATACGCTCAGTTCCGACGGGCTCAAGGGTTTTTCCTCGACGGTGCGGGCGTTTTCGAACAGCGAGTCATAGCCGAAATCGTCCCACACCGCGCGGCTGGCCCCATTGCCCACCAGCAGGCCGCTGAAGGCGGTATCGGCGCGCACGGCCTCCCAGTCTTCGAGCCGGGTGTCGTATTCCTGGAAATCGGTCATCGCAAGGATCATCTCAAAACGTGGCAAAGGCAGGCCGCGACTTTATCACGCCCCAGTCTTGAGCCAGATCAAGATGCGTCGTGACTACTGGGTCATTCTGTAGGTCCTGCCGATCCGGCCTCTACCAGGAGTGTGACCCCATGAGCAGTACTTTTTTCATTCCCGCCGTGAACATCATGGGGCTGGGTTGCCTGGATGAAGCGATGACCGCCATCCGCAACTACGGCTTTCGCAAGGCGCTGATCGTCACCGACGTGGGGCTGGCGAAGGCCGGCGTCGCCAGCAAGGTGGCCGAACTGCTGGCGCTGCAGGACATCGATTCGGTGATTTTCGACGGTGCCAAGCCCAACCCGAGCATCGCCAATGTCGAGCTCGGCCTGGGTTTGTTGATGGAGAGCCGATGCGATTTCGTGGTGTCCCTGGGCGGCGGTTCCCCCCATGACTGCGCCAAGGGCATTGCGTTGTGTGCCACCAACGGCGGGCAGATCAGTGACTATGAAGGCGTCGATCGTTCGAGCAAGCCGCAATTGCCGCTGATCGCCATCAACACCACGGCCGGCACCGCCAGCGAAATGACCCGCTTTTGCATCATCACCGACGAGACACGCCACGTGAAAATGGCGATTGTCGATCGCAATGTGACCCCGCTGATGTCGGTGAACGACCCGGCGCTGATGGTGGCGATGCCCAAGGGCCTGACGGCCGCCACCGGCATGGATGCGCTGACCCATGCGATCGAGGCTTATGTGTCCACCGCCGCCAATCCGATTACCGATGCCTGTGCCCTGAAGGCCATAACCCTGATCAGTAGCAACCTGCGCCTGGCCGTGCGCGACGGCAACGATCTGGTGGCGCGGGAAAACATGGCCTACGCGCAGTTTCTTGCGGGAATGGCGTTCAACAATGCGTCGTTGGGTTTCGTGCACGCCATGGCCCATCAACTGGGTGGTTTTTACGACTTGCCTCACGGCGTGTGCAACGCGGTGTTGTTGCCCCATGTACAGAGCTTCAACGCCTCGGTGTGCGCCGCTCGCCTGAGCGATGTGGCCCATGCCATGGGCGCCGATACACGTGGCTTCAGCCCGGAAGAGGGGGCCCGGGAAGCTATTGCGATGATCCGCAGCCTGGCCCATGACGTGGACATTCCGGCCGGTTTGCGTGACTTGGGCGTGCGCCTCAACGATGTACCGTTGCTGGCCGCCAACGCCTTGAAAGACGCGTGTGGCCTGACCAACCCACGGGCGGCGGACCAGCGGCAGATCGAAGAAATTTTCCGCAGCGCGTTCTAAGCGACCCGGGGCGGCACGAACCTCACACAGAGCATCGCCGCCGCCCCCAGCAGCGCGCACAACGCCGCCAACGGCCAGGCCTGTTGGCTCAACAACAGGCTGGCCATGGCGCCGATCACCGAGGCCATCAGTTGATGCAGGAACCCGCTCAACGCCATGGCATAAGCGCCGGCCACCGGTGAGCCTTCGTTGGCCAGGGACAGGCTGATGGGGTAGATCAACGATTGACCAAACACCGCGAAGCAATACGGCAGCCAGAAGAGCAGCGCGATGCTGCTCAGGGTGAGGCTGCCTGCCAGCATGGTCATGCTGCCGCCCAGCACCAGCACGATGCCCCAGCCCATCATTCGCCGTTGACCGGTGCGCAGCACAAACGCGTTCACCGCCAGCGCCCCGAGCAGATACGCGGCACTGATCGGCCAGCCCAGCAGGCCGTACTCGATGGCCGACCAGTGGAAGCTTTCCTGCAGGATCAGCGGCGCGGCGGTATTGAAGGCGACGATTACGCCGTAACCCAGCCCACCGGCCAAGGCCGGCAGCAGGAACGCGCGTTGCCGGAATATCTGCCCGTAGATCCCCCATGCCGATTGCCCATTGCTGGCGTGCACCAACGTCGGGAACCTGGCCCGGGACACCGCCGCTGCCATGGCCAGGCTGACGGCGCCCAAACCCTGGAAAATCGCCTCCCAGCCGAAAGCGGCCTGGATCAGCGAGCCCAGGTACTGGCCGATACCGAGGGCAATCACAAAGGCGATCGATATCCAGGACAGGGCCTTGGCCAGCAGGTCGCCGCTGAAACTGTCGCGAATCAAGACCCGCGCCATCACCGAAATACCGCTGGCACCGATGCCCTGAATCAACCTGAGCGCCAGGAACGCCTCCACGGTTGTGCCCAGCGGCAGGGCCAGGTTGCCCAGGCCGTACAGCCCCAGTGCCGCCAGCAAGACCGGCTTGCGCCCCAGGCGCTGGCTCAGGCTGCCCCACAGCAACATGGGCAGGGCCATGCCGATCAGGTACACCGACAGGCCCCAGGAAACCAGGGACGCATCGGCCCCCAGGTCCCGGGCGATGGCGGGCAGGGCCGGCAAGTAGATGCTCATGCCCAGTTGTGCCAGGAAAACGGTGGTGCAGGTAAGGATCAGGGTTGTACGGTTTTTCATCGAGCGTCTTGTCTCAAGGGCGGAGGTCACGCCCGTGGGTCAGCAGCAGTTCGGTGATCGTTTCACAAAACGAGCGAATCACGTCCGGCTCCATGTCGGCGCGCAGGGTAATGCGAATGGCAGCCTTGCCTTGGGGCACCACGGGAAAAAATACCGCCGAGGTGAAATACCCCCGTTCGGCCAGTTCGACCGCCAGGCTGTTGGCCAGGGCCGCTTCACCGCAAGGCACCATACGGATCGCCATGGGTGTGCCGCGCTGTCCGGTCCGCACGAGGCTGTCGAAGAGGCGGATATTAGCCTGCAAACGCTCCTGCAAGGCACTGAATTCGCGGCTGCGGTGCAGGCGGATCGACGCCATGCCGGCACCGATGGCCGCGGCGTTCAGGCTCTGGGACCAATTGCTCGGCCCACCGTAGCGCTGCACCAGCGCCTTGTACCGTTCACAGCCAAACATGACCAGCCCGCCACTGGCGCCGAATGACTTGGCCAGGGAGGCAACGATCAGGGTGCGCTCGTCCACCGCCGGGATGCGCGAACGGACCAGGCCGGCGCCGGATTCCCCGACGGCAGACAGGGCGTGGGAGTCGTCCAGGTAAAGAAACAAGCCATAGCGCTGCTTGAGATACATCAGGCTGTCCAGGTCCGCCATCCCGCCCATGCTGTAGGCACCGTCGGCCACATACGCCACGTCGCGCTGGCGTTTGCACACGTCTTCGATGAAATCCATGTCATTGTGCGGGCAGGTGATGACCTGGGTTTCGTCGGCACAGGCAGCCTTGCTGTGGTTCATCGAATAATGGGCCTGTTTGTCGAACACCATGAAGGGCGCGCGATGGTGGGTGAATGCGCCGCTGGCCAGCAACGGCAGGATTCCGGCGCTTGCCGCACTGCAGGACAGGGCACTGAGGCAACTGGCGCCGAACAGCTCCGACAATTGGCTTTCGTACTGGTCCAGGATCGCCAGCTTGCAGCGATTCCTTGAGTTGGCGACCCGCAGGGTCCCGGCTTCCCACAGGGCGGTCATGGCGCCGTCCAGCAACGCGGGGTGATAGTCCAGGCCCAGGTAGGACGTGGTACAGAAGTGATGAAAGGTCCGGCCGTATTGGTCGACCAGCACATTGGGGGTCTTGACCTCGACATTCAGCCCTGAGATTTTTCCGGCCTCGGTGCCTTGCCAATCCTGGTCTGCGAGGGAAATGAGCTTGCGGTAGTTGGTGAAGTAATGAGGTGGTTGAGCAGTCTGGTCCATGGCGCGATTACATTCCTTGGTTGATGGAGCTGTCCGTGGTGTGTTGCGATAGTGGTGTGTTTCCAGACTTTACAGATTGTTGGGCAGGGCTTTGAATCGGCTGTTTCCGGCGTGTTTGAGTGTCACTGGAGAGTTCAACGTAGGACTTTGCCTAGGACCCTGGCCGGGGAATCCATCGGCACTGTCGGAGCTTGGGGACACCACGGATTTGCCCCAAGCCCGCTGGGTTATCACTCTTTTCTGAAGGTTGCTTGCTGATGTTCTCAGGCCTCAATCATCTGACCCTTGCCGTCACCGACCTGGATCGCAGTGTGGTTTTTTATGGCGAGCTCTTGCAGCTGCGTCTTGAGGCCAGGTGGAACAGCGGGGCGTATTTGTCGCTGCCGGGTTTGTGGTTATGCCTGTCTCTCGACCCATTGCGCAGGCCCGAGCCGACCGCGGACTACACCCATTACGCATTCAGCATCAGCGCCGAGCATTTTCCCGTGCTGGTGGCGCGGCTGCACGCGGCCCAGGTGTCGTCGTGGCGAGACAACCGCAGCGAGGGTGATTCGTTCTACTTTCTCGACCCGGACGGGTACAAGCTGGAAGCCCATGTGGGCGACCTGGCGTCGCGGCTGAAGGCCTGTCGGCAGGCTCCGTATGCCGGCATGGTGTTTTTTGCGGAGCCGTAATGGGCTGTGTCGAGTTGAGTGGCAGCGCCTGCCAAGCGTTTCATCCCCTTAAGTCTGATCGCCTGCGCTATCCTCATCGGTATTGGACGCGTCGGTCTCGCTGGTTGTACAGCGTCACGAACCGACCATCGCCCGCTTCGCTCACCGTTGCATTATCCGGATGACTTCCAGCCCCATGGACACTTCAAGTTCCGCGCCGCTGGCCAGCTACATCGACCTTCTGCTGGACGCCGTGTGTGCCGTCGACGGTCAAGGGCGTTTCGTGTTTGTCAGTGCCGCCTGTGAGCGTATTTTCGGCTACACCCCGCAGGAGCTGATCGGCCAGCCGATGATCGATCTGGTGCATCCTGCCGACCGCCAGCGGACCCTCGAGGCGGCGCGGGAGATCATGGAGGGTGAGCCCAAGCTCAATTTCGAGAATCGCTACCTGCGCAAGGATGGGCGGGTGGTACACATCCTGTGGTCGGCACGCTGGTCGCCGTTGGACCAACTGCGCATTGCCGTGGCCCGGGACATCACTGAACGCAAGCAGGCCGAGTCCCGGCAGGCGGCGTTGTATGCGATTTCCGAGGCGGCCCATGCCGCGGCTGACTTGCTGGCGCTGTTCAAGCGCGTCCACCTGATTATCGGTGAGTGGCTGCCGGCGCTGAATTTCTCGGTGGCGCTGTATGACGAACAATGTTCGCAGCTGAACTTCCCCTATCACGTCGATGATCGGGAAGGGCAGCCTGAGTTGCCGGGCACGGTCACCGGGCGTTTGTGCGCCGAAGTGATTCGCAGCGGCCAGCCGATCCTGCTGACGCCCGGTGGCAGCTCTTTGCCAGAGGGGTTCGACGACCTGGTGGCGCAGCCGGACGCGCCGTGTTGGCTGGGCGTGCCGCTGAATTCGCAGAACGGCACGATTGGCGCATTGATCGTCAAGAGTGCGCCGGACAACGAGCGCTACACCGAACAGGACAAGGAACTCCTGCAATACGTCTGCGCACAGATCACCATTGCCATCGAGCGCAAGCAGTTGCACGCCCGGTTGCAGCACATGGCTCAGTACGATCAGTTGACCCAGGTGCCTAACCGCGAATTGCTCCGTGAACGTTTCAAGTGCGCACTGGCGAGCGCCCGCGCGGCATCCGGGCGCATGGCTTTGCTGTATATCGACCTGGACCGCTTCAAACAGGTCAACGACACCTATGGCCACGGAGTGGGCGACATGCTGCTACAGGCGGTGGCCAATCGTATCAAGGGCTGTATCCGCGACACCGACACCGTGGCGCGCATCGGCGGAGACGAGTTCGTGGTCCTGCTGCACAGCATCCAGGCCTTGGAGGATGCCCGCAGCGTGCAGGAAAAAATCCACCACGCACTGGTCCAGCCGCTGCGCCTGGACGGGCACTGCCTGAGCATCGAGCCGAGCATCGGCGTGGCCTGTTTCCCCGACCATGGCACTGAAGATGTCGCGCTGTTCCGTCACGCCGACGAGGCGATGTACGCCGCCAAACGCCACAATCACCGGGCGTTTGGTATTTGATAGCACGTCACCGTTCGTCGTGGCGCCAGCACCTTTCTCAAACCTTCAGCGCGTATCCCATTCCAATACAAGACGGGGCCTGCGTGCCTGGCATTCACGAATACGGAGGCCTGAACCATGCCTGGTTCAAGCAATGTTTATCCGACAAACATTGCTCATGATCGAACGAAGGTGTCCGAAGCAGGTCGCAAAGGTGGGAGAACCACCATCACGATCGTCGATAGAAGCCCGTCGAAAGCCGGATCGGACGTCTCGTTGAATATTCATGGCTGGTTCTGATTCAACGGTGGATAACCCACCAGAACTTTTATCAGAGGAGGGCGTGACCATGAGCCGTATGGCCAGCTTTTTTCGCACCACCAGTCTCGTCGTGCTGATGGGCCTGGGTGCCAACAGTGCCTGGGCCCAATCGCCTGCCGAATTCATCGATGATGCTTCCGCCAAGGGCATGGCCGACATCGAGACAAGTCGCATGGCCCACGGAAAAGCCGAATCCAGGGAGGTCAAGGACTACACCATTATGGTGATCAACGACCGTACCACCGCCAATCAGCATCTGGCGAAGATTGCCAAGAAGCTCGACTTGCCTGTCGCCCCCCGGGAGGAAGTGGCCGACAAGGCCAAGGCGTTGATGCCACAGGTCAATGAAGGCGAGTCGTTCGAAGCGGCGTATGCCGCCAGCCAGGTCAAGGCTACCGAAGAGGCCATCGCGCAAATCCAGCAGCAGGCCCAGACCACCGAAGTACCAGAGATCAAGGCCTTCGCTGACGAAACCCTGCCCAAGTTGCAGACCCATCTCGAAATGGCCAGGGCGCTGCAGGCCAGCCGTTGACCTGCCGCATCTGTTTTTACATTCAGGACCGGGGCGCCAGCGTCCCGGTTGATTTTGCCCGCCGAAAAAAGGCCTGACAGCACTCGTGCATAGGCATCAGCACTGGTTCAGGTCGATCTTGTTTTTTTGTTCCAAGCCGTCAAGGCTCTTGGCCTCGTCTTTGCCCATGTCCTGGTAGTGCTTTCTCAGCGCTTCCAGTTGCTTGAGGTCCAGCGACTCGAGGCCGAGCATTGCGTTCTGTGCATCCTTGGTCGCCCGCAATAATTCGTCGACCTTGAGATGCAGGATGTCCGTGTCGCGGTTCTGCGTATTCTGGATCAGGAACACCATGAGGAAGGTGATGATGGTGGTCGAGGTGTTGATGATCAATTGCCAGGTGTCGTTGAAACCGAAGAAAGGTCCGCTGGCTGCCCACAGTGCCAACAACACGATGGCCCCCAGGAATGTCTTGGGGCTCCCCGCCCAGAGGGCCAGTTTTTGAGCGATTTTTGCGAACGCCATTGCCGTGTTTCCTTATTGGATGCACCTGTCTGGTGTGACAGCAACGAGGCGGTGAAAATTCTACTTACATTTCAGTCGCCAGCATCCGTCGACGTTCATCGTCCGGCACGACGACAGTCGCAACCATTGCCGCTCTCGCAGGTCACTGCTCAAAGCCCTCGGCATCGGAGTACAACATGAATATCGCCCGCACTTTTTGCCTTGCCTGCTGCTTGTTCGCCCTGCAAGGCTGTTTCGACAACTCGGATAACGAGACCAAGGACAACACCGACGGCACCAAGTCTTCGGTGCAGATGCAGGAGTCCGGGGCGGAGAAAAAATAGCCGTCTGGCTGAGTCCTGTGGGAGCGAGCTTGCTCGCGATGGCGTCAGATCAGCAGCATCCATGTTGGCTGACAGGGCGCTATCGCGAGCAAGCTCGCTCCCACATACGTTCACCGCCCTTAGGACGTCAGCAGCACGCTATCCCTAGGTACCGGACACTCTTGTGTAACGAGATATTGTCGTGCTATCACTCAACGCAAGGACGCTCAGTGCCCAGTTAACTTCCCAATAGGGAGAAGGACCTTGGATGGAGCTCAGCATGGAAGGGCTGCGCCAGCACGCAATTAATCGTAAAAAAATCAACAGATCCCGTTCTTTCAGATCGGGCGGTTGTGCCGTGCCTGATATTTAATAAATGACACCTTAATCGCCTATTTTTCTAGACGAAATCTCCGCTCAAGCTTCACTGGCCACAGCCGAAAAGCACCGCAGAGATTCTTGCTTCAGTTTTGTCAACAAACACCGATTTACGAGACCTCCTCTACCATCCTTAAGCAGGGAAGAAAAAATGGCCGTTATCAATGGAACAGCTGGCGCAGATGCACTAATTGGCACCGCAGTGGATGATGAAATCAACGCTCTGGGCGGCAACGACGTCATCAAGGGTACTGCTGGCGCAGACAAAATTGATGGCGGTGCTGGTATAGATACTGTTGATTATTCGGCATCGACTGAAGGTATCAGTATAGATTTGCGCCAGGGAACTGGACTTGTTGGACGGGGTGGCGATGCAGAGGGGGATACGCTCATTGGTATCGAAACCGTCATAGGTTCTGCCTTCAACGATGTGCTCTCCTCTGGCCCGTACACCGTAATCCCAAC
>NZ_FOVS01000045.1:0-41005 GCF_900115235.1 Pseudomonas sp. NFACC24-1
TCGCTTCCAGTCGATCTGTTTCTGCGTGATAAATCACCAACTCATCTTTGGCGACATCAACACCCACGATCGGCTTTGCGACAGAAACCGGCATTGCCATTGAAAATCCTCCGGGCTAAGGTTTGAACACTTGAAGGGTTCACCCAGAGGCGCAGGCTTGTTCCTATCGTCGGTCTAGGCCAGATGCATTCTTTATCGGCGCTTGGGTGAAAGGAGGAGGGGTGAAATCTCCCACGGTCTGTACTGCGGCTAACAGTCAGAATCGAGCTTTGTCCCTCCTCCTCCCTTCAAGTCCTACCATACAAGCGAGCTTGCTCGCGATAACGCCGGATCAGTCGGCATTGATGTTGACTGTTCGACCGCTATCGCGAGCGAGCTCGCTCCCACAGTTGATTTGAGGGGTTTGAGAATTCTGTTTGATCCGTGCGGTGGTTCTGGGGTTTGATTGAGCCTTTCCCATGGATGAAAGGATCTTGTCATGAGCTACCGCACGCTAGGCCATTCCGGGTTGCAAGTCTCGACGTTGACCCTGGGCACGATGATGTTCGGCGAACAGACCAGCACCGAGGATTCGCTGCGGATCATCGACAAGGCCTGGGACCAGGGCATCAATTTCATCGACACCGCGGACGTCTACACCAACGGTCGCTCCGAGGAAATCGTCGGCGAGGCGATCGCCCGTCACCGCCATGAATGGGTGCTGGCCACCAAGGTCGGCTTCGGCCCGCCGGACGGCGTGCCCAACCGCAGCGGCCTGAGCCGCAAGCACCTGTTCAATGGCATCGAAGCCAGCCTGACGCGCCTGGGCACCGATTACCTGGACATCTACTACCTGCACCGCGAAGACCACAACACCCCGCTGCACGTCACCGTGTCGGCCATCGGCGACTTGATTCGCCAGGGCAAGATCCGCTATTGGGGCCTGTCGAACTACCGTGGCTGGCGCATCGCCGAGGTAATCCGGATCGCCGACAGCCTGGGCATCGACCGCCCAGTGATCAGCCAACCGCTGTACAACATCGTCAACCGCCAGGCGGAAACCGAGCAGATCACCGCCGCGCAGAATTACGGCCTCGGCGTGGTGCCGTTCAGCCCGCTGGCCCGCGGCGTGCTCAGCGGCAAGTACGCGCCGGATGTGGCACCAGACGCCAACAGCCGTGCCGGACGCCAGGACAAACGCATCCTGGAAACCGAATGGCGGGTCGAGTCCCTGCGCATTGCCCAGCAGATCCTGCAATACACCCAGGGCCGGGGCGTGGGCATCGTCGAGTTCGCCATCGCCTGGGTGCTGAACAACAGCGCCGTGACCTCGGCCATCGTCGGGCCGCGCACCGAGGAACAGTGGGATTCCTACATAAAGGCGCAGGCAGTGAAGATCAGCGCGGAAGATGAAGCCTTCATCGATTCACTGGTGACGCCGGGGCATGCGTCGACACCGGGGTTCAATGATGTGAGTCATTTCGTGCCGGGGCGAGTGCCGCGTACGTCATAAGATCGTTGAAGTGCACCCTCTGCGGCGAGGGGATTTATCCCCGCTGGGCTGCGAAGCAGCCCCCTGGGCCTGGCACCACGAAATCTCAGGTTTCACGAACGGGGGCTTCGCCCCCAGCGGGGATAAATCCCCTCGCCACAAAGGGTGCTAGTTGCTCCCCTCAAGAGAATAAAAGTGTCCAAAGGCATCGCTCTATCGGTCTCGGCCTCTGCGCTGTTCGCCGTCATGTACTACTACACCTCATTGCTCTCACCCCTGAGCGGCGTGGAGATCTTCGGTTGGCGCATGCTGCTGACGATGCCATGCATGACCGCCTTCCTGCTGGTGACGCGGGACTGGCACCTGGTCACGGCGCTGATCCAACGCCTGGTCGCCACACCAAGGCTATTGATCGCGGCAATCGTCTCTTCGGCCCTGATGGGCGCGCAGCTGTGGCTGTTCATGTGGGCGCCGCTCAATGGCTACAGCCTGGACGTGTCACTGGGGTACTTCCTGCTGCCGCTGTCGATGGTCCTGACCGGGCGCATCGTCTATGGCGAGCGCCTGTCCTACCTGCAGAAAGTCGCCGTGTTCTTCGCCACCCTTGGCGTGTTCAACGAGTTGTACCGGGTGGGTGGTTTTTCCTGGGCAACCTTGCTGGTGGTGATCGGCTACCCGATCTATTTCATCCTGCGCAAACGCATCAAGACCGACAACCTCGGCGGACTCTGGCTGGACATGACCCTGATGCTGCCCGTGGCGCTGTGGTTCGTGCAAAGCGGTGAACAGGGTTTCCACGTATTCGATCAATACCCGCGGCTGTCGCTGCTGATCCCGTTGCTCGGGGTGATCAGTGTCAGCGCGCTGGTGTCTTATATCGTCGCCAGCCGGCTGCTGCCGTTCAGCCTGTTCGGCTTGTTGAGTTACGTCGAGCCGGTCTTGCTGCTGGGCGTTGCGCTGCTGTTGGGCGAAAGCATCAAGGCCGGTGAATGGCTGACCTACATCCCCATCTGGATGGCCGTGGCGGTGTTGGTGTTCGAAGGCTTCAAGCACCTGGTGCGGCAGCGGCGCAGGGCTTGAGGCCAACATCAACCCCTGTGGGAGCGAGCTTGCTCGCGATGGCGTCGGATCAGCCAATATTGATGCAAGCCGACCCACCGCTATCGCGAGCAAGCTCGCTCCCACAGGGGGTTGCGTCGTTCAATAAAAAGCCCGCCTGGCAACACTGCCAGGCGGACTTTTTTGCACTCAGGTGTCACTCGGTCGCCAGCACACCACGACGCACCTGGTCGCGCTCGATGGACTCGAACAGCGCCTTGAAGTTGCCTTCGCCAAAGCCGTCGTCGCCCTTGCGCTGGATGAATTCGAAGAACACCGGCCCCATCAGGGTTTCCGAGAAGATCTGCAGCAGCAGGCGCTTATCACCCTGCTCGGAAGCACCATCGAGCAAAATGCCCCGCGATTGCAGTTCATCCACCGGTTCGCCGTGGTTCGGCAGGCGGCCTTCGAGCATTTCGTAGTAGGTGTCCGGCGGCGCGGTCATGAAGCGCATGCCGATGCTCTTCAAGTGGTCCCAGGTCTTGATCAGGTCATCTGTGAGGAAGGCCACGTGCTGGATGCCTTCGCCGTTGAACTGCATCAGGAACTCTTCGATTTGCCCTGCGCCTTTGGACGACTCTTCGTTCAACGGGATGCGGATCATGCCATCCGGGGCGGTCATGGCCTTGGAGGTCAGGCCGGTGTATTCGCCCTTGATGTCGAAGTAACGGATCTCGCGGAAGTTGAACAACTTCTCGTAGAAGCCGGCCCAGTAGGCCATGCGCCCGCGGTACACGTTGTGGGTCAGGTGATCGATGATTTTCAGGCCCGCGCCCATCGGGTTGCGGTCCACACCTTCGAGGAACACGAAATCGATGTCATAGATCGAGCTGCCTTCGCCAAAACGGTCGATCAGGTACAGCGGCGCACCGCCGATGCCCTTGATGGCCGGCAGGTTCAGCTCCATCGGGCCGGTCTCGATGTGGATCGGCTGGGCGCCGAGTTCCAGGGCGCGCTTGTAGGCCAGTTGCGAATCCTTGACCCGGAACGCCATGCCGCACACCGACGGGCCGTGCTCGGCGGCAAAGTACGAGGCCACGCTGTGGGGTTCGTTGTTGAGGATCAGGTTGATCGCGCCCTGGCGATACAGGTGCACATCCTTGGAACGGTGGGTGGCCACTTTGGTGAAGCCCATGATCTCGAAGATCGGCTCCAGGGTGTTGGGGGTCGGGGATGCGAATTCAATGAATTCGAAGCCCATCAGGCCCATGGGGTTTTCGTATAGATCTGCCATGTCGGCACCTCATCATTCTGGTCAATTAACAAAAAACGTTAGTTGCAGGCCATGCTGAGGACACGGGGCGGCGCGCAGGAAATGCCACGAACGCTGCGGGCGAGGAAATCGCCGTAGATCAGTTGAAACCCAAGTATCTTCATTGTCGACCCAAGGCTCTTGCGGGCGAGGCTTCTGCTGCCAGAAGACGTTATTCTTATATGCGTAAATCGATTCTACACAGCGTAACCGGATTTGTCCGCCTTCTGAATCAAATCGCCTTTTCCTCCGACCGCGCAAGGGGTTTGTTGCACAGGAAAATACCCACCAGGATCACGCCCCCGCCGACGCACATCAAGGCCGTAAGCCGTTCGTCCAGCAGCAGCGCCCCCAGCAGCACCGCCGTCAGCGGGTTGAGCGCGATGAATACGCCAGAGCGGGTCGCGCCGATCCGGCGAATGCCGTCATACCAGGCGATATAGGCCAGGGCCGAGCCCAGCACGCCGAGGTACAACAGGCTCAGCCATTGCTCCATATCCAGTGCACGCAGGGCGTCGAGCCGAACCTCGCCCGCCACCGCGCAGGTCAGCCACAACATCAGCGTGCCCAGCAGAATCGACCAGGTCACGGTCTGCAAGGGGCCGAGGCTGTCATTGAGTTTTTTCGAAAACAGCGAATAGATGCCCCAGCCCAGCACGCAGCCAAAAATCAACAGGTCGCCGATCCAGCCCTGCGTCGCGCCTTGTAGCAAGGACGGATCACGACTGACAATCACCAACCCCGCCCCGCCGATGCACAGCACGATGCCCGCCACTTTCAGGCGGCTGAGCCGCTCCTTGAACAACCACCAGGATGCCAGCCCGATCACCGCCGGGTTCAAGGCCACGATCAGCGAAGCCCGCGATGCATTGATGTACTGCAAACCATAGAAGAAGCACAGGTTGTAGAAAAAGATGCCGAAGAACCCCAGCGCCGCCAATTGCAGCCCCTGCTTCACAGTGGGCCTGGCCAGCGGGATCCCGGCCAGGGCGAGAAACGCCAGCAGCGCGAGACTCGCCAGCAGGAACCGCAGGCTGGCGGCAAACATCGGCGCCAGGGCATCGGCAAGGATCCGGCCGGCCACGAAGGTCCCGCCCCAGATCATGGTGACCATGGCGAGCTTCAGGTAGACCGGCAGGTCCGACGGGATCGGGACGGTTTGTTCGAGGGTTTTCATGGTGCACCGAAACCTGTAAGTGAAGTCACTCACAAAACCTGTGGCGAGGGGATTTATCCCCGCTGGGCTGCGCAGCGGCCCCAAACCTGACGACTCGGTGTGTCTGGAGTTCGAGGGGGCCGCTTCGCGCCCCAACGGGGATAAATCCCCTCGCCACAAAGTTCTGTATTGCTTTCTGATTCGAATCAGATGCCTCATCATCAGGCTCATGCTTTGTCATCGTAAAATGAGCGATCACTCATGACCCTCACTCAACTCGAAATCTTCTCCCTGGTCGCCGAGCTGCGGGGTTTCACCGCCGCGGCCACGCGCCTGGGCATTGGCCAGTCCGCGGTGTCCCACGCCATCAAATCCCTGGAACAAGAGTTGGGCGTGGAATTGCTCAGGCGCCATCAGTCGGTGGTGGAGCTCAGCGACATTGGCCAGCAGCTACTGCTGCGGGCCCGGGCCATGCTCGGGCTGGCCAACACCTTGCGTCAGGAAGCCGCCGATGCCCGGGGCATGCGCCGAGGCACCTTGCGTATCGGCTCGTTCGGGCCGACGTCATCGATGAAACTGCTACCCGGGATCCTGCGGCGCTATCGAGCCTTGCATCCCGGGATCGAAGTGCACATCGACGAAGGGCCCGACAGGCAGGTCATCCAATGGCTGGACGAACGGCGGATCGACGTCGGTTTCGTGGTGCTGCCCGAGGAGCGTTTCGATACGTTCGCGTTGCTGGAAGATCAGATGGTCGCCCTGCTGCCCGCCTCACATCCCCTCGCCGCCCAGGCCAGCCTGAGCCTCAAGGACCTGTGCAACGACCCCTTCGTGCACACCGAGGCCGGATCGTCGGAGCTGGTCACGCGCCTGTTCAATGCCGCCCGGCTGACACCGAACGTGCGTTTTCGTTGTACGCAGTTGCTCAGCACCCTGGATGTCGTCGGGCGTGGCGAGGCAGTGAGCGTGGTGTCCGAAGGGTCGTTGCCGGACGATGGAAATCCCGGTTACGTCGCCCGGCCCCTGTCGCCGCGGGTGCCGCGCCAGATCGGCCTGGCGGTATTGGACAGCCGCCAGGCCTCGCCCGCCACCCTGGCGTTCATCGAACTGGCCCGACAGTCATGAGCCTGTGCTAGGGGCAGAGCTTGCTCGCGATGGCGGTGGGTCAGCTTGCAACAATTACGGGCATGTTCACAGACAGGCAAGTCACCGACAGGCCATCTATCATGGTCGGCATCCAACGCTCCCCTCCTCCCCCTTTTCCTCAGGTTGTGCCGATGCCCTTGACCGCCACCCGCTCGCACACCCGTTCCCGTCGCTATCTGGTCACCCTGCTTTGCGGCCTGGTGCCGATCCTGTCGGGGCTGGCCATTTTGTACATGCAGGCCGAACGGACGCTGGCGCAACACACCCGGCAGACCGCCGAGGAGTCGGTCAGGCAGATCGAACTGATGCTCGACAACACCGTGTTGGCGGCCCGTGAACTATTGCCCCTGGCCGGCCAACCCTGCGAAGCGGTGGAGCTGGCCTTGCGCGAACAGGTGACGCGCCGGCCCTTTGTCCGCTCGACCAACCTGATCTGGGACAACAACCTCTATTGCAGCTCGCTGTTCGGGGCCTTCGAGGAACGCGTCAACCCGAACGACTATCACCAAGGCACGCTGTGGCTCCTGGACGGCAACCCGGTCACGCCGGACACCGCGTTGCTGATCTACCGGCTCAATGAGGGCCGGCAAGGCGCCTTGGCCACCCTTGACGGGTATCACCTGGCCAACGTCCTGCGCCTGATCGGTCGCCAGACCCGGCTGCGGCTGCAAGTCGGGCCGAATTGGCTGGCGGCGGACGGCAAGGTCCGGTCAGCGCCCTTGCCCGGGTCGCCTGTGGCCCAGACCGAACTGGGTTCAGCGCGCTACGCCTTCAATATAGAAGCCGGCTTCGACGAGGGTGAAACCTGGCGCTACATGGCCAGGGAATATCCGCCGCTGTTCAGCTTGCTGATCTTCTTCGGCGTTGTGGCCGGGACGCTCGGACACTGGCTGCAAAAGCGCGCCTCGTCTCCCAGCCGTGAATTGCAACGGGCGCTGGAAGCCGGCGAGTTCGAGCCCTACCTGCAACCGGTGGTGCACAGCGACAGCAAACGCTGGGCCGGCGTCGAGGTGCTGATGCGCTGGAACCATCCCAAGGAAGGCTTGGTCCGCCCGGATCTGTTCATTCCCTTCGCCGAACACAGTGGCGTGATCGTGCCAATGACCCGCGCGCTGATGCAGCAAACCATGCACCTGCTGGTGCCGCTTGCGCCTCGACTCGAAGCGCCGTTTCATGTCGGCATCAACATCACTGCCCGCCACTGCCGGGATCTGGCGCTGGTGGACGATTGTCGCGAGTTTCTCAATGCCTTCGCGCCGGGCGCGATGACCCTGGTGCTGGAGTTGACCGAGCGCGAGCTGATCGAACCGACACCCGTGACCCGCCAACTGTTCGACCAACTGAGGGATTTGGGTGTCAAGATCGCCCTCGACGATTTCGGCACCGGGCATTCCAGCCTGGCGTACTTGCGCCAGTTCAATGTGGACTTCCTGAAGATCGACCAGAGTTTCGTCGCGATGATCGGTGCCGACGCCCTGTCGCGCCACCTCCTCGATAGCATCATCGAACTGTCGGGCAAGTTGGACCTGGATATGGTTGCCGAGGGCGTCGAAACCGTCGAACAAAGCGACTACCTGAGCGCCCATGGGGTGAACTTTCTACAAGGCTATCTATTTGGCCGACCGATGAGCGGGCAGGCGTTCGTTGAGACCTTGACCGGCACTAATGGCAGTTAACTGCCGTCGATCTATTGACGATGTCCTGCCAATTGATAAAAGCGTTTGCTGTTGTTACATAACGAAAAAGTTACGATTTACACTTTCTGGATTAACTACTACAATTTTTCTACCTGTGCCACATAACAGGAGAGAGTCATTAACACCGAGTCGCTTCAAGGCGCTTGGCTTATAGCTTTGTTTGCGGTTGGTATCAGCCAAATATTTTGATTGGAGTAATCATTTTGTCCAGACTCGCTGAATTTCGTGCAGCCGAAAAGGCCCTTCAAGAACAGCTCAAGCAGCTGGAATCGCTGAAGAACGATGCCGGGCTCAAGAAGGAAATCGAATTCGAGGAAAAGCTCCAGGGACTGATGAAAACCTACGGCAAGAGCCTGCGCGACATCGTCGCGATCCTCGATCCGAACCCGTCCAAGGCGAGCCTGCAATCGACCAAGCCCACCAAGACACGCCGTGCGCGAGTGGTGAAGGTTTACCAGAACCCGCACACCGGCGAGTTGATCGAAACCAAGGGCGGCAATCACCGCGGCCTGAAAGCCTGGAAAGAACAGTACGGTGCAGCGACCGTCGATTCCTGGCTGCGTGGTTGACAGTGCTTGGCTGACAACCCCCAAGACACAAAAAAGCCCTGAACACTCAGGGCTTTTTATGGGCTGGACTTTAGGATTAAACCCATTGGCGTACTACGCTAAAGGTCTCATAGTTTCAAACTGTTTCGCACCAACTGTATTTCATCCTGGCTTTCAACAAACACCTGCGCCTGCCCTGCATAGGACAGCACATAAGCCTTGCCCTCATTTAGTGCCGCGACGAGTGCCTGAGACAATACATGTCGTCCGTTTTGCGTGATCGTGCAAGTGGTTTCCAATGCAGTTACGCCGCCCAACATGGAGGCATGGACCTTAGTGCATACACTTTGGTAACCACCTTGGAAAAAATCCTTCTGGATTGACTTGCGCATTTCCAGCAATACGCCTTGCAAGTTGACCTGATGATCGGGCTCGACGGGGGTGGTGGTCAGTTCCATGACCATCACGGCGTTGCCTGCCGGATCACTTTTGGTTGCCCGTTGGCGCAGGGTTCCGGGTGGTGCCGAGGCCGACGCGTCTGCCGGCAGCGGTTCGACAATCCAGCCCTGGGGCCACTGGATCTGCGGTTCGGCGGCCTGGACACCACCGACACCCGCAACACTGGCAAACAGCAGGACAAACAGCGAAAGGAACGGTCGAATCATTGCGAGGCCACTCAAGGACGAATCGTAAAGTCTGAAGCCCGGGGCAGCACCAGGCAATAGCCACGTGCGGTTTGGCGACACCGCGCCCCTTGCGTATCATGGGCGCGCCTGCAAGGAAGCCGTCTGACGCAAGCCCAGGAACCGTCGCGACCACGCTTGCGACGCCGTTTGCCCCACTTATTTTCCGGAGGGCCCATGAGCCTGCACGAACTCAATACTTTCCCTGGCGTTACCGCACAACCTGACGCCGCCACGGCCAGGTTCGTCTTCAACCACACCATGCTGCGGGTCAAGGACATCACCAAGTCCCTGGATTTCTACACCCGCGTGCTGGGTTTCTCGCTGGTGGAAAAACGCGACTTCCCGGAAGCCGAATTCAGCCTGTATTTCCTGGCGCTGGTGGACAAGAACCAGATCCCGGCGGACGCGGCGGCGCGCACCGAATGGATGAAATCGATCCCTGGCATCCTGGAACTGACCCACAACCACGGCACCGAAAACGACCCGGCGTTCGCCTACCATAACGGCAACACCGACCCACGGGGTTTCGGCCACATCTGCATCTCGGTACCGGACGTCGTCGCAGCCTGCGAGCGCTTCGAAGCACTGGGCTGCGACTTCCAGAAACGCCTGAGCGATGGCCGCATGAAAAGCCTGGCCTTCATCAAGGACCCGGATGGCTACTGGGTCGAAATCATCCAGCCCGCGCCGCTGTAAGCTCTACTGACGCCCATTGTGGGAGCGAGCTTGCTCGCGATGAGGGCAGCACATTCAGCATTGATGCAAGCTGATCCACCGCCATCGCGAGCAAGCTCGTTCCCACAGAATGATGGGCGATAAAAAACCCCATGAGCCAAGGCTCATGGGGTTTTGCTTTTGCTGCGATCGACCGCTCAGGCCGGCGCGGAAGTGCGGATCAGGTGGTCGAAGGCGCTCAGCGAAGCCTTGGCACCCTCGCCCACGGCGATCACGATCTGCTTGTACGGCACAGTGGTCACGTCACCGGCGGCGAACACGCCTGGGATCGAGGTTTCACCACGGGCATCGACGATAATCTCCCCCCTCGGCGACAGCTCGACGGTACCTTTGAGCCAATCGGTGTTGGGCAACAGCCCGATCTGCACGAAGATCCCTTCCAGCTCCACGTCCCGCACTTCACCGCTCGGACGGTCCTTGTAGCGCAAGCCATTGACCTTCTGACCGTCCCCCGTCACTTCGGTGGTCTGAGCGTTAGTCACCACTGTCACGTTCGGCAGGCTGTGCAGTTTGCGCTGCAACACCGCGTCGGCACGCAGTTGCACATCGAACTCCAGCAACGTGACGTGGGCCACGATACCCGCCAGGTCGATGGCTGCCTCAACGCCGGAGTTACCGCCGCCGATCACCGCCACGCGCTTGCCTTTGAACAGCGGGCCGTCGCAGTGCGGGCAATACGCCACGCCCTTGTTGCGATATTGCTGCTCGCCCGGCACGTTCATTTCGCGCCAGCGGGCGCCGGTCGCCAGGATCACGGTCTTGGCCTTGAGGCTCGCACCGCTGGCGAACTTGATTTCATGCAGGCTGCCGTCCTTGCCCGGCAGCAAGGCGTCGGCACGCTGAAGGTTCATGATGTCCACGTCGTACTGCTTGACGTGTTCTTCCAGGGCAACAGCCAGTTTCGGCCCTTCGGTTTCCTGGACCGAGATGAAGTTCTCGATGGCCATGGTGTCGAGCACCTGGCCGCCGAAACGTTCGGCCGCCACACCGGTGCGGATGCCTTTACGGGCCGCGTAGATCGCCGCCGAAGCGCCAGCCGGGCCGCCGCCGACCACCAGCACATCGAAGGCATCCTTGGCACTGATTTTCTCAGCCTGGCGTTCGATGCCGCCGGTGTCGATCTTGGCGAGAATCTCTTCCAGGCCCATGCGGCCCTGGCCGAAGTTCACGCCGTTCAGGTAAATGCTGGGCACGGCCATGATCTGGCGCTCATCGACTTCGGCCTGGAACAGCGCGCCGTCGATGGCGACGTGGCGAATGTTCGGGTTCAGCACCGCCATCAGGTTCAGCGCCTGGACCACGTCCGGGCAGTTCTGGCACGACAGCGAGAAATAAGTCTCGAAGTTGAACTCGCCTTCAAGGGCGCGGATCTGTTCGATGACCTCGACACTGGCCTTCGATGGGTGGCCGCCGACTTGCAACAGGGCCAACACCAGCGAAGTGAATTCGTGGCCCATGGGAATGCCGGCAAAACGCAGGCTGATATCGGCTCCCGGGCGGTTCAACGAGAACGACGGCTTGCGCCCATCGGTGCCGTTGTCGAGCAAGGTAATCTGGTGGGAAAGACTGGCAACTTCTTGGAGTAACGCGAGCATTTCCTGGGATTTCGCACCGTCGTCGAGGGAAGCGACGATCTCGATCGGCTGGGTGACCCGTTCCAGGTATGACTTCAACTGAGCTTTAAGATTGGCGTCCAACATACGGGCGATTTCCATTTTGTGAATTCAGAAAAAAACAACGCCCGAGCGAATCTCGCCCGGGCGTTTTTTGGGGCGAAGCGGCTTACTTGATTAAGAGCGGATCGCCCTCGGATGACTCATAGACTTAGATCTTGCCGACCAGGTCCAGGGACGGAGCCAGGGTGGCTTCGCCTTCTTTCCACTTGGCTGGGCAGACTTCGCCCGGGTGAGCGGCAACATACTGAGCGGCCTTGACCTTGCGCAGCAGCTCGGAAGCGTCGCGGCCTACACCACCGTCGTTGATCTCGACGATCTTGATCTGGCCTTCCGGGTTGATCACGAAAGTACCGCGGTCAGCCAGGCCGACTTCTTCGATCAGCACGTCGAAGTTGCGGGAGATGACGTGAGTCGGGTCACCGATCATGGTGTACTGGATCTTGCCGATGGCTGGCGAAGTGTTGTGCCAGGCGGCGTGGGCGAAGTGAGTGTCGGTGGAGACGCTGTAGATCTCGACGCCCAGTTTCTTGAATTCGGCGTAGTTGTCAGCCAAGTCTTCCAGCTCGGTTGGGCAAACGAAAGTGAAGTCGGCTGGGTAGAAGAACACGACAGACCATTTGCCTTTCAGGTCGGCATCCGACACTTGGACGAATTCGCCGTTTTTGAAGGCGGTAGCGTTGAACGGTTTAACTTGGCTGTTGATGATAGGCATCGATGTTTCTCCATCAGGGTTGAGAAGTTGATGGAGGGAATCTTAACCACTCATCCCCCGGCTGGCTCATTGGCAAACCTGATGTGAATGATTGGTTTTGGCTATCAGGAATCTATATAGATAGAAAAAATCTGTAGGCGCTGGTGGAGGCTGCGATCTTTCGTTTGGGACTCAAGTGTCTGGGGAAAGATCGCAGCCTCGTTTCACTCGTCAGCTCCTACGTTTCTACGCTACGGCTCGGGCCGCGTCAGGCGACGGGCGTACGCATTGTCACGAACTCTTCGGCGGCGGTCGGGTGCACGCCGATAGTCTCGTCGAAGTCGCGCTTGGTGGCACCGGCCTTGAGGGCGATGGCCAAGCCTTGGACGATTTCACCGGCATCCGGGCCGACCATGTGGCAACCCAGGACCTTGTCGGTCCGGGCATCCACCACCAGTTTCATCAGCGTGCGCTCCTGGCAGTCGGTCAAGCTCAGCTTCATCGGCCGGAAACGGCTTTCGAAAATCTCGACCTCATGCCCCTCTTCCTTGGCCTGCTCCTCGGTCAGGCCCACCGTGCCGATGTTCGGCAGGCTGAACACGGCGGTGGGGATCATCCGGTAATCCACCAGTCGATATTGCTCGGGCTTGAACAGACGCCGCGCCACCGCCATGCCTTCGGCCAGGGCAACGGGGGTGAGCTGGACACGACCGATCACGTCGCCAATGGCCAGGATCGACGGTTCGGTGGTCTCGTATTTTTCGTTGACCTTGACAAAACCCTTCTCGTCCACCGCGACGGTGGTGTTCTCCAGGCCGAGATTGTCGAGCATCGGCCGCCGGCCGGTGGCGTAGAACACACAATCAGTGATCAACGTTTTGCCATCCTTGAGCTCGACCCTCAGGCTGCCGTCGTCCAGTTTTTCGATGGACTTGATGTCAGCGTTGAATTGCAGGTCCAGGCCACGACGGGTCAGCTCTTCGGCCAGGTGCTTGCGCACCGCACCGTCGAAACCGCGCAGGAACAGTTCGCCGCGATACAGCAACGACGTCTGCGCCCCCATGCCGTGGAAGATCCCGGCGAACTCCACCGCAATGTAGCCACCGCCCACCACGATGACGCGCTTGGGCAGTTCCTTGAGAAAGAACGCCTCGTTGGAGCTGATGGCGTGCTCGCGCCCCGGAATGTCCGGGATCACCGGCCAGCCGCCGGTGGCGATCAGGATATGCCTGGCGGTGTGACGCTGGCCGTTGATCTCGACCTCATGGGGCCCGGTCAGCCTGGCGTGACCTTCGTGCAGCGTGACGCCGCTGTTGACCAGCAGGTTGCGGTAGATGCCGTTGAGGCGATTGATTTCCTGGTCCTTGTTGGCGATCAGCGTGGCCCAGTCGAAACTTGCCTCGCCCGCCGTCCAGCCGTAGGCCGACGCTTGCTCGAAGTCCTCGGCGTAATGCGCGCCGTAGACCAGCAGTTTTTTCGGCACGCAGCCCACGTTGACACAGGTCCCGCCCAGGTAACGGCTTTCCGCCACCGCCACCTTCGCCCCAAAACCGGCGGCGAAGCGCGCAGCCCGCACACCACCGGAACCGGCGCCAATCACATACAAGTCAAAATCGTAGGCCATTTTCTATCTCCTTCGGCAGGTCATCAGCATACCTGCTGTTTTCACCTGAGGCAGCGTTGCGGTTGGTTATGGGGGCGGAAAACGAAAAAGCCAGCCGGACTGCGCGACCGCTTTCTTGTGGCAGAGTGACGACCCAAGGCCTGCCTCACCCACTTGTGGCGAGGGGATTTATCCCCGCTGGACTGCGCAGCAGTCCTAAAGCCTGCAACTGCGGTGTATCAGGCTGATCGCATCCGGATGTTGGGGCTGCTGCGCAGCCCAGCGGGGATAAATCCCCTCGCCACAGGGTTCTGTGTGCCTATCGGGCTTGGACTGCCCGGTGGTTTTCCAAAAAAAAACGCCCCGAACCAGTCGGGGCGTTTTTCAAGGCGCGGCGGCTATCAGTAAGCCTTGCCGGTCTTGTAGAAGTTCTCGAAGCAGAAGTTGGTCGCGTCGATGTAGCCTTCGGCGCCACCGCAGTCGAAACGCTTGCCCTTGAACTTGTAGGCCATGACGCAGCCGTTCTGGGCCTGTTTCATCAGGGCGTCGGTGATCTGGATTTCGCCGCCCTTGCCTGGCTCGGTCTGTTCGATCAGGTCGAAGATGTCCGGGGTCAGGATGTAGCGACCGATGATCGCCAGGTTCGACGGTGCGTCTTCAGGCTTTGGTTTTTCAACCATGCTGTGAACACGGTAGATGTCGTCGCGGATCATTTCGCCGGCAATCACGCCGTACTTGTTGGTTTCCTGCGGATCGACTTCCTGGATCGCCACGATGGAGCAGCGGAACTGCTTGTACAACTTGACCATCTGGGTCAGGACGCCGTCGCCTTCGAGGTTGACGCACAGGTCGTCCGCCAGGACCACGGCGAACGGTTCGTCGCCGATCAGTGGGCGGCCGGTCAGGATCGCGTGGCCCAGGCCTTTCATTTCGGTCTGGCGGGTGTAGGAGAACGAGCACTCATCCAGCAGTTTGCGGATGCCGACCAGGTATTTTTCCTTGTCGGTGCCTTTGATCTGGTTTTCCAGCTCGTAGCTGATGTCGAAATGGTCTTCCAGCGCGCGTTTACCACGGCCAGTCACGATGGAGATTTCAGTCAGGCCCGCATCGAGGGCTTCTTCGACGCCGTACTGGATCAGTGGCTTGTTCACCACCGGCAGCATTTCTTTGGGCATGGCTTTAGTCGCTGGCAGGAAGCGAGTACCGTAACCGGCTGCTGGGAACAAGCATTTCTTGATCATATAAGTCCTTGAAAAGGCGGTGTGTACGAGTTTCGGCGCAGTCTAATCAGGCGACGGGCACCTTACAATGCCCGCACTGGCCAACCGGTGCCATCATAGAGAAATAAAAAACGGCGGATAGTTCAATCGCCTTTCGTTTCGATGGCGGCAGCGGTCCACTGTACGCCAGTGGGCGCTGTTTGCGAGCATTTGACGTATCATGGCGTCCTTGATCACGCCAATTGAGGCAGTTAGATGTCGGCAAGAAACGCAAACGGTTATTCGGTCAGCCAGGGCAAGGACGGCCAGTGGTGGATTATCAACTACCACGGCGAGCAGGTCGCCGGTCCCTTGCCCAGCAAGGCCATGGCAGTGGAAGTGGCTGCGGTATTCCAGGACGAACGCGCTGCCCCCGCGACGAAAGAGCGCGAAAGCGCCCCCGCACGCAGCCCCCGCCGCAAGAAATAACCAGACCGGCCTCCAGTAGATGCCACCCGGGCATCGAACGAGGCTGGTTTAGCTGTACCGCAATGGCCATTCGCTATAATCTCGCCGTTGCCCTTCCCTCCTCGATGACGATCTCATGAAGACACTTCTGGCGCTGTTTACAGTCCTGGCCCTGGCGGGCTGTGCCTCGGCCGAAAAAACCTATCTCGATAATGGCGAGCAGGGCTTGGCCATCGACTGCTCGGGCGAGGCCAATTCCTGGGCGACTTGCTATGAAAAGGCCGATGCGTCCTGTGCCGGCACCGGCTACCGGATCGTCGGCACCGACGGCACGCCCCAGGCCAAGGAAAGCGAGAAGACCCTGGGCGTCGACGTCGGCAACTTCAGCAGCCGCAGTGTCGTGGTGGTCTGTAAATAAGCGAGTGTCCAGTATTGGCGATACAGGACACTAGATGTGAATCTCGGCGGTCTTGATGCCCAGCCCGCGTATGGTCTCGATCAGGTCATCGAGTTGGCTGAAGGACTCGACTTCGTCCTGCTCATCCACCAGGAAAAAACTGCGCCCTGCGCTTTTCTTGAAGAACACGACCCATTCGCCCGGGTTCGCCGGGTTCTGAATCACGTGGGTGGCATAAATAAGGCCTTCTGCATGGCGCTCGCGCACCTGCTCGCGTTTCATCGACTGACTCCATGAATGACAATGCCGCCAACGTTGACCGTGGCGGCATTTTTTGTCGAGGGCGCCAGTCTATCCGATGGCCGCCCGCTCGTCAGGCGCTGACGGTGTTCAGCCGGAAATACAGGCGTTGGCCGCATCCTGCACGTCGCCCGGACGCACCGGCACGTTGGACATGCTTTCGTGCAGCTTGATGCTGCTGCCACTGGAACGCTCGTCGATGTCGAACACCGCCGCCGGCAGGGTCGACAATTTGCCGGGGACGATCAGCCGCACGCCGTTCTTGTGCGGCTCCATTTGCAGCGAGCCACGGCTGCTGGCCAGCTTGTCGGCAACACACTTGGCATATTCGTGTGGTTTCTTTCCGGAGATGACGCTCATGGTGGGAGGCGTCTGGTTGATGTCCGATACCGATGCACATCCACTCATGGCCAATGCCAACACCCACACGCTGCGCTTCATATGTTTCCTCCAATAAAGATCCTCCGACAGTGCTGACGCCGTTTTGCTCCGGTGCCGCACCGCTTTTTTTTCCCGCTACCTGCGATAAATGAACAAAGCCTGGAGCGCGGGCCGGATATTAACACTCGAGGCTGATAAACTGCGCCTCATTGCCCCTTGCTATCGTTTTGATTTTGTAGAAAAAGCCCTTCTGGAGGCGCCCATGAAATTCATTCACCAGCGCGAGCACCTGAACGAAGACGACATTGTCGTCATCGAATGCTCCCAAATGTGCAACATCCGTTTGATGAACGACGCCAACTTCCGCAGCTTCAAGAACGGTGGCCGGCACACCTATCACGGTGGCGCGTTCGACACTTTCCCGGCCAGGATCACGGCGCCGAGCACCGGTTTCTGGAACATCACCATCGACACCGTCAACCGCCGTGCAATCAGCGTCACGCGCAAGCCGACCCTGACCCACAAGATCAAAATCATCCGGCGGTCCAGCTCGAAACTGAGCTGAGCATCGCCCTTTCAAGAAAGGCAAAACCGTGGCCCAGACGACCAAATACGTCATCAAGTACAAGCTCAATGGCGAACGCCGCTTCGAATTCGCGCAGCTGGAAACCGGCACCGAGGAAGAAGCCCGGGCCGCGTTGCAAAAGCTGCATGGCGAAACCGACGATGTGATCAGCGACGTCAGTGTCAGTAAAGCGCTGTAACCACCTCGTCGGCGTTGATCGTTCCCACGCTCTGCGTGGTAATGCATCCCGTGACGCTCTGCGTCACCTTGCAGAAGCGGAACGCGGAGCGTCCCTGGCGGCATTCCCACGCGGAGCGTGAGGAACGATCTTCCACCGTCCCCGCGACCCGATCGTTCCCCTCCTCCGCGCCGAATGAAACATTGACCGCAAGTCCCGGAGTGCCCCGCAACGAAGCCCACGCCAGACTGACCAATCCTTCCCACTAAGGTTTGTGCTCATGTCCACTTCCCTGCAAGCCCCCTCGCTGATCCCGCCCATGGACGACCTTGACTGGTCTGCCGTGGAGGGCAGCCTCGAGCAGGACGGCAGCGCAGTCCTGCGCAACCTGCTCACCGCCAGGCAATGCCAGAGACTCAGCAGCTTGTATGCCCAGCCCGGGCTTTTTCGTTCGAGGGTGATCATGGCCCGCCATGGATTCGGGCGCGGCGAGTATCAGTATTTTCGTTACCCGCTGCCTGACCTCGTCCAGCAACTGCGTCAGTCGTTGTATCCGCTGCTGGTACCGCTGGCCAACCGCTGGAACGCGTGCATGGGCCTCGAGGTGCGCTATCCCGACCGGCATGCCGATTTCATCCAGCGCTGCCATGCCGCCGGGCAGCAACGCCCGACGCCATTGTTGCTGCAATACGGCCCCCAGGACTACAACTGCCTGCACCAGGATCTGTACGGCGAGCAGGTGTTCCCGCTGCAGGTCGCGATCCTGTTGTCGGAACCGGGCCAGGACTTTACCGGCGGCGAGTTTGTCCTCACTGAACAGCGCCCGCGCATGCAGTCGCGACCCCAGGTCATCGATCTGAAACAGGGCGACGCCGTGGTATTTGCCGTGCACCAGCGGCCGGTCGAAGGCGTTCGCGGTTACTATCGGGTGAACATGCGCCATGGCGTCAGCCGCGTGCACAGCGGCAGGCGGCACACCTTGGGAATCATTTTTCATGATGCGCAGTAGTAATGACACACCGATCACATTGGACCTGTTCGCCGACCAGGCGCCCACCACGTCCGGCCAGATCGAACAGATTGGCCAACAATCCTTCGTACTGCGTGGGTTCGCCTTGCCCTGGCTCGACCGTTTGCTGCCGACGTTGGAAAGCGTCCTGCAGGCTGCGCCGTTCCGGCAGATGGTCACGCCCGGCGGCTTTACCATGTCGGTGGCCTTGAGCAGTTGTGGCGCGCTGGGCTGGACCACCGACCGCAGCGGCTATCGCTACACCGCCCATGACCCGCAGACCGGCCACCCCTGGCCCGACATGCCGGCGGTGTTTCGCGAATTGGCCCAGGCCGCCGCCCGGCAGGCGCAGTTCGAGCATTTCGAACCCGACAGCTGCCTGATCAACCGCTACGTGCCCGGCGCGCGGATGTCGCTGCACCAGGACAAGGACGAACGCTCCCTCGCCGCGCCCATCGTCTCGATCTCCCTGGGCTTGCCAGCGGTGTTCCAGTTCGGCGGCTTCGAGCGCAGCGACAAGAGCCTGCGCATCCCGTTGCTCCATGGTGACATCGTGGTCTGGGGCGGCGTGGACCGGTTGCGTTACCACGGCGTGCTGCCGCTCAAGGAAGGACAACACCCGCGCCTGGGCACCCAGCGGATCAACCTGACGTTTCGCACCGCCGGATGAAAGTACAGAATTCAACCGCAAGACCCGGAGTGTCGTCACTTGGATGGCTCGCTACTGTAGGCAAAACGGGCCAATGGAATAACGACCATGAACAGCACTTCAAACAATCTTGCCCCTGAACTGGATCCCCGCTGGGCCGCCGTGCTCGCCCGGGATCCACGCGCCGATGGGCAATTCGTCTATGGCGTGAAAACCACCGGCATCTATTGCCACCCCAGCAGCCTGTCGCGCCTGCCCAACCCGCGCAACGTCGAATTCTTCGACACGCCGGAACAGGCCCAGGCCGCCGGCTACCGGCCCAGCAAGCGCGTGGCCCGGGACCAGACCCAGATCGCCGCCCAACAAGCGGCCCGCGTCGCGGCGGCCTGCCGGCAAATCGAGGCGGCCGAGCAACTGCCAGGCCTGAATGAACTGGCAGCAAGCGCCGGCTTGAGCCCCTTCCATTTTCATCGGGTCTTCAAGGCTGTCACCGGCCTGACGCCCAAGGGTTACGCCGCCGCCCATCGTTCACGCAAGGTGCGCGAACGCCTGGCCGATGGCGGCACGATCACCGAGGCGCTGTACGACGCCGGTTTCAACTCCAACAGCCGCTTCTATGAAGCCGCCGACAAAGTGTTGGGCATGAAGCCTACGGACTACCGCGCCGCCGGGCAGAACACCGACATCCGTTTCGCCGTCGGCCAATGCTCCCTCGGGGCGATCCTGGTGGCGCAAAGCGAGCGTGGCGTGTGCGCGATCCTGCTGGGAGACGACCCCGACGCGCTGGTGCGGGACCTGCAGGACAAATTCCGCCGGGCCAACCTCATTGGCGCCGACCGCGAGTTCGAGCAATTGATCGCCCAGGTGGTGGGCTTCATCGAAGCACCGGCCCTAGGCTTGGACCTGCCCCTGGACCTGCGCGGCACCGCCTTCCAGGAGCGGGTCTGGCAAGCCTTGCGGGACATTCCCGCAGGCAGCACCGCCAGCTATGCCGAGATCGCCCAGCGCATCGGCATGCCCAAGGCCGTGCGCGCCGTGGCCCAGGCCTGCGGCGCCAACAGCCTGGCGGTGGCGATCCCTTGCCACCGGGTGGTGCGCAGCGACGGCAACCTGTCGGGCTATCGCTGGGGCGTGGAGCGCAAGCGTCAGTTGCTGGCGCTGGAGCGCTCGGCCGGGGACTGAACGCCGATGTAGATCGCCACCGAGTCGGGGCTGCCGTAGACCTCGAAATCGGTGGTGAAGCGGCGCAGCGTCTGTGGGTTATCGGCGAAGTAGGCCCAGATCAGGCCCCAGGTCTGGACTACGCAATCGGGCATCGGCCCTTTGGCCGAAAACACCAGGTAATCCCCGCCCTCGATGTCCACGGCGGGGTAGCCTGCGCTGGTCGCATCCACCTGCACCCCGGCCGTCACGTCGAAGTGGCCGGTGGCGTCGGACTCGTAATTGGAATACACCCCGTAGACGAACGACTCCGACTGCCTGGCCGGGATCGTGTCGAACAGCCCTTCGGTGAAGAACCGCTGCCACATCGGGCCGATCCTGGCCGTGTCGGGCTGCTGCTCGTCGGTGTTGCGGGTACGCACCTGCAAACCGGCCACGGTGAAGGGTTCGACGGTCTTGAGTTTCACGTCCATGGGTCAGGCTCCTTGATAACTGAAGCCCGCATGGTAACCCTCCCGCCGTCGGGATCAAGTTGCGGCGCACGATTGAAAAACTCGACTGGCCCTCGCCGACCCACACCTGCTAAAAACGCTGTTTCCTTCTGCCGTCGGAGATCCCGCCCATGAGCCAGTGGCCAGACACTCGCATTCTTGACCTGCTCGGTATCGAGCTGCCCATCATTCAGGGGCCGCTGGCCGGGGTGACCGGGCCGGCCATGGTGGTCGCGACCTGCAATGCCGGCGGGCTGGGTTCGATGCCGGCGGCGATGCTCGATGTCGAACAACTGCGCCAGGCGCTGACGACCATCGGCGAGCAAACCGACAAGCCGTTCAACGTGAATTTTTTCTGTCACCAGCCCCCGGCCTTCGACGAACAGCGGGCCGAAACCTGGAAGCAACGGCTCAAGCCGTACTATCAGGAACTGGGCGTCGACTTCGACGCACCGACCCCGGTGTCCAACCGCACCCCCTTCGATGATGCCGCCTGCCGGGTGTTGGAGGAGATGCGTCCCAAGGTGGTCAGTTTCCACTTTGGCCTGCCGGAAAAATCCTTGCTGGACCGGGTAAAGGCCACCGGGGCGAAAATTCTTTCGTCGGCCACCACCGTCGAGGAAGCCATCTGGCTCGAACAGCACGGTTGCGACGCGATCATCGCCATGGGCTATGAGGCCGGGGGGCATCGCGGGATGTTCCTCAGCGACGACCTCAACACCCAGGTCGGTCTGTTTGCCTTGCTGCCGCAGGTAGTGGATGCGGTGAAGGTACCGGTGATCGCCACCGGCGGCATTGGCGATGCCCGCGGAATTGTCGCGGCATTCGCCCTGGGCGCCTCGGCGGTGCAACTGGGCAGCGCCTACCTGTTCACCCCCGAAGCGAAAATCAGCGCGTCCCATCATCGGGCGTTGCGCACGGCCAAGGAAAGCCAGACCGCCGTCACCAACCTGTTCACCGGGCGCCCGGCCCGGGGCATCGTCAACCGGGTGATGCGCGAAGTGGGGCCGATGAGCCCGCTCGCGCCGGCATTCCCCTTGGCGGGCGGCGCGTTGATGCCGTTGCGCGCCAAGGGCGAAGCGGACTTCAGCAACCTCTGGGCCGGCCAGGCGTTTCCCCTGGGCCGCGAGCTGTCGAGCGCCGAACTGACCCGGCGGTTGGCTGAAGAGGCGTTGGCCCGATTCGACAACTGGGGGCGGTCCTGACAGTCGTCATCGCCTGTCAGGCCGCCATCGCGAGCAAGCTCGCTCCCACAGAGATAGGGGCAACCGGCAAATCTGGACACACCACCGGACCTGTGGGAGCAAGCTTGAACCACAGGGTTGCGAGGTGAACATAAATCTCGCAATCACCTCCGCCCCCTGTGGGAGCGAGCTTGCTCGCGATGGGGCCAGCCCTCGCCCACTTGTTGCCCAGGCAAAATGTCACGTTCCGTTTGTCGGCCATTCGCTATATATTTCTGTATATAGCGAACCTGCCCTCGGAGCCTCACCTATGCACCTCACCCGCTTCGCGCCGTTGCTGTTGATCCCGTTCCTGAGTATTGGCACCGTCCAGGCCGCCGAGGTGCAGGTGGCGGTCGCCGCCAATTTCACCGCACCGATCCAGGCCATTGCCGCCGATTTCGAAAAAGACACCGGGCATAAACTGGTAGCGGCGTACGGTGCCACCGGGCAGTTCTACACGCAGATCAAGAACGGCGCGCCCTTCGAGGTTTTCCTCGCCGCCGACGACACCACCCCGGCCAGGCTGGAAAGCGAAGGCGACACCGTCAAGGGCTCGCGCTTCACCTACGCGGTCGGCACCCTGGCGCTGTGGTCGGCCAAGGACGGTTATGTCGACAACCAGGGCCAGGTCCTCAAGCGCAACGATTTCCAACACCTGTCCATCGCCAACCCGAAAACCGCACCCTATGGCTTGGCCGCGACCCAGGTGCTGGACAAGCTGGGCTTGACCGAGCAGGTCAAAAGCAAGCTCGTCGAAGGCCAGAACATCACCCAGGCCTACCAGTTCGTCTCCACCGGTAACGCTGAATTGGGCTTCGTCGCCTTGTCCCAGGTGTACAAGGACGGCAAAGTGACGAGCGGCTCGGCGTGGATCGTCCCGGCTGAACTGCATGACCCGATCAAACAAGACGCGGTGATCCTCACCAAGGGCCGGGACAACCCCGCCGCCGTAGCCCTGGTGGATTACCTCAAGGGCCCGAAAGCCGCCGCCATCATCCAAGCCTACGGTTACCAACGCTAAATGCCCCTGACCAGCGCCGACTACGCCGCCATCTGGCTGACCCTGAAACTGGCGTCCTTGACCACGGTGATCCTGCTGCTCATCGGCACGCCCATCGCGCTGTGGCTATCACGCACGCGCTCCTGGTTGCGCGGGCCGGTGGGGGCGGTGGTGGCGTTGCCGTTGGTGCTGCCGCCCACGGTGATTGGCTTTTACCTGCTGCTGGCATTGGGGCCGAACGGCTGGATCGGCCAACTCACCCAAGCCCTCGGGCTGGGCACCCTCACCTTCAGCTTTACCGGGCTGGTGATCGGCTCGGTGATCTATTCCATGCCGTTTGTGGTGCAACCGTTGCAAAACGCCTTCGCTGCCATCGGCAGTCGTCCCCTGGAAGTTGCCGCCACGCTGCGAGCCGGGCCCTGGGATACGTTTTTCAGCGTCATCCTGCCCCTGGCCCGTCCCGGTTTCATCACCGCGGCGATTCTGGGTTTCGCCCACACCGTCGGCGAATTCGGCGTGGTGCTGATGATCGGCGGCAACATCCCGGAGAAAACCCGGGTGGTGTCGGTGCAGATCTACGACCATGTCGAAGCCCTGGAATATGCCCAGGCCCACTGGCTGGCGGCGGCGATGCTGGTGTTTTCTTTCCTGGTACTGCTGGTGCTGTACTCCAGCCGCCGAACCCGTGCCGGTTGGAGCTGATCGATGATCAACGCGCGCTTGCAACTCGACCACGGGGCTTTTTCCCTGGACCTGGATGTGCAACTGCCGGGCCGTGGCGTGACGGCCCTGTATGGGCCTTCCGGCTCCGGCAAGACCACCTGCCTGCGCTGCATTGCCGGGTTGGAGCGGCCGGCCCGGGGCTTTATCGAGGTCAACGGCCAAGTGTGGCAGGACAGCGCGCACGGCGTGTTCGTGCCGCCCCACAAGCGGCCGGTGGGGTATGTGTTCCAGGAGGCGAGCCTGTTCGCCCATCTGTCGGTGCGGGCCAACCTGGCGTTCGGCCTCAAGCGCATCGCGCCGGCGCAACGGCGGGTGGACATGGACCAGGCCACCGATCTGCTGGGTATCGGGCACTTGCTCGATCGCCAACCGCACAACCTCTCCGGCGGCGAGCGCCAACGGGTGGGCATCGCCCGAGCCTTGCTCACCAGCCCGCGGCTGCTGCTGATGGATGAGCCGCTGGCGGCCCTGGATACCCGGCGCAAAAACGAAATCCTGCCTTATCTGCAACGACTCCACGATGAGCTGGACATCCCGGTGCTGTATGTCAGCCATTCCCAGGACGAAGTGGCGCGCCTGGCCGATCACATCGTGCTGCTCGACGCTGGCCGCGCGCAGGCCAGCGGCCCCCTCGGCGAAACCCTGGCCCGGCTCGACCTGCCATTGGCCCTGGGGGATGACGCCGGGGTGGTGATCGAAGGCAAGGTCAGCGGCTATGACCCGGCGTACCAATTGCTGACCCTGAACCTGCCCGACAGTCAACTGAACGTACGCGTGGCCCACACGTCCCTGGCCCTCGGCCAGCCGCTGCGCTTCAAGGTCCAGGCCCGGGACGTCAGCCTCAGCCTGGCGAACGATGCCCAGACCAGCATCCTCAATCGCCTGCCGGTCACCGTGGTCGGCGAACAGGCCGCCGACAACGCCGCCCATGTGCTGGTCCGCCTGGAGGCCGCCGGCACGCCGCTGCTGGCACGCATCACCCGCTATTCCCGCGACCAGTTGAAACTGCAGCCGGGGCTGGTGTTATGGGCGCAGATCAAGGCGGTGGCAGTGTTGGCGTAGTTCCCTTGTGGGAGCGAGCTTGCTCGCGATGACGGCGACACATCCAACATTGATGCAAGCTGATTCACCGCTATCGCGAGCAAGCTCGCTCCCACAAGGGTTGCGGGCAGCCGCAGAATCTTGGCACGACCGCAACGGGCTGCGGTCAATCGATCACAGGCCACCGGATTCGCTGCCAAGGACTTTCTTCATGCCCGACACCCTGCCGCCGGATGCACTGCCGGCCGACCTGCATTACGTCGACGACACCGCCCCCGGCATCACCCGCAAGAAATTGCGTGGCAAGTTCTGTTATTTCGACCCGCAGGGCCAGCGCATCACCGACGCGGCCGAGATCCAGCGTATCAATGCCCTGGCGGTGCCGCCGGCCTATACCGATGTCTGGATCTGCACCGACCCCCGAGGTCATCTCCAGGCCACCGGGCGCGATGCCCGCGGGCGCAAGCAGTACCGCTACCACGCGCGCTGGCGTGAGGTGCGCGATGCGGACAAGTATTCGCGGATGCTGGAATTCGGACGTGCCCTGCCGCGCTTGCGCAAACGCCTGGAGGACATCCTGGCCAAACCCGGGTTCAGCCGCGACAAGGTCATGGCCACCGTTATCACCCTGCTCGACCTCACCCTGATCCGAGTGGGCAACACCCAATACGCTCGCGACAATCGCTCCTATGGCTTGACGACCCTGCGCAACAAGCATGTCGAAGTCAACGGCAGCGCTATCGCCTTCCAGTTCCGCGGCAAAAGCGGCATCGAGCACCAGATCACCGTGAAGGACCGGCGCCTGGCGCGGATCATCAAGCGCTGCCAGGAGATCCCCGGACAAAACCTCTTCCAGTACCTGGACGAGAACGGTGAGCGTCACTCCGTCAGTTCTTCGGATGTCAACGCCTACCTCAAGTCCCTCACCGGTGCCGATTTCACTGCCAAGGATTACCGTACCTGGGCCGGCAGCGCCGCGGCGCTGGCCGGGCTGCGGATGCTGTCCTGGGAAACCGAGAGCGAGGCGAAAAAACATGTCGTCGAGATGGTCAGGCAGGTTGCCCGGCAACTGGGCAACACGCCGACCGTCTGTCGCAAGTGCTACATTCATCCTGCGGTGGTGGAGGCTTTTTTGCTCGGTGCCCTGAGGCAATTACCCAAGCCCCGCCTGCGCAAAGGCCTCAGCGAAGAGGACGCCGCACTGGCGATATTTTTGCAGCGCATGGCCGAAGCGGCCCAAGCGTGCTGAACAGGAAAGGGACGTGGATGGGGCCGTCCGCGCCCAACCGGAGATGAGGAACATCCGAAGGCCTGCGAACTCCCAACTGTACGGCACAGCCGATCCGCAGGTACTTCAAAGGGTGAAATCGACAGGAGTTGCAGATGTCCGAACACATTGTCCATTTCCATTGCCAGATCGATCAGGGCACCACGGAACGCTTCCGGGACAATTGCCTGGAAGCCCTTGAAAAAGGCGCCGACTCGCTGATGCTCAACCTCTCCACCGTCGGCGGCAGCACCAACTTCGGTTTTACGCTCTATACCTTCATCAAGTCCCTTCCCGTTCCGGTGCGAGCCGTAAACGCCGGCAACATCGAGTCGATGGGCATCGTCATGTTTCTCGCCGCCAGCGACCGCACCACCACACCCCACTCGCGCTTTCTGATCCACCCGATGAACTGGTACTTCGGCCAGAAATCGGTGGACCATTCCCGCTTGCGCGAATACCTCTCCAGCCTTGACAACGACGTGGCGCGGTATGTGGAGATCTACGTCAAGGAAACCGCCGGCGCTGCCACTCAACTGGATATCTTCAAGTGCCTGTGTGCCGAGGAACGGGTGATCCCAGCGGAAAACTCCCTGGCCTTTGGCATCGCGCACCGGGTCGAGCAGGTGGTTTTTCCAACGGACGCCAAGCATTGGAAAGTCAGCGGCGGCGAGGACTGAAGGGAAGCCAACCGGCGGCTGACCACTCGTCGCCAGCAAGCGGTTTTTTTTAAACTTCACTCGGCCATTTTCTTTCACAAATAATGCGAGGCACGTTGCTCGCTCAAACAATGAGGATTATCGAAATGGCCAGTAGCGGAAACAAAAACCCAGGCAACTTCGCCAATGATCGTGAAAAAGCATCCGAAGCCGGCAAGAAAGGCGGACAGGCGTCGGGCGGCAACGTTGCCAACGACCGGCAAAAAGGCATGGGAGCCGGTAACAAAGGTAGCGAACGCAGCCAAGGAGGCGGCAGAAAATCGTAACCACCCAAATCGTTGGGGCGCAGAGGTACTGCGCCCCGGCGCTGTCCGCTCTCGCCCTCGCTACAAATACGAAATTCCATATATTCGATTGTCCGCATATACTCCGGCTCAGCCCAACCTTGCGCTTATCGGAGCCGATCAATGAAAGTCCTCTTCATGTGCACAGCCAACAGTTGCCGCAGCATTCTCAGCGAAGCGATGTTCAACCATCTGGCCCCGGCCGGATTCCAGGCCATCAGCGCCGGCAGTTTCCCCAAGGGCCACGTGCTCCCGCGCACCCTGAGCACCTTGCAAGAAGCCGGTATCAGCGTAAAAGGCTTGCGCAGCAAGGGTAACGACGCGTTCGAGGGCAGCCCGCCGGACATCGTCATCACTGTGTGCGACAGCGCCGCTCGCGATGCTTGCCCGGTGTACTTCGGTCCGGCCATCAAGGCCCACTGGGGCCTGGTCGATCCATCGACCGTCAGAGGCAGCGATGATCAGATCGGCCAAGCCTTCCATGCCGCCCTGGATCGTATCGAAACCCGCTGCCGAGCCTTCTTCGCCCTGCCCTTCGACCAACTGGACGCCCAGGCCCTGAAAGCCGAGCTGGACCGCATCGGCACTCTCTGACCGCTCAACCGGCGTTGTACGCCTGCTTCACCGTCTCGATCCAGCTTGGGTCCAGGCGCGACTGTTCGGTGTCCAGGCCCAGCGCCTGCATGTTCGCCAGGTGCGCGTCGGCTTCACGCGTGAGGGAGCCCTGGGCACTGGAGTTGGCGTCCAGCTGATGCATCTGGGCCAGTCCCAGGTGATAAAAGCGCAGCAGCTTCATGGCGGTGGGGTCCTGGGCCTGCACACCGGCCTTCACTTGGTGCATCACGTTGGTGATTTTCATCAGGCTGCGCTTGAGCTGCCAGCCGTATACCGCGGCGGCCATCCACGGCTGCGACCAGAAATACCGGCGCATCAGCACAGCCATCGCCAACACCGCGACAATCACCCCGCCGAGGTTGAAGCGAAAGTTATCACCTCCCGGCGTACCCAACAGCATCACGGCCAGGCTGGACAACAGCATCGCCAGGGCCAGGAACACCACCGCGATGATCAGGGTGCTGCGGCGGGTCTGCCTGCGGTAGGTGTCGCCATCCCACGGTTTGATCTCGAACATCGCGGCGCAATTTCCTTGTACGGCATCAAAAGAGTCACGCATTATCGCCTGCCCGGTCGATTTAGCTATGCTGGGGCTCATTTTGTATGGCCGCCGACTCGCCGGGCCCGGATCGAAGTCCATGGCGATAGCGCAAGGATCGTGCGATCTTTCGGCGTGGACGTTTTTTTTCAAGATGCCGTCGTTGTGTGCATGGCATCGTTTTCAAGGAAAGCTGAATGACTCAAAGACATGTAATCAACGCCTCGGTAAGCCCCAAGGGCAGCCTGGAGACCTTGTCCCAGCGCGAAGTCCAGCAACTGAGCGAAGCCGGCTCCGGCAGTATCTACACCCTCTTTCGCCAGTGCGCCCTGGCCATCCTCAATACCGGCGCCCATGTCGATAACGCCAAGACCATCCTGGAAGCCTACAAGGACTTCGAGATCCGCATTCACCAGCAGGACCGGGGCGTACGCCTGGAGCTGCTGAACGCGCCAGCCGATGCGTTCGTCGACGGCGAAATGATCGCCAGCACCCGGGAAATGCTCTTCAGTGCCCTGCGCGACATCGTCTACACCGAGAACGAACTGGACAGCCAGCGCATCGACCTCAGCTCGTCCCAAGGCATCAGCGACTACGTGTTCCACCTGCTGCGCAACGCCCGCACCCTGCGCCCTGGCGTGGAGCCGAAAATCGTCGTGTGCTGGGGCGGTCACTCGATCAACACCGAAGAATACAAATACACCAAGAAAGTCGGCCACGAACTGGGCCTGCGCAGCCTGGACATCTGCACCGGCTGCGGCCCGGGGGTGATGAAAGGCCCGATGAAAGGCGCCACCATCGCCCACGCCAAGCAGCGCATCCATGGCGGTCGCTACCTGGGCCTGACGGAGCCGGGGATCATCGCCGCCGAAGCGCCGAACCCGATCGTCAATGAGCTGGTGATCCTGCCGGACATCGAAAAACGCCTGGAAGCCTTCGTGCGCGTCGGCCATGGCATCATCATCTTCCCGGGCGGTGCCGGTACGGCGGAAGAGTTCCTGTACCTGCTGGGCATCCTGATGCACCCGGCCAACCAGGACCTGCCCTTCCCCGTCGTGCTCACAGGGCCGAAAAGCGCCGCGCCGTACCTCGACCAGTTGCATGCGTTTGTCGGTGCAACCTTGGGCGAGGCCGCGCAGAAGCACTACCAGATCATCATCGACGACCCGGCCGAAGTGGCTCGGCAGATGACCCAGGGGCTCAAGGAGGTCAAGCAGTTCCGCCGCGAGCGCAACGACGCCTTCCACTTCAACTGGCTGCTGAAGATCGACGAAGGCTTCCAGCGCCCGTTCGACCCGACCCACGCCAACATGGCCAGCCTGGGCCTGAGCCGCGACCTGCCCGCCCACGAACTGGCCGCCAACCTGCGCCGGGCGTTCTCGGGGATCGTGGCCGGTAACGTCAAGGACAAGGGCATCCGCCTGATCGAAGAGCACGGTCCTTACGAGATCCACGGCGACGCCGCCATCATGGAACCTCTCGACCGCCTGCTCCAGGCCTTCGTCGCCCAGCACCGCATGAAACTGCCGGGCGGCGCGGCGTATGTGCCGTGTTATCGCGTGGTGACCTGACCACAACGCCCCAGCGCCGGTGTGGGAGCGGGCTTGCTCGCGAAGGCGTCAGATCAGTGGATATTGATGTTGGCTGATACACCGCATTCGCGAGCAAGCCCGCTCCCACAGGGGGTTTGCTGTGGTCACAAAATCGGAGTCAACCGCATCAACCCGCCCGCACCCACCTCGACACCCAGGCTGCGGTAATCCTTGATCTGCGGATGAAGGGTAACCACGGGGTGCGTGTGCGTTGCCGTCACCACCATCACATCGGCCCCGGCGGCCTCGCCTGCCCGAATACCGGCCTCGGCGTCTTCAAACACCAGACACTCCCGGGGCGTCACCTGCAGGCGTTCGGCCGCCAGTCGATAGCAGGCGGGGTTGGGCTTGCCGTCGCTCACGTCCTCGGCGGTGACCATCACTGCCGGGCTCGGGATCCCCGCCGCTTCCATACGCCGCAAGGCCAATGCCATCGGCGCCGAGGTGACGATTGCCCATCGCTCTGGCGGCAGGCTATGCAGAAACGCAGCCGCCCCCTTCACTGGCTCCACGCCTTCCACGTCTTCGATTTCCTCGCGGGTGATCCGCTCGGCCTCGGCCTGGGCATCCACCCCTGGCAGATGCTGGCGAGCGATGGTGTCGACGGCGCGCATGCCGTGGATCGTCGGCAGGAACGTCGCCACATCCACGCCGTGGCGCAGGGCCCAGCGGGTCCAGATCCGCTCGGCGGCGGCGATGGAGGTGAGCAAGGTGCCGTCCATGTCGAACAGGAAGGCGCGGTAGGCGATGTGGGTGGTAAGACTGGCAGGCATCGGATCCTCGGTGGCGGCGTGGCGGGTGACGGCCACTGTAACATCGCCAGGCTCCCACAGGGTTTGGTGGTGGGTTGATTACACCAACCGCTCAATCGGCTGATGCTGCCAGACCAGCTTGTAGTACAGCGTCTGCAACAACAGCATGCTCAAGTAAGCCACCGGGAACGCCATCCACACCCCTTGCAACCCGAAGTGCGCGTCCAGCAGATACGCGGCCGGCACTTGCACGGCGACGATGCAGAAAATCGAGATGGCGACCGGCACCAGCACCGTGCCACTGGCGCGCATGATGCCGCCGACGATCGCCTGGAAACCGAACACCAGCAAGCTCCAGAGCATGATATGCAGCAAGTGTTCGGCCTGGACCCGCGCCGCCGGATCCGTGATGAACAGCCCCAGCAGCCAGTGGGACAACAGATAGCCCAGGAGCACCAGCCCACCGGTGAGCCAGAGGTTGAATGCCAGCCCCGTGCGCAGGATCGGCCCCAGGCGCTCCAGGCGGCCGGCACCAATGGCCTGGGCGCCGAGGATCGAAGCAGTGATGGCAATCGACAGCGCCGGAAACTGCACGTAGTTGACGATCTGCGTCACCGCGCCGTAGGCCGCCGTGGCCTGGGAGCCGTGGCGATTGACCAGCGCCAGGATCACCAACTCCGACAACGAGATCACCACCATCTGCAACCCGGTGGGCAGGCCGATTCGCAGGACCTTGCCGAGGATGTCCCGGTCCAGGCGCATCGCCGCGAACAATGCACGGTCCGGCGCCAAGGCATGCTCGCGGCGACTCAGGCGCCATGCCAGCATCAGCATCGCCGATGTCGTCCCCGCCAGCCCCGCCCATGCCGCGCTCTGGATGCCCATCTGCGGCAACCCCAGCCAGCCGCGAATCAACGCTGGCGTGAGCAGCAGCCCGACACTGGTGGACACCAGCAGCGCCAACATCGGTGACACCGTATCGCTCACCCCGCGCAGCAGTTGGGTGAACAGCACGAATACCAGTAGCATCGGCAGGATCCACAGCATGACCCGGGCATAGGAAACGGCGTCCTCCAGCACATCGGCCGGCGTGCCCAGCCCTTGCAACGCCTGCCGCGCAAAGACACTGCCAAGCACCGCCGCCACCAGGCCAATGATCGCCCCCAGCAACAAGGTCGAACCGGCAATCGCCTTCACTGTGCCGGTTTCGCCGGCCCCGTAGGCCTGCCCGATCAACACCCCCGCCCCCGCGCCCAGGCCGATCACCAAAGCGATAAAGAAAAATACAATGGGAAACATGCCCGACACCGACGCCAATGCCTGGGTGCCGAGCATCTGGCCGATGTAGATGCTGTTGAACGTGCCGGACATGGACTGCAGGAAGTTGGACAGGACCATGGGGATCAGGAACAGGAGATAGGTTTTCCAGAGGGGCTGGGTCGGCATGGGGACTCTGATGGCAGGTTCGAAAATCCGATGCGGGGTAATTTAGCTCAATCCATGGATTCTGTTTCAGAAGATGTCCGTTTTCGGGGCGAGGGCGCTTGACTGCGCTGTGGGAGCTGCCGAAGGCTGCGATCTTTTGATCTTCCACTGGATATTCAACGGGCCTTGGAAAGATCGCAGCCTCGCTTCGCTCGGCAGCTCCTACAGCGCAGTCCACCGGGGGCAAGCGCCCTAGCCCGGGGATCTCCACAGGTCAGGCCATCTCGACAATTTCCCAATCTCGTCTATTCTTAGATATCACCGCGCCATCATTTTTGTCGAAACCGGACGACTGGTCCTCAAGACCGTGCCGGCTTTGCAGATAACCAGTTATTCGCAAATAACCTGTCAGCAACACTGTTCAAGGACCGAACCATGACGTCGTATTCTCACGGTCATTCCCTTACCCAATCACAACCACGCATTCTCTGGAGTACCGTGCTGGTGGCCATTGCCGCGAGCATTGGCGTGCTGGCGCTCAATGGCGCGAGTGGGCAAAACATCGGTTTGAGTGTGGCGATCGTGGTCTTGGGCGTCGGTGCTGGCGTATGGGGTGCGCGTTCGCAACGCCAGCAGTTCGACAGCGCCCTCGCCGCCGCCATGGCCCGCCACGACCAGCAAGGCAGCGAGCACCTGGCCCATAAAACCAACGCACAACTCAACGACGTCATCCTCGGTGCCATGCCGATCTGGGCCAAGCAGGTCGAAAGCTCCCGGCAGCAGACCGAGACCGCGATCGTCTCCCTGACCAGCCGCTTCACCGGCATTTCGTCACGCCTGGAAGACACCGTGCAAGCCTCGCAACTGGCCGCTGGTGAACTGGCCGGCAGCAGCAGTGGCGGCGCCATGCAAGTGCTGGCCCAAAGCGAGGGTGAACTGGTCAAGGTCATCGATTCCCTGAAGGCCACCCAGGCCAGCCGCGACGAAACCCTGGCCCAGGTACGCAACCTGACGGCCTATACCGGCGAGCTGCGGACCATGGCCGCCGACGTCGCGGCGATTGCCGCGCAGACCAATCTGCTGGCCCTCAACGCCGCCATCGAAGCCGCCCGTGCCGGCGAGGCCGGGCGTGGGTTTGCGGTGGTGGCCGACGCCGTGCGCAGCCTCTCGAGCAAGTCCAGCGAGACCGGCCAGCAGATGTCGGCCAAGGTCGACATCATCAACACCGCCATCACCCAACTGGTGCATGCCGCTTCCAGCGGCGCGGACCAGGACAGCCATTCGGTCAGTGCCTCCGAGCAAAGCATCCAGCAGGTGCTGGAGCGCTTCAAGAGTGTCACCGGCCGACTGGCCGACTCGGCCGACATGCTGCAACGGGAAAGCTTCGGCATTCGCGATGAACTCACCGAGGTGCTGGTCAGCCTGCAGTTCCAGGATCGAGTCAGCCAGATCCTCAGCCACGTGCGCGACAACATGGAGGACCTGCATGTGCATCTGCAGCAGGCCAGTCAGTCGCCCGACCAGGCCGTCTCCATCGATGCCCGCCAATGGCTGGCGCGCATGGAAACCACCTACGCCACCGACGAGCAACGCCGCAATCACCACGGCGACTCGAGCGCGCAACAGAGTTCACAGGAAATTACCTTCTTTTAGGAGAGCCGCTCATGGCTAAAAGTGTATTGGTTGTCGACGACTCCGCGAGCGTTCGGCAGGTGGTCGGCATCGCGTTGAAAAGTGCCGGCTATGACGTGATCGAAGCCAGCGATGGCAAGGACGCGCTGGGCAAGCTCAACGGCCAGAAAGTGCACCTGATCATCAGTGACGTGAACATGCCCAACATGGACGGCATCACCTTCGTCAAGGAGGTCAAGAAGCTGGCCAGCTACAAGTTCACGCCGATCATCATGCTCACCACCGAATCCCAGGAATCGAAGAAACAGGAAGGCCAGGCCGCCGGGGCCAAGGCCTGGGTGGTCAAGCCGTTCCAGCCGGCGCAGATGCTGGCGGCGGTATCCAAGCTGATTCTTCCTTGATAGTCGGAGGCTCCCATGCCGCTGCACCACGAAACACAGGATGACACCACCCAGGTGCACATCGACGGCGAGCTGACGATCTACACCGCGGCCGAGCTGGCCGCGCAGTGGCTGCCGCACCTGGGGGCAACGCCACGAATGGCCCTTGATCTGTCGCAGATCACCGAGATGGACGGCGCCGGCCTGCAACTGCTGCTGATGGTGCAGCGCGAGGCCTCCCGGGCCGGGACCCAATTGACCCTCACCGGCCAAAGCCAGGCCGTCACGGAGACACTTGCCCTGTGCAACCTGGTTGCCTAGGACGTTGGACACGACAAAGGAAATGAGCGTGAGCATCAATCTGGATCAGGCACAACAGACCTTCATCGTCGAGGCACGGGAACAGTTGCAGGCGATGGAAGAGTCGCTGCTGCAACTGGAAACCGACCCCGGCGACGATGACGCCATCGGCGCGATCTTCCGGGCGGCCCACACGATCAAGGGTTCGGCCGGCCTGTTCGGCCTGGAACCGATCGTCAGCTTCACCCACATCGTCGAAGACGTGCTCGACCGCCTGCGCAACGGCAGCGTCGAGGTGGACGCCGGCCTGATTGCGGTGTTGCTCAAGTCCAGTGACCACATGCTGGAACTGATCAACGTAGCCGCCAACCAGGGCGGATCGCTGCCGCCGCCGGCCCTGCAACGGGAAGTGGAGCTGTGCCAGATTCTGCAGGAATACCAGGCGCCCTCGCCGGCCGCGGCCCCAACGCCGGCGCAGGAAACCGAAACCCGCGAACCCGGCGAAACGCGCCTCTGGCACCTTTCCCTGCGTTTCGGCCAGGACGTGTTCCGCAATGGCATGGACCCGCTGTCGTTCCTGCGCTACCTGCAAACCCTGGGTGAAATCGTCGACCTCACCACCCTGACCGACGCCCTGCCCGCCGCCGATGCCTGGGACGCCGAGTCCTGCTACCTGGGCTTCGACATCGCGTTTCGCTCGGCCGCCAGCCACGGGGCGATCAACGAAGTGTTCGATTTCGTCCGGGAAGACTGCGAGATCGAGATCGTTGCCCAGGATGACGACATCGCGCCCCCGACCAACACCGGCCTGGTGACCACATCACCGGAACCGGCCGAGGAAACCACCGCGCTGGTCGCCACCGGCGAGTTGCTGTCCGACCAGCGCAAGACGCCGCGCATGCCCGCCCAGATCGCCACCGACAAACAAGCGGTGACCAGCGACAGCAAGGCCAAGGACGGCACCTACGTACGGGTCAACGCCGACAAGCTCGACGAGTTGATCAACCTGGTGGGCGAACTGGTCATAGCCAGCGCCGGCGCCAGCCTGCTGGCCCGCACCTGCCACAACGACCCGTTGCAGGAAGCCACCTCGTCGGTCTCCGGGCTGGTGGAAGAAATCCTCGACGGCGCCCTGCGCCTGCGCATGATCCCCATTGGCGAAACCTTCAACCGCTTCCGTCGGGTGGTGCGCGATGTCAGCCAGGAACTGGGCAAGGACATCGACCTGATCATCAGCGGCGCGGAGACCGAGCTGGACAAGACCGTGGTGGAAAAAATCGGCGACCCGCTCATGCACCTGCTGCGCAACGCCATGGACCACGGCATTGAAACCGCCGAGGCCCGGCTGGCGGCCGGCAAACCGGCCAAGGGGCATTTGCACCTCAACGCGTATCACGACTCCGGCAGCATCGTGCTGGAAATCGCCGACGATGGCGCTGGCCTGAACCGTGACCGGATCCTGGAAAAAGCCCAGGAACGCGGCCTGGTGCAACCGGGTGCCAGCCCCACCGACCAGGAAATCTACAACCTGATTTTCGAACCCGGCTTTTCCACCGCCCAGGCCGTGACCAACCTTTCGGGGCGTGGCGTGGGCATGGATGTGGTCAAGCGCAACATCACACTGCTGCGCGGCACCGTCGACCTGGACAGCCAGCCCGGCAAGGGCACCGTGGTGCGCATCCGCCTGCCGCTGACCCTGGCGATCATCAACGGCTTCCTGGTGGGCATCGGTCAGTCGACCTATGTCATACCGCTGGACATGGTTCAGGAATGCATCGAGTTGAGCGAAGACGATGGGCTCGCCAGCCGCGAGCAAGGCTACCTCGACCTGCGCGGCGAGGTGCTGCCGCTGGTCTACCTGCGCGATCACTTCAGCCACGAAGGTCCGGCCGCGCGTCGGCAGAACGTGGTGGTGGTGCGCTACGCCGAACTCAAGGCCGGGTTGGTGGTGGATGACTTGCTGGGTGAATTCCAGACCGTGATCAAACCGCTGGGCAAGCTGTTTGGCGCCCTTCGCGGCATCAGTGGCTCGACCATCCTGGGCAGTGGCGCCGTGGCGTTGATTCTCGACGTACCGGCGCTGCTCATCCAGATCGCCCAGACAGAAAACCGCTACACCCCGACTCAATTACAACAAGCCAACGCTCGCTGACGCTTTAGCAATTCCATGGAGAGGTACTTCCCAATGAAATGGTTCTACGATCTTAGAATCGCCACCAAACTGATCACTTCATTTCTTGTGGTGCTGGCCCTCACCGCCGTCATGGGGGTGTTCGCGATCATCCAACTGGGCGAGGTGAACAGCACCACCGTCGATATCCGGGAAAACTGGATGCCGTCCATGCGTGCGGCCTCGGGCATGCGTTTCTACGGGGCAAACTATCGCCTCAAGGAAAACCGCCACATTACCGCCGATTCCGAGCAGGAACGCCTCGTCGTCGAACAAGAAGCGGAAGAAGCCAGGAAGGGTTTTGAAACCCGCATGGCGACCTATGAAAAGCTGCTCTCCAGCACGGAAGATCGCCAGCTGTTCGAAACCACCCGCAATGACTGGGTCGCGTACCTCGCCGTCAGCAAGGACCTGCTTGCACTGTCTCGGCAAAACCTGACCGAGCAAGCCCACGCACTGCTCAAGGGCGAATCCAAGCGTCAATTCGATCTGGTGGTCAACGACCTGCAAAAACTGGTGGAACTCAATGACGCCGGCGCTGGCGCCGCCAGCGAGCGTGGCGCAGCGCTGTTTGAAAAATCGCGCCTGTCGATCATCGTCGCGCTGATTGCCGCCCTGCTGGCGGGCCTGGGCCTGGCGCTGTTCATCTCGCGCATCATCTCCCGCCCCTTGAAACAGGCCGCGACCGTCGCCGAGCAATTGGCCGAAGGCAACCTGAACGCAAAAATCGAAGGCGGCTCCAAAGACGAAACCGGCATGGTGCTCAACGCCATGCAGAACATGATCGGCAAGCTCTCGCACATCATTGGCGAAGTGCGTAACGCCGCGGACAACCTGGCCAGCGCCTCGGAAGAAGTCAGCGCCACCGCGCAATCGATGAGCCAGGCCACCAGCGAGCAGGCGGCCAGTGTCGAGGAAACCAGTGCGTCCATCGAGCAGATGAGCGCCAGCATCAACCAGAACACCGAGAACGCCAAGGTCACCGATGGCATGGCCAGCAAAGCCGCCAAGGAAGCCACCGACGGCGGCGAATCGGTGCAGCAGACCGTGGTGGCGATGAAGAAAATCGCCCAGCGCATCAGCATCATCGACGACATCGCCTACCAGACCAACCTGCTGGCGCTCAACGCCGCCATCGAGGCAGCCCGCGCCGGTGAACACGGCAAAGGCTTCGCCGTGGTCGCCGCCGAAGTGCGCAAACTGGCCGAACGCAGCCAGGTGGCCGCCCAGGAAATCGGCGAGCTGTCCTCCAGCAGCGTCGATATGGCGGAAAAGGCTGGGAACCTGCTCAACGAGATGGTCCCCTCGATCAACAAGACCTCGGACCTGGTGCAGGAAATCAGCGCCGCCTCCGAAGAACAGGCCGCCGGTGTGGCGCAGATCAACACCGCCATGACCCAGCTCAACCAGGTGACCCAGCAGAACGCCTCCAGCAGCGAAGAGCTGGCCGCCACCGCCGAGGAAATGAGCAGCCAGGCCGAACAGCTGCAACAGGCCATGAGCTTCTTCACCCTGGACACACCGCCCAAGTCTGCTGTGCAAGTTGCCAGGGTCGACAACACCCCAGGCTCCTCCGGCCGCAAACCGACGCGGGCACCGGCACCGATCATGCCCAAGGCGTTTGCCTACAACATGGCCAGCGCTCCGGACGAATCGGAATTCACTCGGTTCTGATGGCCCGGTTCCACTGGCTTGCTTAAAGGAGAAAAAGCAATGGGCGCCATCGCGACCACACGTCAAACCGCCCTCGCGGTCGAGGAAGAAGCGCAATACCTGACGTTTATGCTCGGCACGGAGATGTTCGCCATCGGCATCCTGTGCATCAAGGAAATCATCGAATACGGCAACCTGACCGTGGTGCCGATGATGCCGACCTTCGTGCGCGGGGTGATCAACCTGCGGGGCGCGGTCGTGCCGGTCGTCGACCTGTCGGCCCGTTTCGGCCGGCCGAATTCGGCGATCAGCCGGCGCTCGTGCGTGGTGATCATCGAGGCGTCCAGCGCCGACGGCCAGGCCCAGGACATTGGCCTGCTGGTGGACACGGTGTCGGCGGTGCTGGAAATCCCGGCCTCGCAGATCGAGCCGCCACCGAGCTTCGGCGCGAAGATCCGGGCCGATTTCATCAGCGGCATGGCCAAGGTCGATGGCAAGTTCGTCATCGTACTGGAGGTGGACCGCGTGTTGTCCATCGACGAAATGTCCCAACTCGCCGAAGCCAGCCCGAACGCGCTGGAAGTGGATGCCCCGTGAACACCGACACCTGCAAGGAACGCCCCGCGAACGCGCTGGTGCTCAGTGACCGAGAGTTTGGCCAGTTCCAGTCCTGGCTGTACCAGGCCGCCGGCATCAGCCTGTCCGAGGCCAAGAAAGCCCTGGTGGCCGGGCGCCTGTTCAAACGCCTCAAGCACTATGGGCTGGACAGCTACGGCGAGTATTTCAAGCTGATCATGAACGGTCAGCGCACCGATGAATTACAAGTGGCGCTGGACCTGCTGACGACCAACGAAACCTACTTTTTCCGCGAGCCCAAGCATTTCGATTTCCTGCGCCAACACGTACTGCCCCACGCAACGCCGGGCAAGACCTTCCGCCTGTGGAGCGCGGCCAGCTCTTCCGGGGAAGAACCCTATAGCCTGGCCATGACCCTGGCCGAAGGGCTGGGCACCACGCCCTGGGAAGTGATCGGTTCGGACATCAGCAGCCAGGTGCTGGCCAAGGCACGCTCCGGGCATTACCCGATGGAACGCGCCCGCACCCTGCCCCAGTCGCTGCTGGTGAAATACTGCCTCAAGGGCACCGGCAGCCAGCAAGGCACGTTCCTCATCGATCGGGCGTTGCGCAACCGGGTCAACTTCATCCAGGTCAACCTCAACGACACCTTGCCGGAGCTGGGGGAGTTCGATGTGATCTTCCTGCGCAACGTCATGATCTATTTCGACCAACCGACCAAAAGCAAAGTGGTCGCCCGCTTGATCCCCCGGCTCAAGCCCGGCGGGTATTTCATCGTCAGCCACTCGGAGAGTCTCAACGGTGTGTCCGATGCGTTGAAACTGGTGGCGCCCTCGATTTACCGCAAACCATGAACGCCGCCATCAGAGCAGTGGCCGAGGAGTACCTGGCGCCAGGGGAGTTTCGCTTCGCCACCTGCCCGACCCGCCTGCGCACGATTCTCGGCTCTTGCGTGGCGATCACGCTGTGGCACCCCGAACGCAGGATCGGCGCCATGTGCCACTTCATGCTGCCCAGTCGAGTGCGTTGCTCCACCGCACTGAACGGCCTCTACGCCGACGAAGCCATCGAACTGTTCATCCGTCAGGCCCGGGCGCACCGCACCGACCCCGAGGACTACCAACTCAAGCTGTTCGGCGGCGGGGAGATGTTCCCCGAGCTGCAACGCCATGTGCCCTACGGCGATGTGGCGCGACTGAACGTCAACGCCGCGCTGGAAATGGCCGCCCTCTATCGCCTCGACCTGATCGCCCAGGACATGGGCAGCACCGGCCACCGCAGCATCATCTTCGACCTGCGCAGCGGCGATGTGTGGGTCAGGCACCAACCCATAAGGACCCGGCACTGACCATGTCAAAAAAGATCAATGTACTGCTGGTGGATGACTCTGCCGTGGTTCGCCAAGTGCTATTGGCGATTCTCAGCGAGACACCGGACATCCACGTCATGGGCGCGGCGTCCGACCCGATTTTCGCCATGGATAAACTGGCCAAGGAGTGGCCCGACGTGATCGTGCTGGACGTGGAAATGCCGCGCATGGACGGCATCACCTTCCTGAAGAAAATCATGAGCGAACGCCCCACGCCGGTGGTGATATGTTCGTCGCTGACGCCCCGGGGCGCGGAAACGACGTTGCAGGCGATGGCTGCCGGCGCGGTGGAAATCATCACCAAGCCCACCACCGGGCTGAAGAATTTTCTGTTGGAGTCGGCGCCCGAATTGGTGTCGGCGATCCGTGCCGCCGCCCAGGTCAACGTGCGCAACCTCGGCAAGCGTCCCGCAGCGACGGCGCTCGCGCCGGCGATCAAACTAAACGCCGACGCCATGCTGCCCGCCGCCAACGGCCATGCCATGGCGCAGACCACCGAACGCATCGTCGCCCTGGGTACCTCCACCGGCGGCACCCAGGCCCTGGAAGCGGTGCTCACCGCCCTGCCACGGGTATGCCCGGGCATCGTCATCGTCCAGCACATGCCGGAGAAGTTCACCGCCTCGTTCGCCGCCCGGCTCAACAGCCTGTGCCAGATCGAAGTGCGCGAAGCCCGTAACAACGACCGCATCCACCCGGGCCTGGCGCTCATCGCCCCAGGTGGCAAACACATGATGGTGACCCGCAGCGGCGCGTTCTATCACGTGCAAGTGGTGGACGGCCCGCTGGTCAACCGCCATCGCCCTTCGGTGGATGTATTGTTTCGCTCAGTCGCCAAATTCGCCGGCCGCAACGCCACCGGCATCATCATGACCGGCATGGGCGACGACGGCGCCCGTGGCCTGAAGGAAATGCTCGACGCCGGCGCCAGCACCGTGGCCCAGGACGAAGCCAGTTGCGTGGTCTTCGGCATGCCCAAGGAAGCGATCAAACTCAATGCGGCGCAACGGGTGATGGGGTTGGAGGAAATCGCGCAGGTGATCTTGCATCGGTAACAACGACCGTCCCTACAGTGGAGCTTGATCAGGTGAACGATCGTTCCTCGCGTTCCGCTTTCTGGAAGGTGACGCAGAGCGTCACGGGATGCATTGCCCACGCAGAGCGTGGGAACGATCCATTGGCGGGG